>NZ_JASBAN010000001.1:1605000-1964506 GCF_029953305.1 Commensalibacter nepenthis | reverse complement strand
GATAACTTAATAACGATTAAGCAGCAGCTTCTTCGCTCTTTTTAGCAGCAGCCGCAGCACGTTCTTGTGCTTTTTTCTTGGGGGCTGACTGATTTGGTTGTTCACGATATTCAAATTTAGGTGCCAAACCAGCATTTCCTAGGAAGCGTGCAACACGATCGGTTGCTTGAGCACCTTGTGATAACCAGTGTTTAATACGTTCGTCAAACAAACGAATTCTTTCAGCATGATCTGCTGGTAACATTGGATTATAAGATCCAACTTTTTCAATGAAACGGCCATCCCGTGGTGAACGGCTATCAGCAATAACGATGTGATAATAAGGACGTTTCTTTGACCCTGCACGGGATAAACGAATTTTAAGGCTCATTGACTGTTTCTCTCCAGATATCTAGCCACAATTAAAAAAGAATTAACGCATCATCCCACCACCGGGTGGTGGCGTCATTCCTTTTGGTAAAAGAGCGGATAATCCCTGACGCATTAAACCTTTAACACCCAGTTTATTAAACCGCTTCATCATAGAAGCCATCTGATCATATTGTTTTAATAGACGATTAACTTCTTGAACTGTTACCCCTGATCCTGCTGCAATACGTTTTTTACGAGATGCTTTGATAATCGCAGGTTGTTTACGCTCTGCTTTGGTCATTGACGAAATAATCGCCTGATGACGTTTCAGGATAGAGGTATCTAACTCTTTATCTCCGAGTTTCTCTTTCATTTTGCCCATACCAGGCATCATATCCATGATATTTGAAATAGAACCCATTTTATTAATTTGACCAATTTGAGCTGCATAATCATTCAGATCAAATTTGCCTTTAAGCATCTTTTTTGCAAGACGCTCACTTTCTTCTTGGTCAATGGTTTCGCTGGCTTTTTCAACCAAGCCAGCAATATCCCCAAGACCAAGAATACGGCTGGCAACACGTTCAGGATAAAATTCCTGTAACGCATCCACTTTTTCACCCATACCAACCAGCTTAATCGGTGCACCAGTAATCGCACGCATTGACAAAGCGGCACCACCACGTGCGTCCCCGTCCATACGAGTCATCACAACGCCAGTAATACCAACTTTTTCATTAAAACTTTTGGCTGTATGAACCGCATCTTGCCCTGTCATTGCATCGACAACCAACAAGGTTTCAACTGGTTTTGCGACGTCGCGAATATTTTGGACTTCTTCCATCAACGCTTCATCGATAGACAGACGACCCGCAGTATCCAAGATAACAACGTCATATCCTTCTAAACGTGCAACTTCCATCGCACGTTTCGCGATTTGAACAGGCATTTGCCCTTCAATTACAGGTAAAGATGTTACTTTAACTTGGTTAGCTAGCTGCTCTAACTGTAACTGAGCAGCTGGGCGGTATGTATCCAAACTGGCTAATAAAACTTTTTTACGTTCACGACGATTTAAATAATACGCAATTTTTGCAGAAGTCGTGGTTTTACCAGACCCCTGTAACCCTACCATCAAGTATGGAATAGGAGGCACAGCATTCAGGTTTAATGGAACCGCCCCTGCTCCACCAAGTGCTTCGATCAAAGCGTCATTGACGATCTTTGCAATGGCTTGCCCTGGGGAAATATTATGTAAGACTTCTTGACCGACAGACTTTTCTTGAACTCTATTAACAAAGTCTTTGACCACTGGCAAAGCAACGTCAGCATCCAACATCGCCAAGCGAATTTCGCGCATGGCCTCATTGACATCTTCTACAGACAGAGAACCGCGTTTTGATAACCCATCAAATACGCCAGAAAGCTTTCCAGATAAACGATCAAACACGTTAAATCATCCTACAGTTTTAAGAAATAAATAACGCGTCACTGCACGAGTCTTCGCGAGGCGACGTTTCTTATCTTTAGACTAAATTACCTTAGTTATTTGTCCAATGTCAAGAAGGAATATTTATAAATGTGTTTATGTTTAGTCGTGAGGTGATTTATTATAAACAGTTACGCAAAATTCTTATATCAAACTATTCAAAGAATATTTTTTAACAACATATATTTCTCTCTTAATTGGTTTTTTTGTGCCTGAGTTAACATCTGAAACAAAGACGATATTGTCTGTATTTGATTAATCTCTAACAAATACTCTTTAATTGCCAACTGTTTAAGAATGGTTTGACGTTGTTGTTCATCGACTTCAACACCACTTGTCGTCATCATTTTTAAAAACTGCTCAACATATTGATATTTATCACGAAGAATATGACAACTTTCTATATTATATCGCCTCACACTATTTGCAAAATCTCGTTCTTGAATATATGTCGACGATAATGTCAATATGATTTGTACTAATATCTGTATCTTTGAGTTGTTTATTACACAGTAAAATTGAGGAACAGCAAAAATTATTTGAGCGTTTGGGGAATTATTCCCCATCATTAGTTTCTCTGAAAATTGTTGTAGTGCTATTTGCTGTTTTATATATTCATTCTTTGAAGTTATAAAACGCGCATAAGCGATAATACCATTTTGCCATTCTTTTTCTGATAATAATTTACGAATAGAAGCAACAGCTTTTAATTTATTTTCTGTTCTACTTTGCACGACAGAGGATAATTGATCGTAAAATGGCTTTAATTGTTCCGAAATATCCTCTGAATTTTCAAAAAGTAAGGCTATTATCTGTTGTAACAATCCATCATATTGCATTTGTAATATACAGGCCTGCATGCGTGCATCATCTATTATGGCTCGGATTTGAATTTGTTGAGATTGCGTTAATTCTTGTGTATATAAGGGAAGGTCGAAAATGAGTTTTTCAGGTGCAATCCTTTGACAGGATTTAGGCATTTCATCAATAGCGTTTGGCTCTGTTGCAAGAGCGTTCATCCCACCCATTATAAAACATAAAAAGAATATAATATTCATCTTAAAAATTAAATGATTTTTCATGAACTCATTACTTTTATAAAATACGCTTTTATCATCCAATCACTCATACCATATATAAAAAAAAGCCTGTTACAAATTCTTGTAACAGGTTTTACATCAAATCAATAAGATATAATGTTATTTCAAATTAAGGTTCTGAAGGCGGTGAAGTTACTGATCCATCCTCTGGAGCAGATGCATCCATTTCACGCAACTCTTTCATTTGTTCTCTAATTGATTTGATTTTTGTATAACGAACTTTGGCTTTTGCCAATTGTTCTGGTGTCAACACATCACGCAATGCAAGAATAGTTTTGACATGACTTTCTTTTATTGTTTTTTCAAGAGCTGTTTGCTTGTCCAAAACAGGTTGTAACGTTTCAGCTGTTACTTTTCCAGGGGACAATAGAGCTGCCGCCATTTGATCATGGATAGATTTCATGGCTTCACGATTAGTTTTTTCTTCTTTACGGGCTGCATCAAAAATTGTATGGATTTTTTCTCTTTGTTCCTTAGTCAGCTTCACACCTTGGAAAATCATTCCCATCGGACCAACAGCTGAACCAAACATTCCACCTAGACGGTGCGAAGGTGGTGGTGGAGGCAATTCGCCTGGAGGAGGTGGCGGTGATGCTTCGGGATGTGCAAACGCAGCACCGATTGCTCCTAAACTTAATCCACTAGCAACTACCATAGAAGTGAGCATTTTTTTATTAAACATTATGTTCATCCTTATTTATATTTACACAATTTGAAATTATAGCCAAACTTGTATCGTGCTCTTGTTAAGAGTTTCGATAATCTTTTAGGCGAAAATATGACGAATTCTGTATATTTTCATGATAGCTTTAAAAACCTTGCCTTTTTAGCGTTCCAAAAAACTGAAACTATTTCAAGTCATGCACCATAAATATCTAATCTCCTTATATATGCTACTATTTACGTTTATAGGTGGATTTTCCGATGCCAGCTCTTATCTTATTTCTGGGATATTTACAGGTCATTTGACAGGGAACCTTGTGCTCAGCACGGTGTATGCCGTCAACCATAACTATTTATCACTGTTTCATTCTATTATGGTCATTATAGGATTTACAAGCGGTACCATGTTAGGCGTATGGTTTCGAACCAATCAAAAAATTAGATTCGTTTATAAAACATCCATTGCATTATTATTACAACTGGTCGTTATCATTTGTGTTTTTGTGGTTAATTTACGATTCTATAATGATATCAGCCATATTATATTTTTTGGTAGTTTCAGTTTTACCTTGGGTCTTCAAAATGGAACTATTAACAATTTATACAAAATCGGTATTCACTCCAGCTATATTACGGGAATGAGCACCAATTTAATCAATAATTACTTTACGCTACACAAAGATGATCCAAACTATACCGCAAAAATAAAACAATATATCATGCAATTTTATGTCATTCTTGCTTTTATAATTAGGTGCCTTAACGGGTGTTATTTGCATCCATTTCATGCAATTTATAGGAGAAACTATATTGGGAATATTACTTCTGATTTCAATTGCTCTTAGTATTTATTTACAACGCCACAATCTCATTTAAATTAAATACTTATTTTTCTTTCTAACAAAATAAATAGCTGATGTGCAGATAGTATGCGCTAATACACCAACAAATTATCTGAATAAGAACAATAAAAAAGAATTTTATACTCTGAATATGCTAATTCAGCTGCGTCTCGATCATAAAGATCAATATTATATTTTAATTTTAAAATAATGTATCTGTCCGAAATGAAAAATAATCACCACCATGACAATCACTATATTTTTCCTAGCAACTTCAATATCATTTCCTATAAAATCATATACATCATGATATTTGCTTTTTTTTGATCATATTATTGCTATTATAAAAAAAGCACTGAATATTTAATATACTCAGCGCCTTTATCGAATATAATCAATCCTTAGAAGAGCCTGCTGCATAAGGATTTTTACTATCCCTAAACTGCAACCGTATCGGTGTGCCAGGCATATCAAATGTGGCACGTAATCCATTCACCAAATAGCGTTGATAATCCATCGGTATTTTTGAAGTTCTTGTTCCAAACAACACAAAGGTCGGAGGACGCGCTTTAATTTGCGTAATATAGCGAATTTTTAAACGTCTCCCTTCAACCATAGGAGGATTATGTCGTGTGATCGCCTCTTCAAACCAACGATTCAAAGCCCCTGTAGGAATACGTTTGTTCCATATTGCATAAGCTCTACGCACTGTAGGAAGCAATTTATGCACACCTCGTCCCGTCAATGCTGAGAAAGAAACCGTAAAAATACCACTCATTTGCGTCAAAGAGATTTCGATACGATCTTTGATTTGTTGACGCACTTCGTCTTTATTTTCTAATAGATCCCATTTGTTCAAAGCAAGAATACAACAACGCCCTTCTCTTTCTACCAGACGTGCAATTTGCAAATCTTGCTCATGCACGCCTAATTCAGCATCAATGACCAAAACCACAACTTCGGCCATTTTTAATGCAACAAGAGACGCTGATACAGACATTTTTTCTAATGTCTCATCAATTCTTGCTTTACGACGCAGCCCAGCGGTATCCACCAGCTCAACCTCGCCTTCTTCATCCCTTAACATGACCGTAATCGAATCTCGGGTTAATCCAGCTTCTGGACCTGTAATAACCCGTTGCTCACCTAGCAATTGATTAACCAAAGTTGATTTTCCAGCATTTGGTCGACCGATAATCGCTAATTTTAAAGGACGATCTACGTTTTCATTCTCATCGTCTTCAAAAACGTCATCGTCCTCATCGTTCTCTTTGGGTAAAGCATCAAGAACTGCCTCAATAAGATCTCCAACCCCATCACCATGTTCCGCTGAAACAGGATAAGGTTCTCCTAGCCCAAGACTATACATTTCCAAAGCAGCAACATTCCCGGCATGCCCCTCTGCTTTATTAACAGTTAAAATAATAATTTTACCCTGTTTTCGAAGCCATTGAGCAAAATGCTGATCGACAGGATGAATACCCGAACGCGCATCCACACAAAAAATAACCACATCAGCAGAAGCAACTGCACTTTCAGAAGATTGGCGCATCCGTCCAAAAACGGTTTGAGGATCATCTTCTTCCCATCCAGCAGTATCCACCAAAGAAACATTTCTGCCCCTCAGCATAATATCAACAGATTTACGATCACGTGTAACACCTGGTTGATCGTTTACAATTGCATATCGTCTGCCTGCCAAACGATTAAATAAGGTAGACTTCCCAACATTAGGGCGCCCAGCAATCACAACAACAGGCAAAGATTTAGTGGATAATGCCACGAATTTTATTCCTATCCAAAAGCAGTCAATTTGCCGTCTTGTCCAACAACCAGCAAATTTTCATTAACAATAACAGGGGCAAACGCTGGAGTAATATCTGTTTTAACAACTTTGGTCACTTTCCCCGTTACTGGGTCAACTGTTACCAAACCATTTTCAGCAAAATCACTAATACAAATCAATTGCCCACCCCCAAGTACAGGACCATACCAAGCAATTGGATCTTTTGATTTTTCTGCATTTTTAAAGCGACGCAATTGGGTTACCCAACGTACACGCCCTGTAATACGATCTAAACATGCTAATTGTTGATCTAATGATAAGGCAAACAGCCAATCACTAATCACAACCATTGCATTTTGACCTGAAACTTCACGTTCCCACAACCTGCGCCCTGAACGCACATCAATAGCAACCAAAACTGACCCTACACTAATGGCATAGACAGTGCCATCAACAATCACAGGTAAAGCACTAATGGCTGAGAAATCCGTATCGGAATCTCGACCACCACGCCCCAAGGTTTCCGTCCAAATTTGTTCGCCTGTTTCAGCACGCAAAGCAACCAAATCACCCGTACCAAAACCAGCCACAATAATACCATCAAAATAAGCAGGTGCAGGTTGTCCAAATAATTTTGTTTGCACGCTGCCTATTTGATATGACCATAATTGATTACCAGTCTTTGTATCTAAGCAAAACAAACTGCCATCAATAGTACCGAAAAATAGACGATCATCAACAATGGTTGGGGCTGAACGTCCAGGAGTTCCTACATCTACACGCCATACAACTTTGCCGTTATTACGATCAACTCTTAATGTTTCGGCAACGCCATCGACAATATATAAAGCATCATCCGTTAATCCAATGCCTCCACCTAAATTACTTGACTTAGAGCCTTTTTTATTAGGGTTTAAACGCCACAATACTTTTCTTGTTTTCCAATCAAACGCAGCGATTTTTCCAACAGCATCCACAGTATAAAAACGATCCCCATCAACCACTGGAGTTGTATTGACAATACCTCTGCCCTTTGAACCCAGCGCAACAAACGCCAATGGGCTTGGCTCTGAATTCCCTGCACCAATACTGCAATCCCATAATTTACGAACACCGCCAATGGCACTATGTATTGAAGTATGGCTGGGGACACGTCCTTCTTGCATCCATTTTGAATCAATAATTGGCGCTGGGATCGTAATTGGTGTATGATCGTCTTGATCTACCATCAACCCTGCACCAGAGCTGAACACATCTATTCTTTGTCCAACCAAAACTTTCTTTTCGCTTTTATGCCCACATGCGGCTAATGCAATACTGCCCCCAGTGGCTAATAATACCGAACGGCGGGATAAATCTTTATTAACCATCGAAAAAGATTTTATCATGGGTTACCCTTTTTATTTACTGTTTTATCATGAGCGATAATTTGTAACATCATGTTTGCACGTTGACGCAATGCTGGAGACGCGTTTATATCTGTTGATAATTGTCCAAAAATCTGACGTGCTTCTATGAGTTTACCTGTACGTAAATTTAACAAAGCCTCTGATTCTTTAAGTAGTCCGTACCAAGGGGTTTGCTGTCCCAATAATTCATTGATACGATTACGCAAATCTGATGGCGGGGCTGTATCTAAATGATGTTGTATCCATAGTAAGCCTGCTAAAGAACGAAAATCAGATGGTGCTGTTTTATCACCTCGTAATGTTTCCCACACAATAGAGGCTTCTTTGACTTTGCCTTGATCTGCCAATAAACCTGCTTGTTCTAACTGGGCCAAAGCATGCACCGCCTGAGGGGAATTCCCAGACAATGTTTTTAATTGTGATATTGCCGTATTCTTTGTGGCATCCGAAATAGTCTGCCCTGGAATCATTGCAATAATAGGCTGTGTTATATTAAAATAAGAAAAGGAGGCTTGTTCAACAGCTTTACGATATTGCCAGCTTTTATATTGCCATATTCCTAATGCAGCGACAGCAACAATAATCAATACAACAACAAAAGCCACATAACGACGTGCAGTATTTTTTATTTTTTCTGCGCGTATATCTGCATCAATTTCTTTTAATAGGTCTTCAGACACCTATATATTCTCCTTTTCTAATCAATAATGCATGCCATTATATCATCAATAAGCAAATAACATTATCCTTTACATAGCCTATTTTTTAGATTTTGCCCCTAATTTTTTTCCACCTGCTTTTAATTCTGTTTGTATCTTGGTTAAATTCGCCGTGATACGATTACGTACGTCTGTCGTAACCTTTTTATAAGGTTCCATATCCGCAGCAGCTTTTTGACTAATTGCCGCTTGTTTTGCATGTGCAGCTTTGGCAACACAACTATAATATGCACGTGCTGCTTTGTCATAAGCAGTATAATGTTCTACGCTGCTATTATAATTAGATACATTCGATACATTAATAGAAGGAGCTTTGGGTTCATGACCACAACTGGCTGCCCAATCTTGTGCAAAAGCAGCACTGCCAACAATCATTCCTAATCCAACGATCCCTGCTTGTAGTAAAATTTTCATTTTTTATCATCCCAAATAAATTTATTGCGTTTATAAATAACTTAAATCAAACATTTTTTCTATGGTAAAAAATTAACCAACTGACCTTCTGGCTTTCCTTGCATTTCATCATTTTGCATGACGATACGCCCTTTGACAATGGTAACCATCGGCCAACCTTTAACTTCCACTTGATCGTAAGGTGTCCACCCTGCTGGCGATGCAATCCAATCGTTGGTAATACGGCGTTTTTTACCCATATCTACCAAAGTAAAATCTGCATCATATCCCACTTGAATACGTCCTTTGGTTGGCATTCCATAAATACGAGCTGGATTAGCTGCCATCACGTCTGCTAAACGACTTAAGGATAAACGTCCTTCATTTACATGATTAAGCATTAACGGCACAATCGTTTGCACCCCAAGCATACCAGAAGGACAACATAACCAAGGTTTCGCTTTTAATGTTGGATCATGAGGAGCGTGATCGGAGGAAACCACGTCAACTATCCCATTTCTGATCGCGACCCAACAAGCATCATAATGACGTCGGTCACGAATAGGTGGATTCATCACTGCGAACCCTCCTAAACGTTCATAACATTCTGGACCGATCTGCGTCAAATGATTGACCAAGACCTCAACCGTAGCAATATCTTTATAATCCACCAACCATTCTAGTTCCTCTTGAGTGGTTGTATGTAAAATATGGGCTGGACGATTTGTTTTACGTGCCAAAGCAATGATACGACGTGTCCCTAAAAATGCACATTCTTCATCACGCCATTTGCTGTGATTTTCATAAGGCATTCCCTCACAAAAAAGCTTTTTACGATCTTGTAAACGATATTCATCTTCGGCATGATAACAAACGCGACGATGCCCATTTAACATCACTTGCTCAAGACTGGCATCATCCTCTACCATTAGTGACCCTGTGGAAGATCCTGCATAAACTTTAATCCCACACACGCCTTGTTGAGATTCTAAACTGGCTAAATCTTTGGTATTTTCTCTGGTTGCACCAATATAAAAACCAAAATTAATCCAACTGGTTTCTGATGCTCGTTTTTGTTTCCATTGCACCGTTTCTAAGTCTGCCGTTGCAGGGTTGGTATTTGGCATATCAAAAACAGTTGTTAATCCCCCCAAAGCAGCTGCTTTGGTTCCTGTCTCAATCGTTTCAACCAATGCATTACCTGGCTCGCGAAAATGCACATGACAATCCATTAAACCTGGTAACACATGTAATCCTTGAGCATCAAAGATTTGTTCTGACGCGTCATGATTTCCAACAGTTAAAGATACAATACGGCTGTTTTTAATACCAATATTCGTTTTTTCCTCTCCCCAAGGAAAAATACAAATTCCATTTTTTAATATTAAATCGTAATGCATTTTCTTATTTCTTCTTTTCTAAACTGCCAAAATATCGGTTACAGAACCCGTTGGAGATTGTCCCACTATATGTATTTGATGCCATAAAGCATAAAATAATAAATTCCATGCCATATAGCGCTCTTTTCGACCAGAGGCTTTTTCAAATAATGGTAGTATTTTATCAGAAAAAGCAACGCCTTTTATTCCATCTTGTTGAGATACCAAAGGTGCCAAAGTTGGTGCTTGTTGTTCAATCCATAACCCGATCGGAACGCTGAACCCTAATTTAGGCGCAAAAGGTTTGGATTCTGGAAAATATTTTTCTAGCCATTTTCTTAAAATCCATTTTCCTTGCCAATTTTGCACTTTTAAAGAATCAGAAAGACTGAATGCAAACTCTGCTACTTTTTTATCTAAAAAAGGTACGCGCCCTTCGATCCCATGTGTCATTAAACATCGATCCAGTTTAATCAGCAAATCATTCGGTAACCAAGTTTCAATATCAATTTTCTGCGCTTTGGTTAAACGCGTCATCGACGAAAAATCATACGTGTTTTCATAAGCTGTTATTTCATCTCGCCAAGAAGATAGTGAAGACTGCAAATAATCCGTTTGATGAAATACACCTTTGCGATATATTTTCTTCCCACCGCGCCACCAAGGTTGGCTGGCTTTACGATAACGTCCATATCCTGCAAATAATTCATCGCCACCCTCACCTGATAAAATCACTTTCACCGATTGACTGGCTTCTCTCGCCAAGAACCAAGTTGGAATGATCGCATAATCTGCAACGGGATCATCCATACAAGCCACAATTTGGGGCAAATGCTCCCAAACTTGTTGTTGAGTAATAGAGAAAATATGATGTTCTGCACCCACCTGTTTCGCTAAATAAGATGCTTGATCCGTTTCATCAGCCACATAATCATGACGATCATCAGTTTCAAAACGTGCAGTCCAAGCTCTCACACGTTTTTCTTGCCCCAAAATTTGCATCATTTTTAGGATAATAGAACTATCAATCCCACTTGATAAAAACAATCCAAAAGGAACATCAGAACGTTCGTGAATACGCACAGTTTCTTCTAAGATACGATCAAGTTTTGACAAAGCAATTTCTGAATTAAATAACGTCTGGGTTCGTTCTTTGAAAACTTCAATCCGCTTCTTTTCAACAATACTTCCATCTTTGATAATTAATGTCTCACCAGGCAATAGCCGATGAATATTTTGAAAAATCGTTTCTTTTCCTGGAATAAACTGAAGTTGCAGTAAAGAGTTAATCCCTTCTTGACGCAAACGAGGTTGAACAAACTCTGCTTGAATCAATGCTTGAGCTTCGGAAGCAAACACAATCCCTTGCTCTACACAAGCATAATATAAAGGTTTAATTCCAAATGGATCACGACTTAGGATCACTGTATGTTCATCCACATCAACCAACGCCACCCCATACATCCCTCGCAATTTTTCTGGAAATTTCTCCTGAAATTCCTGCCATAAAGGCAATATAGATTCACAATCACTGCCAGTTTGAAAAGGATAGTTTGAAAAAGATTGACGTAACTCTAGATCATTATAAATTTCACCATTGGCAACAAGATATTGTTTGTCTTGATAGCTTAACGGTTGCTTTCCTCCGTCAAGATCAATAATTGAAAGGCGTGTATGAATGAATACAGCATGCTGCCCTATCCATTCACCAGAACCATCTGGCCCACGGTGAGCAAGAGCAGCCCTTAATAATTCCTTTTGTTGATCGGTTATTGAATACCCAGCTTTAAGAGCAATACCTGCCAAACCACACATTAAACTTTCTCAACTTTACTTAAAAATTCAAACCATTGATTTAATACAGTTTCTTTACTGAATTCCTGTTCAAATTTCTGCCGCCCTGCTCGTGCAATTTTATTAGAAAATTCAGGAGAATCTAATAATTTTTGTATAGACTGCGCTAACAATGTTTCATCTTCTAATGGCGATAATAAGCCATTTTCACCATCGGTAATCAGTTCCACAGGTCCTTGAGACGCTATTGAAGCCACAGGTTTGGTTGCTGCAAATGCCTCTAACACAATATTTCCCAAAGGTTCATGACGAGAAGAACAAACGAACACATCACAAGCCGCCAAAAGTTGAGAAATATCCGTGACCCATCCTGGCAAATGCACACGATCTGACACGTTCAATGACTCAGCTAATTGTTGAAGAGTCGCACGTTCCTCACCTTCGCCTGCAATTAAAAGATGGGCATCTTTTAAGAAAGGCATCGCTTTAATTAAGATATCAAAGCCTTTGTTGGTATGTAACCGACCCAAAGCCAATAGAAATGGAGCTTGTTGAGGGATAAAATCAGGGCGTTTAGGAATAACATTAGGGAAATCTCTAGCAAAATTAGGCACATAATGCGTGCGTTCTTGGGGCCAACCTTGTTCAATCAGCCATTTCACAATACCCTTGGTGTTTCCAACCAAATGATCGCAATTTTTATAATATTTTAGATCGTAAAAACCACCTAAACGCCCAACCGACACCCAATTACCAACAGGCATGAAAGAAGCTGCTCTATTCATCCATGCAACAGATACTCTAGGAGAAAAATCGCTTAATAACTGTTTTAACTTACGCCCTGTCAAAAGATCTGTTTTCCCCCCAAAAGATAGTTCACGAGGGATTAATCCACCATGTTGTAATAATTTTGTACGATCTGGATTTTTACGAATAATGGGTAGTATATTCAAACCCTGCTCATGTTGCGCTACACAAAGACGTTCATAAAATAATTCAGCCCCGCCGTTAGCCGCACCCGCCATCACATGAGCAATACGTAAATCATTCATTTATTCTTTCCTACCCATGTTGATTGCACCCACCTTTTAGCTATTTTTCATTCTTTTGATATAATCTTTTGAATGCTTCAAGAACTTTATCAACCGATAAATTATCCATTGATGCTTTACCCTCGTCACCATTTGCAACGACTGCTTGAGCATATAAACCTGCTGGAGCATATTCAGTGACTTGACTGGGACCAAATAATCCTAATACAGGAATTTGACAAGCAGCAGCCAAATGCATCAATCCAGAATCATTCCCAACAAATCCTTTACAACGCTGAAACATTGCTGCGACTTGACACAGTTTAAAATCCCCACCAACATTGATAATCGGTAAATCCGCCTCTAACAATGGTTTTGCCATTGCATATTCTTGCTGACCAGCCCCATAAAAAACAGCAAATTTACATTGTGGAAACAATGTCTGTATTTTCTGAGCCAAAGCAATAAAACGATTAATATCCCAAACCTTACCCACCCAATTAGCTGTTGGTGCCAAAGCAATATAGAAATCATCTGGTAGATATTGCTTGGCTATCTGTTGATCTTCTTCCCAAACCCATGCCACAGGGAATGGTGTAGGTTGTAATTGAAAAGCTTTTGCTAGATACTCTATGCGTCTTTCTTTAATCCTACCACCACGAAGAACAACACGTTTTTTCGCTCGTAAAACATAGCTAATTGCAGAACCTCTCAGATCAACAATCAAGTCCCATGGATGTAAAATACATTGTTTCCATAATATCAACCAATGTAAATCATAATTTTGTTTTTCCATGATCAACGTTGTTTTACGCCGTGGCATCCGATCAAAGATTCCTGCAGCAACTGAACCGCAAGCAATGGTGAATTCTGCATTTGGATAAGTTTGTATTAAATGATTCAATATCCCTGTAGAGATGACAGCATCCCCCAATCGGGTCGAAGTAATAAACAAAATATTTTTTATTGTAGATGATTGCATATCATACTTATACTGGGCAAAAGAATAATCTACAAAGAATATTATTTTATCTTGCTGTAAAGGTCTATACAGAATGACAGATTCATCCATTAATTCTTTTTTATCTATGATGAAATTTAACGCGGATGGATTAATCGCCGCCATTGCTCAACAACATGATACGGGTGAAGTGCTGATGCTGGCATGGATGAACAAAGACTCTATCCGTGAAACGCTTCAAACAAATCATGTTTGCTATTATTCTCGCAGTCGTCAAAAATTATGGCGCAAAGGTGAAACTTCGGGGCAAATGCAACAGTTGATCGAAATGCGCCTTGATTGTGACGGAGATACACTTTTACTATTAGTCGATCAAAAAGGTGTTGCTTGCCATACAGGGAGAAGAAATTGTTTCTTTTACGCTTATCGTGAAGGAGAAATAATCGAAGTCAGCAAACCACTGATAGATCCAAACCAACTTTATCATCAATAATCATTAACAGGGCAAGATCATGAGCACCACAACACACACAATTTGGTTATTGGCCGGTGAAACCAGTGGGGATGAATTGGGCGCAAAGTTAATTAAAGCATTACGTCATTTCAATCCCAACCTTAAATTTTGTGGTGTTGGTGGGCCAAAAATGCAAGAACAAGGACTAGAAATCTTGTTCCCAATGCAAGATCTTGCTGTAATGGGATTGATCGAAGTTCTGCCAAAAATCCGCATGTTATCCAATCGTTTAACTCAAGCGGTGGAGCATATTAAAAGCGTTCGCCCTGACGTAGTTGTCACCATTGATAGCCCTGGTTTTTCTTTACGATTGTTGAAACGCATTGCGAATTTACATATTCCTAGAGTGCATTATGTTGCACCTCAAGTTTGGGCTTGGCACGAAAGTCGTGTCAAGAAATTTCCTGGATTATGGGAAAAGCTTTTATGCTTGCTGCCTTTTGAAAAAGAATTCTTTTCTAAACATGGATTACAAAGCACATTTGTTGGACATCCTATTTTAGAAACCGAAGTTCATCACGGAAATGCAGAGCAATTCCGACAAGACCATCAAATCAACGATAATACCCCTGTTGTTTTATTTATGCCTGGCAGCCGTCGTTCTGAATTACCAAAATTAATGCCTGTATTCAAACAAACATTAACCCTATTGAAACGGCAACTTCCTGAAGTAACCGCAGTCATTCCAACCTCACCCCTAGCCAAAGAACATGTCCTGCATATGGTGAATGATTGGCCAGTCAAACCCATTATTATTCATGATCCTCAAGATAAATATAATGCTTATGCGGCAGCCAGTGCTGCACTCACTAAATCAGGCACTTCGACATTAGAGCTTGCGTTGGCAAAAGTGCCAATGGCAGTAACCTATCGTGTTAATCCTGTAACGGCAATAATTGCACGACGCATGATTAAAGTACCGTATGTTTGTATGTTAAATTTACTTGCCAATAAACAAATTGTGCCAGAATTATTACAAGAAGATTGCGACCCAGAAAAGCTGTCTGCCATGTTAATGGCGTTGTTAACCGATCCAGAAAAAGCCAAAGCTCAACAAGATGCATTTACCCAGATTATGCACCAACTATCTGGACCAGATGATGAGCTACCTTCTCATGTTGCTGCAAAGGAGATTTTGGAGATGATTAAGGGGTAATCAATGGCAATAATAGCAAAGGGTAAAAAATTTATTCAAAAATTACTTTCTACTCTTATAGGATATAAGAAAAAAATTATATCTTTTTTTATACCCAAGAGCTTCTTACACCCTTCTAAATTAATGAAACGAATTCTAATTACCTTTTTCAGTATCTTCGGTATTGGAACAATTGCTTTTGTTATTATAAGTAGATATTTCTCTCTAGAAACTTTAAATAGCTATTTTTCTTTACTCTCTAGCCTTACTACTATTTTTGCTGCTCTCGTTGCAGTTCTTATTACACAAGATTTTAGAAAACAAAAAAGAGCCGAATTATTAAGCGAGTTTTCAAAAGAAAAATCTGATACTATTATATGGGTTTTCGAGCAACTATTCTCTATATCTACATCAATTGAGCTTTACTGTTATACTCTTGATAAAAACACTATTGAATTTTACAACTTTGAAAAATTATCCGAAAAGCTTCAAACAGTTCATGACAATCAGCCACTTCGAGATATATGTATCAATTTTACAAAAAGATTTGAAGATATATTTAAATTAGTTGATATAAAAGCTAAAAGTTTGATTGAGAATACCAACACACTTCTTCGTGCCTATGATCTTTTAATACTCAATTTAAATGAATCGATTAAATATGGCTATTATTTTTCCCCTGAGGGAAAAGAAGCTTTTTTCAATTATATTAGAGAAAATAAAGAATTATTCGATCAAATAAATCAAAACTTACAAGAGTTACTAAAACTACTTAAAAACCAATCATTATACTTATGAAACAACTACAACACGCCCTGCAACCTCTTAAAAAACGCCTGCTTATCCAACTGTTCTGGAACTTCAATCAATGGAACATTAACCTTTTTCAATACCAACTTTTTGACCTGCATTCTGTCATTCGCATCATCGGACAAATAATGCCCAGAGCCATGATATTCAATAACCCCTCTGGGATGTCCTTGATTGTCAATCAATAAGAAATCCACCCTTTTACTATTATAAGAACTGAATGCCGATTTCTTTAATTCGGCATCTTCTTTACCTGTGGTGCGAATAAATGCACCCATCGACACTTCAAAAGACACATACCAGTTTAATTGATTTCTTTGAATCCACTCATTTAAATAATAAAAATATTTAACAGCTTCCCAATTCATTGGCTTTTTGCATGATAATTCACATTGTTTGATATATTCTATTTGTTGTTGATGATTGGTAAGCTCTGGTTCTATCGACTGTATCTCTTGAGATTTAAGTTTGTTTTTATAAATCTCAGCATTTTTTAACCGTTTTTTTTCTTTATTTTCTAAATATAGGATTCTCTCTGAAAGTTGATGTATCTTTTGTTGATATCTTTGTTTTAATTTAAAAAATATAAAACTAGCACCAAGGATTATTCCTGTTACCAGACTAAAAACAATAGTTTCCATTCATTTTTCTAACATTGCAGCAATTTTTAAAATAGAATATCTATACATCATATTGATATTGAATCAATCAATTATACGCATCATCATATAAAAATGATTGCCACTCTTCGGAATACCAATCTCACCAAACTTCTGAAGCTTTTCACTTGTCTAAATAAGCGGTTTGCTCTTATCTACGCATTGTTTCCCAAAAATGATTCCACACAGAATACATCCAAAACTCACCAGCTTCTCGATAGAAAAAATCAAAAGACTGATGTCAGAAAAATTAATCCAAGGTGGTACAAATATTTCCTCTGATCTTTTTACACGGATAAATATGACCTCGAGTAGAAGCGTTATAAGAAAATAACCCCGTGAAGAAGTCATATAAACGCTTCATCTCCTTTCCTTATGACTATGATATAAAAGATCCATAAGGCACAATCATCGCCTCGTGGATCATTCATCAATAACTAGCGATCAATTTTCAATGCAGCCAGGAACGCAGATTGTGGGATTTCAACTTTCCCAAATTGACGCATCCGTTTTTTACCCTCTTTTTGTTTGTCCAGCAATTTACGTTTACGAGAAATATCGCCACCGTAACATTTTGCCGTTACGTCCTTAGATAACGCCCCAATGGTTTCACGCGCAATCACACGACCACCAATTGCTGCTTGAACAGCGATTTTAAAGAGCTGACGAGGAATAAGATCTTTTAGCTTTGCACAAATTGCACGCCCTCTGCTTTCTGCCACAGAACGATGCGCCACAAAAGCCAAGGCATCCACTGGTTCTTGGTTCACCAGAATACTGATACGAACCAAATCGCTTTCTTCATATCCATCCATTTGATATTCAAAACTTGCATACCCACGGGTCGCAGATTTTAAACGATCATAGAAGTCGAAAACAACCTCGTTTAAAGGCAAACGATAAATTGCCATCGCACGTGTACCAACATATGTCAGATCAATTTGCTGACCACGACGTTCCGTACATAATCCTAATACAGCACCCAAATATTCATCAGGAACCATAATCGATGCTTTGATCCAAGGTTCCTCGATATGATCAATCGATGTTGGGTCTGGCATATCGGCTGGATTATGCAAATCTTCAACTGATCCATCATTTTTAAACAAATGATACACTACAGAAGGAGCCGTTGCGATCAGGTTCAAATCAAATTCACGACTTAACCGTTCTTGAATGATTTCAAGATGCAATAACCCTAGGAACCCACATCTAAACCCAAATCCTAACGCTGCTGATGTCTCTGGTTCATAATGAAAAGATGCGTCGTTTAATTGTAACTTACCCAAACTTTCACGAAGTTTTTCAAAATCATCTGCATCCATCGGATATAAACCACACCAAACCACAGGCACAGATGGCTTAAACCCTTCTAATGCTTTAGAGGCTGGTTTTTTATCATCCGTAATCGTATCCCCAACATGACAGTCTGCAACCGTTTTAATCGCTGCATTGATATATCCCATTTCCCCTGCACCAAGGCTTTCAACTTCACGCATATGAGGGGTGAATACACCCACTTGCTCAACATTATACGTGCTGCCATTGAACATCATGCGAATACGCATTCCCCTTTTAATACGCCCCTCTTTGACACGTACCAAGATAATCACACCCAAATAAGTATCATACCAGCTATCAACCAACAAAGCCTGTAGTGGAGCATTTACATCGCCTTTTGGTGCTGGCAAACGGGTAACCAAAGCATCAAGAACGGCTTCAATATTCAATCCTGTTTTTGCAGATACGCCAATCGCATCATCAGCTGGAATACCGATAATTTCTTCGATCTGAGTTTTAGTTCCTTCGACATCCGCAGCAGGCAAATCAACCTTGTTCAATACAGGGACAATCTCATGACGTGCATCAATTGCTTGATACACATTTGCCAATGTTTGTGCCTCTACCCCTTGGGACGCATCAACAACCAACAAAGACCCTTCACAAGCTGCCAAAGAGCGACTGACTTCATAAGCAAAATCCACGTGACCTGGCGTATCCATTAAATTCAAGACATATGTTTGTCCGTCTTTGGCTTTATAATGCAAACGAACTGTTTGTGCTTTGATGGTGATTCCGCGTTCACGCTCAATATCCATACTATCCAAAACTTGAGCTTGCATTTCGCGTTGCGTCAATGCGCCACAAGCCTGAATTAAACGATCAGCAAGGGTTGACTTTCCATGATCGATATGAGCAATAATCGAAAAATTACGAATAAATTCCAAAGGCGTATCTGTCATATAGGCACCAACAAGGCAAAATGATTTTAAAAAAAGAAAATTGTATTAGGATATAGTTCTATACTTTTTTTACAAAAAATACTATGACCCTTTTGTTTTTTTCAACGGATAAGCCGCAATAATCGATCCGCCCATAATTAAAAGAACCGCAATGAACAATGCATAGGTTGCCGTAGCCCGTCCAGCTAATATTAACCAAATCGTAGAAAGCAATGGCGCTAAATAAGAAAAAGATCCAATTAATGATAAATTCGCATTCTTTGTTGCATAATCCCATGCCAAAAATGCCAAACCTATTGGACCACATCCAAGATAAAGAATAATCATGATATCTTTGGCAGAAGTCGGCACCACTGTGGGTTCACTAACAAAATGAATAACCATCGAAACCAACGCTATTCCACCACAAACCCCAATCATCATGCTCGTTGGAACAGAGGCATATCTACGATTAACCAACGAATATATTGCCCAAACCACCCCACTCAGAAATCCAAATAAATAGCCTAAGATGACCTTGAAAGTCAGCACTGAACCAGGATCTGCAGGCATCAGGCAAATAGTACCAATCAGTCCCATCACCGCACCAATCAAATAAGCAATATGAAATTGCTTGTTACTCATCAATGCAATAGAAATCACCAACATAATAGGCCATAAATAAGATAAGATTGTTACTTTGGCTGGTGGTGCTAAACTAAGACCAACATAGTCAAATATATAAAAGAAAAACAATCCACAAAATGCAGTGAACCAGGGTGCAAAAGGTTGCATCATCTCACGCAAACGACCGGTTAACGCCAAAATAATACTGCCCACAATAAAGGCTTCACCAAATCCAAACCACAATAACTGAAAACGCGGAATATTGGGTAAAGAAGTAATCGTTACAGATGAGCTGGACCATAATAAAATAGTCAACAAACCAGAAGCCGTCGCAAGTAATAGTTTGTTTTGTTTAATAAAATTTTGTTGACAAGCAAGCATTATAATGACACCAATTTAAATATAATATTATAAAAACCCATGCAAATCAGAGTACATAAGTTTTCCCTTAATGCCTCTTTTTCCCATATCCTATTGATTATATAGAAAGTGAGTAAAGTATTTCCTCAGCATTCACTGTTTTTTTTCTTTTGTAATGGATATGTTGCCACAATTGCACCACCAACTATCAATAAAACCGCGACAAACAAACCCATTGTTGCAGGGGCTTTTCCAGCCAATACCAACCATAATGTTGAAAGTAATGGTGCCAAATAAGACAATGACCCCATCAAAGAAAGATTGGCACTCTTTGTAGCATAATCCCACGCTAAAAAAGCAATTCCCATTGGACCACACCCTAAATAAAAAATGGTTAAGATTTCTTTAAAATTCTTGGGAAAAACTGTTGGTTCGAACATAAAATGAATCCCCATAGCAACCAAGGAAATCCCTCCACAAACACCAATCATCATTCCTGTCGGAACGGAAGCATATCTGCGATTAACAAGTGAGTAAATCGTCCAAACAATCGCACATAAAATACCCAAGAAATAACCAATTAAATTCCCAGAAGTCAGTAATGCTCCATGATCGGGAGGCAATAAAAATATCGTGCCAACCAACCCCATAACCGCACCGAGTATATAAGCAATATGAAATTGTTTGGCGCTTAGGAAAGCAATGCACACCACCAACATTGTTGGCCATAAATAGGATAACAAAGTCACTTTGGCTGGTGGTGCAAAGTTTAATCCAACGAAATAAAACAAATGAAAAAAGAAAATCCCACAGAATGCGGTAAACCACGGTGCAAAAGGTTGTGCCATTTCACGCAGCCGTCCTGTGCAAGCCAAAATGATACTACCAATAATAAAGGCTTCACCAAAACCGAACCATAAAAGCTGAAAACGCGGGATATTGGGTAATGATGTCGTCATCACCGCCAAGCTCGACCATAATAAAATGGTTAACAACCCCGAGGCTGTCGCAATAAGTGTTTTTGATTTCCCATTAGAAATTTGTTGGATATTCGACATAATTAGTAAGGCTCGTATTTATTTGTAAAATCATTAAAATAAAAAAGCCCAAGAAAATAACATGGGCTTTTTCTTTATCTTTTTATCGCAAAGTTCCGCCTGTTAATCGACCTACTTCTTTGATAATTTTTTGTGAAATGACTTCAATCTCTTCATCTTTAAGACTTCGATCTTGAGGTTGTAATGTCACCTGTATCGCAACAGATTTATGACCTTCAGCAACTTTTTCACCAACATAAACATCGAATAATTCGACATTCGTCAATAATTGACGGTCGGCCTGTTTTGCTGCGCTCAAGATTTTACCCACTTCAACATCTGATTTCACCACAAAAGCAAAATCACGTTTCAACGGTTGAAATGAAGATAAGAAAGGCGCTTTTTTCTTTTGTGCTTTTCTAGTGATTAAATTATCAATCATAATTTCAAAAATCATTGGCGCTTGATCGAAACCGAACTCTTTGACAAACGAAGGATGTAACTCACCAAAATAAGCCAAAATATTTTTAGGTCCCAAACTTAAACGACCAGAACGACCAGGATGATAATAATTTGGTGTTTCTTTGGTCACTTGCAATGAATCAACAGCAACACCAAGACCATCCAGTGCAAAATAAACATCTGCCTTAACGTCCCATAATGTTACTTCTTCGGCCTTACCCTGAATATTTCGTGGCATATAACCATAGCGCACCCCAGCAGCAACCGTTTTTTCGCCATCTTGGGCAAAAGCTGGACCGACTTCAAAAAAGCCAATATTGCCCCAACCTTTGACAATATTGCGCTTTAATGTAGGTAATAAAGAAGCTAACGGTGTTGGGCGCATTTGATCCATATCACTTGAAATTGGGTTTAACAAACGCAAATCTTCGGTAACATCCCCTAATCTTGCTGCAATTTCATGATCTACAAAAGAAAAACCCACCGTTTCAACCAAGCCACGTGCTGCAAATAAACGGGCACAAAGGATAGAGTTTTGTTGATCACGGGTCAAAGCTGCTTGCGGAACAGCCTGTGTTACAGGTAAAGACACAGCTGGAACATTATCCAATCCCACAATACGCAAAACCTCTTCAATCAGATCAATTTCACCTTCCATTGCTTGGGCAATAATAGTTAATTGAGCCGCTTTATCCGCAGCAATACTGGAATGTTGTGCCATATTCATCGGCATCACAATATCATTACGCCATGATGGTACTGACACAGTGACCGCTTGTTGCGTTTGTTCTTTAACTTCAAAGCCTAAAGAGGTTAAAATCTCAACAATACGCTCGGGTGCAACGGCTAAACCACCGAAATTTTCAAGACTATTATAACGTAATGTTGCCTCACGTTGCCATTTTTGTTCTTTACCTGCAACGACAACTTCACTAGGCTGACCACCACAAAGATCAAGGATCATCTGGGTTGCGGCTTCCATCGCATCAGGGAGCAATGTTTGATCAATACCCCGTTCAAAACGTTGACGTGCATCCGTTGTAATAAAATGATGACGTCCACTTAACGCGATTGTAACAGGATTAAATAATGCACATTCAACGAAAACGGTTGTGGTTTCCTCGGTAACGCCTGTATGTTCACCCCCCATTAATCCAGCCAAAGATTGCACACCTAATTGATCGACAATCACACAATCTTTATCAATAACCTGATATTCTTTTCCATCTAAGGCAACCAATTTTTCGCCTTGACCGGGACAAATCGTCAAAGTGTTTCCTGTGATTTTATCAACGTCAAACACATGCAAAGGTCGACCCAAATCAAAAGTAAAGAAATTGGTAATATCAACCAATAAAGAAATCGGACGAACCCCAATGGCTCTGAGGCGTACTTGTAGCCATTCAGGACTTGGACCATTTTTAACATTGGTAATGGTTCGACCTAAAATCCATGGGCATGCTTCTTTGAATTGATTATCCCACGTAATTTCTGATGGAAATGTTCCTTCTACAACTTTGGGATTCCAAGGTTTAAGAATGCCCATTCCTGCTGCGGCTAAATCTCTGGCAATATTACGAATGGATAAGGCATCTCCACGATTAGGCGTAATGGCAATTTCAATCACAGGATCATTTAACTGCGCAAAATCAACATACGCAGTCCCAACAGGGGCATCCTCTGGTAACTCCATAATGCCATCTTGCTTTTCTCCGATCCCTAATTCCTCAGAAGAACACAACATTCCATTACTTTGTTCACCACGAATCTTACCTGTTTTTAGCGTAATATCGCTGCCAGGAACATAGGTACCAACAGGGGCGAAAATAGTTACAAGCCCTGCTCTGGCATTAGGTGCACCACAAACTACTTGAACATTTTCAAACCCTTCACCTGCGTTCACTTGGCATACTTGCAAGCGATCTGCATTTGGATGCTGAGAGGCTGTTAGAATACGAGCAATTCTAAAAGCACCAAGTGTCTTGGCTGGATCTTCAACAGATTCAACTTCTAAACCAATAGAATTTAGCGCGACACAAATCTCATCAAGAGATTTTGTGGTTTCTAAATGATCGCGTAACCAGGATAAAGTAAATTTCATTGCTTATATCCCTTCATGTAATGCAACTGAACGAAAGGCGGAAAAACCATAATGACGTAACCAACGCACATCACCCTCAAAAAAAGAGCGTAAATCAGAAATACCATATTTCAACATGGTTAATCGTTCAATCCCCATTCCAAACGCAAACGCTTGCCACTCTCTGGGATTAATACCACAATTCGCTAACACTCGGGAATGCATCATTCCTGATCCTAAAATTTCTAACCAATCAGAGCTGCCACCTAACTCCCCTGTTTTGCGGTTCCAGCCAATATCAATTTCCATAGAAGGTTCTGTAAATGGAAAATAAGAAGAACGAAAGCGAACGGGTAAATGTGGAATATCAAAGAATGCACGTAAGAAATCAATCAAGCATCCTTTTAAATGACCCAAGGTGATATTTTTTTCAACAACCATTCCCTCACATTGATGAAACATCGGAGAGTGTGTTGCATCATGATCCGCACGATAAGTACGACCCGGAGCAATAATACGGATAGGCGGTTCTTGTTCTAATAAAGTACGAATTTGAACAGTCGATGTTTGCGTTCTTAATAAATTTTGCTGTCCATCTAATGTCTTTGTTGGAAGATAAAATGTATCATGATCTGCACGTGCAGGATGGTTTTTGTCGATATTTAATGCAGAAAAATTAAACCAATCTGTATCAACACTGGGACCTTCTGCAACTTTAAAGCCCATTGCACCAAAAATCGCGATAATTTCTTCGACTGTTTTACGCAAAGGATGCAAAATACCCGACGTCACTGACACAGGCATCGTCACATCAATAGCTTCGGCATTTAATTTTTCATTTAAAGCAATTTCTTCTAAAATGACTTTACGTGTTTCAATTGCTTGGGTCAGCTCATCACGTAAACGATTTAAAATCCCTCCACGCTCCTTACGAAGTTCAGGTGGGCATTTTCCTAATTCTTTTAATTTTTGCGTTAATGGTGCTGATTTTCCAAGCGTTGCAACACGAACTGCATCCCATGCACGTAGATCTTGTGCTTGATCTAATGCTGATAATGTATCTTGTTTGATACTTTCTAGATCTTGATCCATTTAAACCCTCAATAAACAAAAAAGGGCCGCCTTTACAGACTGCCCTCTTTCCTATTCATTATCATGAACAGACAAATCTCATTATGAAGACTTAAGCGAGAGCCGCTTGTGCCTTTTTAACAATTTCTGCAAATGTTGCTGCATCATCATATGCGATTGCAGCCAAAACTTTACGATCTAATTCGATACCAGCTTTGTTCAACCCGTTGATAAAACGGCTATAAGTCAAGCCATGCTCACGAACAGCCGCATTGATACGTTGAATCCATAATGCACGAAAATCACGTTTTTTAACGCGACGATCACGATATGCATATTGTAAAGATTTTTCTAAACGTTCCAACGCAATACGATAGTTCGTAGATGAACGACCGCGAAAACCTTTGGATTGTGCTAATACTTTTTTATGACGTGCGTGTGAGGTAACGCCGCGTTTTACTCTTGCCATAGTTCAAAAATTCCTTAACGTGATAGGCCGTATGGAGCCCATTGTTTAACCGTACGACCATCTTGAGGTTCTAATACTTGAGAACCACGATTGGTGCGTTTTGCTTTTTGTGAACGGTTAATCAAACCGTGGCGTTTATTACCAGGACCAGCAAGGACTTTACCTGTAGCAGTAATTTTAAAACGTTTTTTGACCGATGATTTGGTCTTCATCTTGGGCATTTCAATCTCCTTTGAATACAAAGTTTCACATCCCATCATGGGAGACGTCACCAGAAGGGCATGCCCTATATTTCAGCCCAACCCGTAAACGTAGTGTGTTTATATAACCACTATTCATCCCAAGCTCAAGGAAAAACATTAATCACCAATAAAAAATTTTATTTTTTACGCTAAAATGAATATAGAAAATAAATCATTCTTTAAATAAAATTTTAAGTTTCATCTCAATGCCCCTTTCTAGTATCAAACAAAATCTTGCCTCTATCAAAACCATTAACCTAACCAGTGAACGTGCTGGAATGATTTATATTATTACCGCAGGATGTATTTGGGGGTTGGGTGGTGTCGTGGGACAATATGTTTTACAATACAAACATATTGATGCAGCATGGATTATTGGTATTCGCTTATGGCTTCCAGGGATATTATTATTGTCTTTGTGTTATCGCAAACATAAAAGCGCAATTTTTAAGCCATTGAAAAACCCTCAAGAGTTAATGTTGCTTATTGTTTTTTCTGTTGTTGGAATGATGGCATCACAGCTCTTTTATTTTTTAACTATTAAATATTCAAATGCTGCAACAGCAACCATCTTGCAATATCTATACCCAGTAGTTATAGCGATTATCTTGGCAATTTATTTAAGGAAAAGACCCTCTATTTATGTAATAATCTCTATTATCTTGGCAATTACTGGGGCGTTTTGTCTTGTCACAGATGGATCTATTGATAAAATTACGTTACCTGCCAAAGCGATTGTCTATGGATCCATTTGCGTGATTGGATCAGTTACCTATACCCTTTTACCCATTCCATTATTGAAAAAATATAATACCACCACCATTGCAGGTTGGGGAATGTTCATTGGGGGTGTTATTTTAAATTTCTTTCATCCTTTTTGGCATTTCTCAGGGATTGCGGATTTTCCAGCGGTTTTAAGTATTATTTTTATTATTTTTGCCACAGGAATGTTGGCTTTTTTACTTTATCTGATTGGCGTCAAAATTGTTGGCAGCTCTAAAGGGAGTATCCTCGCAACCATTGAACCTTTGGCAGCCGCTTTTTCCTCTGTTATTTTCTTGAACGTAAAATTCTCTTGGGTTGATTGGTTTGGTGCAGCATGTATCATTGCAATGATTATTATTCTGGCCAAAAATAAAGTTTAAATATCCCAGCAATTCCGTTCAATATTATTCAAATTATGATGATTAACGGGTAAATCATCATAAACATTATATAAATTAAACTTTATTTAACAATTCTAAATCCTCTAGATCCAATTGAATCATTAAAGATTTCACTAAGCTGTGTAATTGTGGAATGGTTGTTGCACTGGCAATAGGAGCAGTTACTTCTTTTTGAGCCATGAGCCATGCCAATGAGATTTCAGCGCAAGTTGCTTGATGTTTTGTGGAAATTCGATCCAAAATATCCAACATCTGCATTCCTCGATCATTCATATATCCAGCAACTTTCTCACCACGTGGTCCTTGTTGCAAATCCTCTTTCCGACGGTATTTTCCTGATAAAAAACCTGATGCCAAGCTATAATAGGTAATTACACCAATTTGCTCATCAACGACTAATTTTCTTAAATTCTGATCAAATTGCTCACGATCATACAAATTATATTCTGGTTGCAATGTTTGATATGTGGGTAAATTATGCGATTTAGCCACTTTCAAAGAATCTGATAATTGTTGGGCATTATAATTAGAAGTACCAATCGCTTTTATTTTTCCCTCTTTCAAAAGCTGCTCATAAGCGGATAAGGTTTCTTCGTATGGTGTCTCTGGATCTGGCCAATGAGACTGGTATAAATCAATCACATCAATTTGTAACCGTTTCAAAGAATCCTCTACGGAACGCATAATCCAACGTTTTGACAACCCTTTGTGATCGCCCCCCATATCAGAGCCAACTTTGGTCAAGATTAAGAGTTTATCGCGTTTATGTGGGTTGGCTTTTAACCATTTCCCCATGATAATTTCAGACTCTCCCCCTTGATTACCCGGTGCCCAGCGAGAATACACATCGGCTGTATCAATCGCATTTAACCCTAAATCAACAATGGCATCTAAAATATCAAAACTCTTTTTTTCGTCCAATGTCCAACCAAAAACATTCCCTCCAAAAACAAGAGGAACAATTTCTAAATTAGTTTTTCCCAAATTTCTTTTTTGCATGCCTCTTACCTTTCGACATAATTTGCATATAATTGCCTTGAAATCATATTATGATAACAACAACCCATGAAGCAAATTTTTCCCGCTATTGAATAAAGATAAAATGTCCTTGCCGATCGCAGAATATCCCATTAAAAGAGTAAAATGAAAGATCATTTCACCAGAATTATATTACCAGGATGATTTATTATGGTCGATATTCGCAACATTATTAAAGAAAGAGAATTGTTATTGTATTCCCACATTCCTGTTGGGGTCTTTCGCAATTCTGGTGAATGGCCAGAGCCTGAACATCAACATTCCCTTTTTTTATACACAAATGATACAAGTGAAAGAATTATAGAATGGATTACCTATCACCACCGCATAGGTTTTTCGCATTTCTATATTTACTCTTATCATGATGATCCGACCTATTTTTATCAGCAATTATTACCTTTTTTAAACTCTGGATCGCCTTTGGTTACCTATTACCATTATGCTGACCCTGGCAACGCACATCAGGCTTTTTGCCACTTTTTTCGAAATCACGGTAATGAAACAAAATGGATTTTATGGTTAAATATTGATGAATTTCTATGTCTTAAAACAGCTGATACCATTCGGGAATTTTCACCTTCAGACCATCAAGAAATTGATGTTGTTTATTTTAATCTTTGTCACTATGGACATAGCTATTTTGAATCAGCACCTGAGGGAGATATCTTATTAAATTACACTTTTCGTGCCAATAAGCTCGCTTCTCTGACCCGAGTTATGATACAGACCCAGAGCCTGCCTTATGGCAAATTATTTCACCATTTTTCTACTGATTTTCAGTACAGCTATGAATATCTTGATGCAGAATTAAATTCCATTAATGTTTTAGGGGACGATCTGTCTCTCTATTTTACTGATTATCCGTTGAATGCAGAGAGTTATCTTAATCAAAAAGACCATCATTCAAAAATAATAGATACTGCTTATATTGCGCATTTTGGTCTGCCTTCTATCATGTTTATAGAAAATCAAAATAATAATGAACAATTTACTTATTATGGTGGTCAAACTTATTCTATTCCGTATCAAGCAGAGGACATGATACAATATTTTGATCAATTCAATGAAGTAGAAGACAGTTTTCTTTACGAACTATGGATTGAACAGATAGTCACAGCATGGAATCACAGTGTTTTTCCTGTTAATTTCTGGCATTTATTATCCTCAAACAAACCCTCTATTCAAAGCTCTACTGCGCATGAATGTTCTGTTGAAGACGATGCAAAAAAACTCGTCAATGGTTTGTTGTTGGGAACCGCACAAAATTTAACTAAAATAGAAGATAACCCTTGGTGGCAAATTGATTTAAAAGAAATTTTTCTTATTCATGAAATCCAATTATTTAATCGTCTGGATCAAAATATCCAAGCAAGTTGTTTATTTGAGATATTCAGTTCTACTAATGGTCATATATGGCAATGTATTGCACGAAAAACAAATCCAGAACTATTTGGGGGTATGGATGGAACTCCATATGTATGGACTTCTGAAAAAGGTGTTTCTGGACGTTTTATAAAGCTGGTTATTCCTGGCAATAATAAACAAATTGGTTTGGATCAAATCCAAATTTTTGGCAAAACACTACAAAATTAATATAGAAATGACAATGTCCAATACTTTTTATACAAATTTGATCTATGAGCATGAATTAATGCTTTATCCTTATGCACCTTTGGGAATATTGCATAATCAGGGACAGTGGCCCAGTCCTAAATATAATGTCAGCATTATATCTTTTGCCTCTATCGAAGATTTAAATATTATTGAGTGGCTTACTTATCATCAAATATTAGGTGTCGATCATATCTATCTATATTGCACAGACGATGATCCCACAGATTTATACAGGAAAATCATCGCTTTCACTCTGGGCAAACATCCATTTATCACTTTTCAGCATTACCGTTTTTCACAATCCAAGAATCAAATATATTTTCATTTTATTCATAATTATATACATGAAACAACATGGTATATTCATCTAGAAAATATTGATTTTTTATATATTAATGAAAAACAATCTTTATCTGATTTTATCAAAAGTTTTAAGAATATAAGCGCCATCCATTTTAATATGGTTCTTTATACCAACAAGGAACCTAATGCAGCTATAAATATCTCAACAATATTTGAACAAAATTCTCCGATTGACTATCCTTCTATCTATACTAAATTAATGGTAAAAAGCCAATCATGTCCATATCAATATATTTTCCGTCACCTGGACAAAAAGTTTAATCATCATATTGAAGATGATAAATTAGTAATTTCGTCTTGTAATGTTTTACACCAAGAAATGAAGGAATATTATGAAGACTTTCCTGAAAAAGCATTACAATTCATGAGTTCCACTACTCAAGATGAAATTACTAAAACCGCTTATGTAGCCCATTTTTGCACCATCCATAATGATCAAAAAGACGTGAAGAATTTTTCCCTATTACACACAAATAATCATATTCAAAACAATTCAGAACCTGTTACAGCGCCAAAACATGACGATGATGGATATTCGGAACGAAACACACACTCACTTATGCTACAGTTCTATAATCCAAATAAATATTGGCAAAAAAATAAGAAAAATATATCGAAAAACACTATTTTACCTTTACCTCCATCGGATATGTTACTTTTATCAAGCAAAAAACCTTGCCAACAAAGCTCTGTTGCTTTTAAAAATAAAACAACCGAAGAATTCGCTTATGTTCTCACCAATGGGCAGCTAAAAGGCGTTACACAAAGCATGACTCAACAAGAAAAAAATCCATGGTGGGAGATCGATCTTCAAGATGACCATATTATAAAAAATATTTATTTATTTAATGGTATAGATCCTTATGCAAGTAATATGAAGCACTTTATTATCGAAACCTCTGAAGACCATGACATATGGACGACAAGACATCGAAAAGTAACCAATGATTTATTTGGTGGTGTCGACGGTTCTTATTACCAATGGTTACATCCTTTGGGGGTAAAGGCAAGATGGATACGAATTATGGTGCCTGGTAACAATCAAATATTTTCGTTGGATCAAATACGTATTTTAGGTTTGAAATGTCCAAAATCCTCATATTTTAAAAAGAATAATCTATTCAAAGATCAATATAGTCAAAGATAAGAATTAAGGTTATATCCTTACAATGTATAAAAAAATAACTTTTTTTGCCCTTTTATTTGCTCTGATCGTTGGTGTTATTTTGTATTACAGACATCAATCACGGATGGAGCATGGCGCTTACGCAGCGTTACAATCAGGTTACCTTAATCTTAAAAAAGGTAAAAAGCTGCAGGCCATGGGGGATTTTAGTTTTTTAACTGAATTTTATGGGCGCAAACATAATAGTACCGTTCAAGAAATTGTTGCCGAAGCTTTGCTGAAAAAAGCTGAAATTTTAGTTGAAGTGAACAATGCTGACGATGCTATACTGACACTTGAACAACTCAGTAATTTATATCTTGATAGTAAAAATCAAAAGCTAAAAGATGATGTTGCCTTGGCTCTTTTTCGACAAGGCAACCTCTTATTACAACAAAAAGAATATGAACCTGCGATGCTTACTTTGTCGCATCTTGTATCCGTTTATGGCAGAAGTAATCAAATCGAAACCAAGCGCATGGTTGTCCAAGCCATGTATCTGGAAACAGAGATACTAAATCATTGGAAGAAAAATGATACCGCTTTGAATATTCAATCTTCCATCATTGAGCAATTTATTAACGAACAAGATCCAGCAATCCGACTGGTCACCGCAAAATCATTAATGGCACGCACAGCCAATCGATTAAATAACAGAGAATGGGGACCTGCACTTTTTAATAGTAATTTATTTATTAAAATTTTCAGCAAGGACGCCTCCCCCACGATCAAAGAATATCTGGCTCATAATCTTTTATATCGTGCTGAAATTCTTCATAGAGTAAAAACAATCCCCAAAGATCAAAAAGAATTATTTGGGAATAACCCACAAGAAGCGGCATTGGCGACTTATGACGAATTATTAACCGCTATTGCTGACCATAAAGAAGGCGAATATCCACGCTATAAAGTCACAGCTTTACTTGGGAAAGCACAAATATTTCAACAACAAAAAAAATACACAGAAGCATTAGAGTTATGTAATCAAATCTATAACTCTAATGCTAATAGTGCCGCTACGAAAATCAAAGATGTTGTTGCAAAATCCTTACTGACTAAAGCGCAAATTTTAAATACTTTAAAGCAATATAAACAAGCACTAATTGCTTATCAGCAAATTATACAATCCTATCATTATGATGACAGCCATTACACAATTAATGATGTTCTGCTTTCTGCATATATCGAAAGCAGCGCAATATTAGAACTATTAGATAATAATACCGAAGCATTGAAGCTATTATCGCAAGCCGTTCAAATTTTCCAAAATACGCATAATGAACATTTATACTACAAAGTCAGCATTGCCTACATGGCTATGGCTAATCTTCAAGTAAAGATGCACCTTCTTGACGATGCAATTTCTAGCTATACCAGCCTCATTTCAATGGCACATCATAAAACATTGCCATCCATTCGTTACAATGGCGCATTGGCAATCATTAAAAAAGCACATATTTTGATAGAGCTTAAAAAAGGAGCCGAGATCAAACAAACCTATGATCTATTAACGACCTTTTATCAAAATGATGAAAATATGAAAGTTCGTGAAATTGTGGCGCAAGGAATGTATGATCGTGCAAAAAGCTTGTTTGAGCATAATCGTGGATATACAGCCGTTAATATTATTCGTAAAATCTTTGAACTATTTGACCAAGATAAAAGCAACCCTGTCATTCATGACGTTTTGGAAAAAACAAAAGAGTTACAAAAACAACTTGGTTCAACAATTGTGTGGTAAGAAAAGACAATGAAAAAAATGGTTATGTCAAATTGTATCTAAATAGAATTATCGCTTTCTTTTTTAACCAATTCTAAATGCTGTTTAAGCTCATTCCATCCAGATCGTGTTATATATTCATTTCTTAAATTTTTAAGAAAAATTTTATGAAAAAACAATCTAAAACGTCCTAGTTGACTGTTTTTAGCCCTATATTCTTGTATGCTTTTCCATAACCACTCTCTATCAAATCCAGTCCATATAGGAGGAACGGGAGTTTGAAGATTAGAATAACATATGGGGGCTACCCATTCAAAATAAACCATTTCTACATGTTCAATGGGAAAATTCTTTGCAACATAAGCGATACCGTAATACTCTACTTCATTATCAACAAATATTTCCGATAAAGCTTCACATAGATCAATATCCGAGTATTGCTCGTTCATTCTATTTCTCTATTCTTCTTAGTTTAAATTCGACCACCTATATTACATTCAAATTATAAATAAAAAAAAGCTCTATATCTAGGATATAGAGCTTTTTAGAATTATACTAATTTAACATTAGTTTTTACTTTTATCAACCAAACGATTTTTAGCAATCCAAGGCATCATATCACGTAATTTAGAACCTGTTTTTTCGATTTGATGTTCGTTTAACAAGTTACGGCGTGCTTTAAGGCTAACTTGACCAACTTTATTATCAGTCATGAATTTATTTACGAATGTACCATCTTGAATATCTTTAAGAATATCACGCATTGCTTGACGAGATTCACTGGTAATAACGCGTGGACCAGAAACATATTCACCATATTCAGCTGTATTTGAAATTGAATAGTTCATGTTTTCAAAACCACCTTCATAGATCAAATCTACGATTAATTTCATTTCATGCAAACATTCAAAATATGCCATTTCTGGGGCATATCCAGCCTCAACCAATGTTTCAAAACCATTACGGATAAGATCAACAACACCACCACAAAGAACAGCTTGTTCACCAAAAAGATCTGTTTCACATTCTTCACGGAATGTGGTTTCGATCACACCAGCACGACCACCACCAATTGCAGATGCATAAGATAATGCAATTTCCAAAGCATTCCCAGATGGATTTTGATGAACGGCCACCAAACAAGGAACCCCACCACCACGTTGATATTCAGAACGTACTGTGTGACCAGGACCTTTTGGTGCAATCATAAACACATCAAGATCAGCACGAGGTTCAATCAATTTAAAATGCACATTTAAACCATGAGCAAAAGCAATTGCTGCACCTTGTTTTAAATTAGGAAGCACTTCATTTTTATATAAATCAGCTTGTGCCTCATCAGGTGTTAAAATCATGATGACATCTGCCCAAGCAGAAGCTTCTGCAACGCTCATAACTTTCAATCCAGCGGCTTCTGCTTTTTTTGCACTTGAAGAACCTGGACGAAGACCAATAGCAACTTCTTTAACGCCACTGTCTTTCATATTATTTGCATGAGCATGCCCTTGGCTGCCATATCCCAAAACCGCAACTTTTTTGCCTTTAATCAAATTTACATCAGCGTCGCGATCATAATAAACACGCATTTTTATTTTCCTTGTATTAAATCAATAAAATTAAATTGTCTGACAACCACGTCCAATAGCAGCAATCCCAGTCCGAGACAACTCTACCAGACCCAGAGGCCGTAATAAATCCACAAAAGCATCAATCTTTTCTGTTTTACCAGTCAATTCAAAAACTAAAGAATCCACACTTGCATCAACCACTTGCGCTCTAAAAGCATCCGCCAAGTTTAATGCCTCTGCTCGTTCAGAGCCTTTAGAAACCACTTTAATCAAAGCCAGCTCTCTTGCTACATAAGGACCTTGCTGGCATAAATTCACAACCTGATAAACAGGGATCTGTTTATTTAATTGTTCTTTGATTTGATTAATAACCATTGGCGTTCCAGACGTTAATATATTAATTCTGGATTTACGCCCACAATCATCCACAGGGGCAACGGTTAGGCTTTCGATATTATAACCACGCCCTGCAAATAATCCAATAACTCGTGATAAAACACCACTTTCGTTTTCAACAATTAATGAAAAAACCGCTTTAATAAATTCATCTTTTTCTTGTTGTGCGCTATTTTGTAATATTTTTTTATCAATATAATCCATTGCTCTATTCCTGATGTCTACGTTTACACAACAAATTCTATGATGCAATTTTGGTTTTTTCTTTAACAGGTCCCAATAATATTTGATTATGAGGGGCGCCTGCTGGAATCATTGGGAAACAGTTTTCTTCTCTTTCCACTTGGATTTCCATGACAACTGGACCAGGTTCATCCAACATTGCATTAACCATTATATCCAACTCATCAATTGTTCGCGCACGCATTCCTTTGATACCAAAACTTTCTGCTAGTTTAACGAAATCCGGCAAACTTTCACTATAGCTTTCGGAATAACGTCCTCCATGGATCAATTCTTGCCACTGACGCACCATACCCATATAGCGATTATTTAAAATAAATACTTTTAAGGGCAAACGATATTGTTTAATGGTTGCAAGCTCTTGAATATTCATCATGGTGGATGCTTCACCCGCAATATCAATGACCAAAGCATCTGGATGTGCAATCTGAATTCCGACTGCTGCAGGCAATCCATATCCCATCGTTCCAAGCCCACCAGAGGTCATAAAATGATTTGGGGACTCAAAAGGAAAATATTGCGCAGTCCACATTTGATGTTGACCGACCTCAGTTGAAATATACGCTTCTTTACCCTTAGCACGAACCAATTCACTTAACCGACGAATAGCATGTTGGGGTTTAATGACTTCGCCAGCTTGCATGTCTTGTTGATATTTCAAACAATCAACGCCACGCCATTGCTCTATCTGATCCCACCATTCTTTCAATGCATCTTGATCGACAGAAATAGGTTGTTTATCCCACTCTTCTATCATTAATTCGATTGTACGTGCCACATCGCCAATGATCGGAATATCGACCAAAATAATTTTATTGATCTGAGAAGGATCGATATCTGCATGGATTTTCAATGCATTAGGCGAGAAATCTTTAACGCTGCCTGTAACGCGATCATCAAACCTTGCACCCAAAGCAATAAGAACATCACACCCATGTGTTGCTAAATTCGCCTCATACGTCCCATGCATCCCCAACATCCCTAAAAACTGTTTATCAGATGCAGGATATGCCCCAAGTCCCATTAATGTTGAAGTACACGGAAAACCAGATATTTTTACAAGTTCTCTCAATCCTTCTGAAGCGTGAGGTCCAGAATTAATAATCCCCCCACCTGTGTAAAAAATAGGGCGTTTTGCTTTCTTCATTGCTTTAACGGCATCTTTGATTGCTTGATGACTAGGCTCCGTTACAGGCTTATAAGAAGGATGAATTTTAGTTTCTTTTTTAGAATATGGTATTTGTGCAAGCTGTAAATCTTTGGGAATATCAACCAATACAGGCCCTGGTCTGCCAGAGCCTGCAATGTAAAAAGCCTCTCTGATTTTATCTGCTAACTTTTCTTTTTCTTTGACTAAATAATTAAACTTGGTCGCCGCGCGCGTTATACCAACCGTGTCCGCTTCTTGAAATGCATCATTTCCGATCAAGTTGCTAAATACTTGTCCAGAAATACAAACAATGGGAATAGAATCCATCAAAGCATCAACCAATCCTGTAACCGTATTGGTTGCTCCTGGACCGCTGGTTACCAACGCCACGCCTATTTTACCTGTTGAACGGGCATAGGCTTCGGCAGCATGGACAGCTGCTTGTTCATGACGGGTTAATATATGACGAATTTTACCTTGTTGGAAAATAGCATCATAAATTGGCAATACGGCACCGCCTGGATATCCAAAAATAACCTCAACACCAAGATCTGCGAGCACTTGGAGAAGAACTTCAGCACCAGTCATTGTATGAATGGTTTGTCCTGCTTCATCAGAACCTGATTTCTTATGCTCGACATTTGTCATTTCGGTTAATCCTCAGCTTTACTAACTTCATTTAGAATAAATTGGTCTTAAAAATAGCATAGCATTTTTAAACTACTTGGCAACCTAACTAATTTTTAATCATAGGTCAATATAAGATTTAATAAACAGTATAGATTTTTCAATAAAACTTTCTGAAAATTTCAAATTTTTATCTATTCTTGAATTAAAGATACAAATTTGATCTGCTGGAGCCAAAAAACGATTGGAAAACCATGTTTCTTGACGCTTAATATATCGTTGGGTATTGCGAACGGCTTGCTCTATTGCCTCTGATAATGATAGATCGCCTGATAAATAAGCAGCAAATTCCGGAACACCCAAAGCTCTTCGTAAAGGGGCTTGGACAGGAGGGTCAGCTTTCAAAAATTCTTCAACCTCTTTCACGGCACCTTCCTCTACCATTGCCATAAAACGATATGCAACGGCTTCTTTTAGTAACGCACGATCTGGGGCCAGTCGAATAACAATAAAACGACAATCAATTCCTGGAATATGGGCTTCTTTTTGCCAAAATTTTAACCCTTTTCCTGTTGAACGCCATACTTCCCATGCTCTAGCAATCCGTTGAGAATCAGAGGGGTTTAATGATCCTGCGGTTTCAGGATCTACTTTGAGTAAAGATTCATGTAAAAATGGCGCACCTTGACTCTCTATTAACTGACGAGCCTCTTCTCTTGCCTCTGCACTCGGTTCTGGAATCATTGCAATCCCATGAATCAAAGAATGAAAATACATACCCGTTCCACCACATAATATGGGTAAACGTTGTTGATTCCAAACCTGATGTAATTCTGATATAGCCTGCTCTCTCCACCAACCGGCATTTCCAGTTTGATCCCAAGGTAAAACACCATACAACCGATGAGGAACCAATGCTTCGTCCTCTATAGAGGGGCGTGTAGTAATAATACGCAAATCACGATAACACTGCATTGCATCCGCATTGATAATCATTCCCTGCAAGGCCTGTGCGATTTTTATAGCTAAATAAGATTTTCCTGAACATGTCGGTCCTGCTACAATAATCGCCCATGGTTTTTGTGTTTTATCAGACGATCGCAGCATGATATCAAGCCTTTATTTTTTTATTTAATAGTAAACAAATGATTTTCTTTGTTGCTTCATAAGCAGCTTACTTATAATAAATATATGATATAACATACAGAGTTTTCGTATTAATTTTTTATTATTTCTTAAAATCTATACTTAACAGTTGTGATGGGATTATTGAATGTCTTTTTTGCCTTATGTGATTACTATTGTTGCACCCCCTTCTTTATTAAACCAAAATATTTTAGATCTAATTGAACCATATTATTCATTAAAAAATGCACAATGGTTATCTCCACAAGAAGCAATTGATATTGAATTATTAACCAATAGCTTTGATGAATCAAAATCTATATTTGAAAAAATCAAAGCTGCTTTAAAATCAGAAAAAATAGATGTTTTTTTAACCTCTATGATCTCTCGCAAAAAAAAGCTCCTTATCGCAGATATGGACAGCACAATTGTTCAAAGTGAAACTTTGGATGATTTAGCCACCGAAGTCGGTATCGGTGAACAAATTGCAGCCATCACCAAACGCGCCATGAATGGTGAGCTTGTTTTTGCTGATGCTTTAAATGAACGCATTGCTTTATTAAAAAATGTTTCAGCAGACTTACTTGAAAAAACGTGGCAACATACAAAGTTGAACGATGGTGCGCAAACCCTCGTTGCGACCATGAAAAAAAAACATGCGCATACGGCTTTGATTTCAGGCGGTTTTACATTTTTTACACAAAAAGTTGCTGATAAATGCGGCTTTCATGAAAACCATGCCAATCAATTAGGTATTCAAGATAATAAATTAAATGGCACCGTCATTCCACCCATCCTTGGCAAAGAGGCAAAATTATTTCACTTAAACCGTTTAACCCAAGAGTTAAATTTAACTGAGAATGACAGCATAACCATCGGAGATGGTGCCAATGATCTACCCATGCTAACCAATGCTGGACTAGGAATTGGATATTATCCCAAACCTATCGTTGCTAAACAACTATTAAATATCATTCAACATACTTCACTTCGTTCCGCTTTATTTATTCAAGGATATACAGCCACAGAATTTATCAATGAATTAGGGTAGCATTTTAGTTTGTACATACTTATCTATTTTACATACCCCAATCATAAAGTTTACATGAATGAAGTGGAATAAAACCGAGCATGGATCCTATCAAACAACCGATTTTTTGTTTAACCAGCTCATTCCATATATAGGTAATAAGCGTAAATTACTTGATTTAATTAAACAAACGCTGATTGCCAGCCAAGAGAATTTTCAAACACAAAATGGTCTTTTTATCGATTGTTTTGCTGGCACTGGCGTTGTCAGTCGTTTGGCAAAGACGATGGGGTATCAAGTTTTTTGCAATGATTGGGAATATTACAGTCAAGCTTTAAATATCGCCTCTATACAAACATTAGAGCCTCCGACTTATTTTGACCGATATTCTTATCGTGAAATATTACAACAATTAAATAACCTTTCCCCAATTGAAGGCTGGGTCACAAAGCATTTATGCCCTCAGGATGATATTCATTATGATATTTCAAAAGAACGCATGTTCTATATGCATAAAAATGGAATGCGTATTGATGCTATTCGTGAAAAAATTGAACAATGGGATCGTGATGGTTTATTAAATCCAATTCAGAAATCCTGTTTACTAGCACCTTTACTCTATTGTGCTTGTTATCACGCCAATACAAGTGGTGTGTTTAAAGGATTTCACAAAGGTTGGGGTGGACAAACGAAAACTGCGCTTTATCGTATTGCTGCGGATTTAATGCTGGCACCGATCCAATTCTTCAACAACCATCAAGACAATCACATCTTTCGCATGGATGTCCAACTATTGGCTGAAGAATTGCACCATATGAACATACCTGAATATAGTGTTGCCTATTTAGACCCCCCTTATAACCAACATCCTTATGGGGCAAACTATCATGTTCTCAATAGTATTACACTTTGGGACAAGCCAGCATTATCCCCTCAAATTACCCCTTATGAAAAATCAGCCATTCGCAAAGATTGGCGAACAGAGCGTAAAAGTGCTTACACAATTCGTAAACAAGCCACCCTTGCATATCAACAACTATTACAGACCTTACCCACACGGTGGATCGCAACCAGTTACAGCACAGACGGGTTCATCGATTTACAAGATATGATCCAACAAAATTGTGACGTTGGAGAGGTCAAAGTTTTTGCAAAACCCTATAAACGATATCGTGTCAGTTCACAACGTTATTCCGAAAAACCACGTAATATCGAATTTGTTTTATTAACCCAAGTTGGAAAAGGAAAACGCCAGTCTTCTATTGAGCTGGTTGAGAAAATTTATGCTTTAGAAAATAATTCTCTTGCGACTACAAAAGGAAATAGCAACATTATTCATGCTTTTTAAAATCTTTGCGTTGTAACATCTTATTCTTTTTTATACAAAAGATATTGGTCTCTTTTGAGCTCGACCAATATCTTACATACCAGTTGAAAAATTAAAGCATTAAGTCTTTTTCTTAAACAGGTAAGTTCAAGAACTTTTCGATAGCTTTACGACTAGATAATAAAGCTGACTTTTCATCATGGGTCATCACCTGCATTGCTTGATCTTGATTATCAACTTCGTTCAATTTTACCATACCTACCAAATAATGCGGATTAATTGGCTCACCTTTCTGACGCTCAGGAGGCAGGCATGACATGTGTAATGCTACAAGGTGAGGATCCTTTACCAAAGTTGAAAATGCGTCTTGCACTTCCATATCCATCACTCTTCTTTTTTCAATACGATCGCGTCTTAAAATATCAGGGCGTGCGGTTTCCTCTGGAATAATCAACAATCCAATTTTCATACAAAAGGCGCCAAAACGCTGGCTAGAGGTAATCCATACAAGTGGGATGGCCAACAATAACCCTAATAACACAGGCGTCATCCAAAAGAATAAAGATGGAGAAACTTCCCAAGCACAAACTCCCATTAAAATCCCAAAAGCAGTATGTCGCCAATAATCTCGAACAACGTCTTTGATGGGAATAAAACCCACATCTCTGCGCTGTGCATTCCAACCAGAATCATATCCTAGCAAAATGGACATCACCGCAGTTGTTTGAATGAGCATAGCAATCGGGGCGATTAACCCACCAATTAAAGTTTCCAAGAAAATGGAAGATAGTGCTTTTATGGAACCGCCACATCCCTTACGCAACTCTGGATTAAAGAACATTGCGATCCAAGCCAAAAATTTTGGCGCAAGCAAGACCAACATTGTTAAAATAAACACGTATTTAGCCAAGACAGGATCAACTTGAGGCCAATTCGGAAATAAAACGCGATCTGTTCCCGTGAAATATTCTGGTTTTACAAACAAAGCTTGTAGCGAAACCATAATACCCACTAATAATGATAACAACCATAATGGTGACATTACATAAGCACCAATGCCAGTTAACATATGAATTCGGCTAATCCAACTAAGCTTTTTAGTTGGAATAACCATAATATGTTGCAGATTACCTTGACACCAGCGGCGATCTCTGACGGCAATATCAGTCAAAGATGGAGGGCTTTCTTCATATGATCCTTGTAATGCTGGCACCATGTGAATGGCCCAACGTCCCCGACGCATCAATGCAGCTTCAACAAAGTCATGACTCATAATCATTCCACCAAAAGGCTTGCGCGCAGATGGTAAATGAGGCATCCCTGCTTGTTCTGCAAATGCCTTAATACGAATAACGGCGTTATGTCCCCAATAATTACTTTCAGACCCATGCCACCATGCAATTCCATAAGCAATTGTTGGTCCATAAACACGACCAGCAAATTGTTGCAGACGTGCAAAAAGTGTGGTGCCGTTCACAATCACTGGCAATGTTTGAATTAATCCAACACCTTCGTTAGCTTCCATGGCAGCACAAATACGAACAACCGTATCCCCTTCCATTAAGCTATCAGCGTCAAGGCTCAACATATGATCGTAACCACCGCCAAATCGACGAACCCAATCGGCTAAATTCCCTGCTTTACGGTCTGTATTTTTAAAACGACGACGATAAAAAATATGGTTGTCATCGCCTGTTTGTTGACGAAACCGTAAAAAAGCAGCCTCTTCTTCTACCCAAACGTCGGGATTGGTTGTGTCTGATAAAATAAAGAAATCAAAATGTTGTCCTTGACCCGTCGCTTGGATACTGTCGTAAATTGCCTTAAGCCCTGCTAATACACGATGTGGGTCTTCGTTATAAGTCGGCATTAAAACAGCTGTTTTTTTCTGTAAAGAAGGCAAAGGATCTTTTGGATTAATACCAAGTGATAATCCCCCTCCTTTACTGAGCTGTTCAACAAATCCACCCAAGGATGACGCAAATGAAAAAGCAATCCAGAAAAATAATATGGTAAAGATAACAAGAATAATTAGCCCCAAAGCGGTCATACCGTAACTGTTAAAGACCAAATTCATTTCATAAGAAGCATAGGCGGTCAAAGCAATTGACACGATAAAAACAAATAAACGTCTCAATACAATATTTGATGCTTGCGTTACAGGTTGTTTCGGTCTGCCATGCACATTTGGGTTTGCCTGCAAATTTTGTATTGGCATATCAATAGGCGTTTCAGGAGGCAAAACAACAAAAACGGGTTTATCCGTATTTTGACTTTGAGATAAATCGTCAGTGTTCACTTTATTTTCCTCCAAAATTATGACACGAAACATTATAAAGTTCAGTCATAAGTAATTCATTACTCCTAACCAATACAAATAATCAGCCAGTCACTATAAATCAAGAAGACTATAATATAAAGAAAATTTATTCTTTCCTCATTCAATCAATCTTTATAAGATATTAGTAACAATTCTCTTTTAAAAAAAATTAATTCTTGTAACCTATTTTATACAAGATTGAGATCTCGTTTCTGCAGTTCTTCTTGAAAATACTCATCTATGACGCAATTATAACGAGGATTGTATATGCAAAGTAAAAAAACTATTCTGAAACCACCCCCAATTGCTACGGGAATTATTGATACTTTTCGCGGTGGCTATAAGTTTTCTGATTTTAAAAATGATGCCTTGGCTGGTCTGACGATCGGCACGGTTGCTGTTCCCCTTTCTATGGCATTAGCGATTGCCACTGGCGTTCCACCCGAACATGGATTATATACTGCAATCGTTGCTGGTGCTTTGATTGCTTTAACTGGCGGATCACGTTTTAATATCTCTGGACCAACAGCCGCTTTTGTTGTTATTTTATTTCCAATTGTTAAAGATTATGGCATTGGCGGGCTACTTCTAGCAACGATGATGGCAGGGATTATCCTGCTTTTGATGGGACTGAGTAAGATGGGACAGCTCATTCGTTTTGTCCCATATCCTGTTATATTAGGATTTACCGCGGGAATTGCAATCATTATTGCAATCCTTCAAATCCCAGATTTTCTGGGGCTACATACCTCAAAACTTGGTGATAATTTTATTGAAAATATCAGTATCATTTTTTCATCATTAGGAACCATCAATCCTTATGAAATGGGGGTTGGTTTATTTACTTTGATCCTTTTGATCTTATGGCCAAAATTTAAAATCCCTCTTCCTGCACCTTTGGTTGGGTTAATTGTTGGCGGTATTGTTGCCTATTTTATCAATAAAGGCATCAATGGTGCCGATATTAAAACCATCGCTTCTAACTTTACTTGGAACGCAAATGGAACCAGTGGCAATGGCATCCCTCCTATTCCTCCTTCTTTAATTATGCCTTGGGCATTGCCAGGTCCTGATGGTCAGCCATTAATGATTACGTTTAATCTTATTCATTCATTGATTGGTCCAGCCTTTGCCATTGCAACATTAGGCGCCATCGAATCTTTATTATGTGCGGTTATTGCGGATGAATTAACCAATACAAAACATAATCCCAATGCCGAGTTAATTGGGCAAGGTATTGGAAATATCATTGCACCTCTTTTTGGTGGGATCACTGCAACCGCAGCGATTGCCAGAACAGCCACCAGTATCCGCAGTGGTGCCAAATCCCCTATTGCAGCAATCATTCATGCCATTTTTGTGTTATTAGCGGTTGTACTTTTTGCATCCTTGCTTGGCTATGTTCCAATGGCATCTTTGGGTGCTTTATTATTCATTGTTGCATGGAATATGAGCGAAGCAAAACATTGTATTCAAACCATCAAGACCGCACCACGTAGCGATGTCAGCGTTTTACTCATCTGCTTTGGTTTAACGATTATTTTCGATATGGTCATCGCCGTGGCGGTTGGGGTAGCTTTGTCAGCTATTTTATTCATCCGCAGCATGACCCATGCCTCTAAAACATCCCTCATTGAGGAACATCCAGAATTAGATGAAATAGCAAAAGATGTTGTTGTTTTTGATATTAATGGTCCTCTATTCTTTGGCGTTACAGAAAGAACAATCGCCTCTTTTAGATCTTATGATAATCTACATAAGAAAATTATTATTCTGGATATGAAAGATGTTATCAGTATGGATGGCACCACCATATCAGGGCTACAATCAATCAAAAAACAAATATTTAATAATGATCAATCTTTGATTTTTGTTGGTGTTTCGACTGAAATTATCCTTTCGTTAAAGCGTGCAGGCTTACAAAAAACACAAGGCAGACTGACATACTGCTCTAATTTTCAACATGCACGCAATATAGCCACAAGATGGTTAAATAATATTTGATTAAAAAAAGCCTAGATTGTCATTTAATCTAAGCTTTTAAGATTACTATGTAACAAATACTATGCTGTCCAACGATACATCCATTTTTCAGAAATAGGTTGATCGCCATCCATTAAAACACATTTTAATTCTGCTGTTTTTGCATTTTCAGGTGCAAATTCAAAAGTCGTTCGCCATCCATGAGTAACTGGATTGGGCTCTACCACAATATTGCTGATTTTACCTGTCGAACTTGTAACATTTAATGTCAGTTGTTTATTAGTTGGGAAATGAGTCAAAGGTCCATCAAAAAAATCAATACAGAAAAAACGAACATCGGGTTTATCAACCACTGCACCAACACGCGTTGCTGCCACTCTTGCAAGGTCTGAAGTCCACGGATTATCCCATCCCCAATATAAACGATAGGTAAAAGAATATTCCCCACCCTCTTTAAAAGGCTGTTTTGGACGCCAAAATGCAACAATATTATCATTCACTTCACTTGGTGTAGGAATTTCAACCAAATTCATACTTCCGGATTGCCATTCACCAACGGGCTCTACCCATAATGACGGACGTAATTCATAATGCAAAGCCAAATCTTCATATTGAGAGAAATCACGTTTGCGCTGAATTAAACCAAACCCTTTGGGAGCTGTATCCATAAATACAGAATATTGTAAATCAACAGGATTATTCAAAGGACGCCATATTTGCTCGCCTGTTCCTGTCCACATTAACAATCCCTCACTATCATGGGCAGCAGGTCGCCAGTCATCAACATGGTTACGATTATTCGCATCAAAATAAAACATACCTGTCAACGGAGCTACGCCACCATTAGCAATGGTCTTGCGTGGATAAAAATAACTTTCCACATCGAATGTCGTTGTATCCCCTGGACGAATTGTAAATTTAAATGCCCCCGTCAAAGACGGACTATCGAGCAATGCATAAATCACAAGGGATTCAATTCCAGATTTGGGTTGGACAATCCAAAAAGCTCTGAATAACGGGAATTCTTCCCCTTGAGGATCGGCTGTTCCTTTGGCAAAACCACGTGCTGATAACCCATATTGTTGTCCCTTAGAAACTGCGCGGAAATAGGAAGCACCTAAAAATACAGCAAATTCTTCGAATACATCTTTTTGATTCAGCCTTGTCATCAGCTTCAATCCAGAAAAACCTAAATTATCCTCAACTCGTAATTTTGGATTTTTATAATTAAACATATCAGGATTATAAGGTACTGGTTTAGAAACCCCATCAACCACTTCATAAATATCAATGCGGGGTCTGTATAAAAAGCCTCTGGGGAAAAATTGCACTTCGAAATTTAAATTACTGCCATGCCACAAAGCACTCTCTGGTTTAAATTCAATACTGCGAAAACCATCAAAATCGAGTTTATCAATCGCATCTGGCAATTTATTACTAGGAGCTTTGTAAGACGTTTTGGCCATATCACGAGCCAATTGCCGGACAGTTGTTTGATCAAAAGGCTTGCCTTTATCATCATCACTTGCTTTGCTGTCAGCGGCTGCCGCATGGGGTACTAATGAACCCGTTGCTTCTCCTACCACACTGGCTAATGAAATACCCGCAGCTGAACGTAAAAGATCTCGACGAAATACCACGTTTAACCCCTTAAATAACTATAGTTGAATAATGTAAGATAATAATCAGTATCAAATAATATTATGATTGAATAGCCACAATTATAGAGCAAAGTAACAGATAAAATCATATAATTCTCTATTATTACCCAGCTTTTAAATAATAACCATTATGTATTAATGATTGTATTTGCATTCAATCAGCATACACGAAAAACAATAATTTGCAAATTACACCTTAAAGCACATTAATTATTAATTAATTAAAATAATCAACAAGATGTAATTGAATATAATGAATCAAAACAACTGTCTTTAAATCTACGATTTCACCTTTTTCAATTTTTTTAATGGCTTCTTGTAAAGTCACTTCTAGCACTGCAATATCTTCACCTTCTTCACGAACACCACCACCTTGCTGTATTTTTTCATCTACACTGGCAATAAAATAATATAATTTTTCAGTAGATATTCCTGAACAACTATATAATGCATATAAATAATCAAGCTCAGCAATATGCCATCCTGTTTCTTCTTCTACTTCTCTGATTGCTGCCGCTTTTGCTGCTGCCAAAACATCTTGTTGATGGTTTTCGAAATCTTTTTGATCGATATTTCCTGCACATGCTTCAATCACAGGTTGATTATCACCGCGAAAGACAATCGGTGCACGCCATTGAGAAGTCAACACCAATTTCTTTGTATCTTGACGATATAATAAAACAACGACACTATCGCGAGCCTTCAACACTTCTCTCTTCAAAGATTTTGTAGATCCGTCATCATATTGTTGAATCATTTCTGTCATTTCTAACTGTGAATGGCCATCCCACAAAGTGTGTGTATTTTGTAAAACCATTTTTGACATTGCGTAACACTCCTCAATCTTTCACAATTTGTATATATAATATTTCTATAAAGATCTTGTTCTTATTTTAGATAAATTCTAACCTACAATTATCATTTCGTTTAAAATTATAAGATAAGCCTTGTTTTTGCTCATAATAATAATTATTCTCAATTAAAAATAACTGTTATTTTGATTTTTGAAATAAAATTATAATTCTTATCATCTGATTGTTCTGACATGTCTTCAAAAACATCTTTTTTCTCTACTCGCTTTTGGCTAGCAACGGGTGCATTTTATGGAATGACCGCTGTCATTCTCTCTTCATTTACTTCCCACCTTCCTGATCAATATTTTATAGATAATGGCAGAGAAATGGCTCGCATTGCTGATACAATCTTATTTATTCATAGCGTCGCATTAATTGCAGTTTCTATTTTACAGAAAATTTGGCAACCTTCTATTCATCTGAACATCATAGGATGTGCGTTCAATATCGGGCTTTGGTTATTTTGTGGAGCTGTTTTTTATACAGCATTAACCGGATCTCACCCGCCTGTTCCTCTGGCTCCAATGGGGGGCAGCACACTGATTATCACATGGCTCTATTTAACCATTGCAGCATTTTTAATTAAAGACCGCCATAATCATTAATAATGACGATCTTATAAACAATTACTCTGATGTTTTCTTTGTTTTTTTCCCCAAATCAATCAAAGCATCAGACGCTAATTGATATGTTAATTGATCAGCATGAAGGCCAGCTGCACGATCTAAATATTTTTTTGCCTCTGCATAATCTTTCAGTAATAATGCACTTTTTCCAGCTCTGACATAAAATTGTGCCGCTGAAATAAAGTTTTTTTCACCTTCACTAATCAATCCTTGCAACGCCAATGTCCTGACCATTGCACGATATTCGACTTGGTTACGACGAATGTCTTGCGCCTCTTTGGCGTTGGTCATAGCTTGATCAAATTCCCCTTGTTTGTAAGCTAGCAAAGCATGTAATTCTTTTTGATCCGCTTTCCAACTCTCTTCTATTTTAGCTTTGCTTTGCGATAAAAGTTGATCTAATTTTTGAGAATACTGAGCAACCTCATTTAAATTATTTTCATCATTTGCAATCAAAGCTGATAAAAAATACGCACGTTCTTGGATATCTTCATCTTTGCTTTTCTCCGCTTGCTTTGCTGCCAAAGCGGCGTCTAAAAACCGATTCATACGATAAAATATAGCAGCACTTATCAACTCTAATTGAGGGCTGTTTTCTTGTCTTCGAATTTTCAGCTCGTTACTGGTTTTTGCCACAGTTTTTAATGCATCTTGTACATTATTCAATCCAAGTTGAATAATAGCTAAATTATAACCCGCATCATTGATATTCGCTGCGTCATCACTGGTAATCGCATAGTCAAAAGATTTTTGATAACTGGTTTCAGCTTGTTGCAAACGATCATAAAAAACCGCCTCATCCGCAACATTCATCGTGCGATCAAAAGGATCATCCCGCACAGGATCAGGCTCTTGTCCACCACCACAAGCAGCCAATCCTATAAGGACCGGTACGAATAATGCACAATTTTTATAAAAAAACCTCATGGTCTGACCTCACGTGCTGGCAAGCGTTTTGAACGGCGAGGCTCTTTTCCATTCCCCCCCAATAGCCACAATCCTTTAACTTGAACAATTAACTTCTGTAAATCAGCAACAGTAGATTGTAATTGCGTCATCATTGCAGGTAATTGCTCTGTAGAATCTTTTACATTCTTACTAATTGGAACTAAATTTTTAGCAATAGGAACCAAGCTTGGTGAAGCCTGCGCAATATTTTTGGAAACTTTACCAAAATTAACGACCATTGTATCTGCGTGGGTTACAACTTTATTCAAATTATTTTCGATCGGTTGTAATTGTTCAATGATATTATTCAATGTCTGAACCATATTTTCGGCACGACGTATCAATTCATCATTATTCACAAGCTGACCAATAGACCCTTTACCCTGTTGAATATTTTCAACAATCATTTCCAAAGAAGCCATCATATTCTTCGCACTATCCATTGTTGGAACGATGCGTTCATGAATCTGCATGACCATTTGAGAAATCTGATCCGCAGGATTAGGCTCTGTTTTCGCCACCAATACTGCATATTTCCAATCAAGTTTTGTACTATATCCCCGTGTAATTGATACATATGCCGCCCCAGCAACCGCAAACTGTCTTTTGATAGTTGCTTGGCTATCGCGTCGAATAAAAGTGGTTAATTTCGGATCAATCGCAGCAACAGCGGATAGCCCACCATCAGGATTAACATTAATCTTCTTAATAGTTCCCGCACTAATCCCAAAAACCTCGACATTATCCCCAACAGATAAATTATCCACCCCAGTTTGGGGCAAAACAATATTTAACTCTGCTGCGGGTGTCATCCAGTCTCTTAACACACCTGCCTCAATCACGGCTCCGACAAAAGCCAACAGGCATAATAACACCAATCCACCTGTCCATTCATTGGCATATCTTAACTGAAATAATTGTCGTGTTTTCGTATATTGTTTACTGTTAAACATTTCATCCCAGCCGTATTGAGGTTAAACCTTTTTCTTGTAAACGCATCCAATGCGTTACACGATCTTTATAATCATTCCACAAACTAAATTGACGTGTAAAACAAATGATACTCGCCCCTCTATTTTGAGCAACATTCAACATCTCCAACAAAGGAGGCATCAGTTCAGCAGAAGAACCCTCTGCTGGATATTCTAATAATAACAAATCTGGATTATTTAACAAAGCACGCACACATGATGCACGAGCTAGGTCAATCATTGTTACTTCTCTCGATGTATCCATAGGCAATCCTGGCAATCCAAATTTATGACAAAGTATCATCGCTTGATCAACCAATTTATCTTCATGAATTCGGGTATGATGCAATGAAGGCAATAAAATATTCACGGCAACGGAATACATTTCCATCCATCCGTTTTTTTGAAAAACCCGACCAATAGATCCCCGCAATGCGGATAATCGTGGTTCTTTTAACTCAAACCAATCTAAGCCTTTGAATAAAGCTTTACCTTCTCTCAAAGCAATCATACCGCTACATAAATCAGCAAAAGCGGTTGCAGTTTCCGGATCTCGTGATTCAATAATCACGCATTCACCTGATTTTACCTTTAAATTAAAAGTAACAGGCGGCAAATAATTTTCATCAAACGAAGGTTTTGCCTCATGGATATCTAGTAATATTTTATTTGCCATTTTTTAAAAATCCAACGTAAACAAAATATTAACCACCATGATTAACATGATTCCACGTGTAAACCCTTTGGGCAATAACGTTGATGGTTCATCATTCACCTTCACGTTCATACCCGTAATACAAGAGCCAACCCCAATCATAAATCCCATAATAATAAATTTCAAAGGAACCAAAACGTAATCAGCCACAGACATTGCTGCCAAAATATTGCTATAAAAAGTCCAGATAGAATCCTGCATCGTTCCCAAAGCATAGGTAACAACATACCCCATAAATAATGAAGTCGTACCAAAAATCATTCCCAAAGTAAAACTACCGATTGTAAAAGCCCATACCCTAGGTAAGACAATCGTAATAAAAGGATCAATCCCCATGACTGTCAATGATTTGAGCTGCCCGCCCATAGCCAACAGACTACATTCTGTAACGGTCAAAATACCATTACGTCCCAATAAAATCATTCCAACTAGGATAGGAGCTACTTCTCTGACTAAAATCGTGATTAAGATCGGTCCTGTCATCTTGGTCAACCCAGCCGCACCCAGCCAAAAAATTGCCTGAGATACCACAGCTAGTCCAGCCAATGTTGCTATAAAAAAGGTGCTAAAAAAGCCTCCGCAAACAACTTGACCCAACGATCTTTTGAATTCATATTTTACCGTGCGACGCCAAGTGATCGGCGAAATACTTTCGACCAACACTCCCCATGATGCGGCTAGCACCCCAAGTAAAAATCTAAAATAACTGCGAGTTTTTGCACCAATAGCATATAATATTGGGCACGAATACCAAAAAAGAATAATTCCAATTTTTTGCAACCACGCAAAACGACCGTCCTTGACCATTTTTAATTGAACAGACAGACGTTGTGCCTGATCGATCTCGCGGTTACGAATATCTTCAACATATTGATCGAGATCGTTGATACCATCTTTATCCAAATCAGATAGCATTGCTTCTATTCGATTTTGTTTTTCCTTTTTTTCCAAAGGATTATTTTCAAAATCATCTGAATATTTCATCGTCTACCAGCAAGAATAAATGTATGTGAAATACCAACCTTTGGAATATAAAAAGTTCCTCTTGGTCTGAATAAAAAGTCATTTTTAAGAGCCATATAAGCACTTTGAGTCACTTGTACTGCGCTGCCATCAGTTGCCATATTTGCCATTAACCCCGACATTCCGACGGCTGGTCCCCATAAATTAAATGTTCTGGGCTCTTTACCAAACCACGATCCCAAAACAGGTCCCACATCTATTCCAATACCAAAATTAGATTCGGTTCCCATCCCAGGAATCATTTCGATACAAGCTGCTCGCATATCCAATGCGGCATGTGCCAATCGAATCGGTGCGGTAATATCAGGCTCTTTCATGCATCCCGCAACAGCAACTAAATGACCACCCATAATTTTTACATAGAAAAGACCATATTTCTTAGCAATATCTTGTAAAACAATGACCAATTCACGTATTGGCGTCACCAATTTCGAAGATTCCTCAATATCAGAAGTTAAGTAACCACTAAAAGTGATGTTCATCACAGCAACGGCTGGATAAATACCTTGTTGTTCATCTTCACTCAAATCACCAAAATCAAAATTATGATATTTTACAGCACCAGGTTTAACCAGAAACTCTGTTTTCGCTTCATTTGACAAGGTTGATAAACTATCTTGAACATCATGAGTAATTTTCTCTATAGAAGTCGCATGGCTTTTCTCAGTCTCACCACCAACAAGATTTAATTCTTTTAGCTGGATTTCTGCAGCAACGAAACGCATAGCAACCAAACCTGCAAAAATCTTGGTAATATGACGGATATTATGAAGATGTGGCGTGTCCTCGATGATGACGGCTCCGATAACGCCATCTTTTCCAAGGACTGGTGTAATCAATACAGATTTTGTCTCCGCAGAGCGCATGAACGATCTATAAAAATTCGAAATACGACCATCATTAACAGCATCTTCTATTTCAAGAGTCTCACCTTCCGTAATCGCTTTATAGAAATCTGGGACTTCTTGGATAGAATATTGTACACCTTCAGCATGATTCCCATCCTCGCTATTATATAGATCATTACAAATTAATGACTTCTGACTTTCTGAAATATGCCAAACACTGACCCTTTTCGCAGAAACCAGATTACACAGCCCTTCTGTTAAAATTAAGGCTTCATTATTAGGATCAAATATCTCTGACTTAGACGCAATCATCTCAATCGCATTATTTTCTTGCTCGGCAATATTTTGAACATATTTAAACCGTTTCCATAATCGATCCATTCTGTGACCTTGATAGATCAACACACCTGCCATCGCCGCAGCAAGAGCAACTACCAATAATGAAAACAGTAAATTTTGCTTACCACTCGTAACCGCAAAATTGGAAAAGTCACTTTCTGGAATAACGATCAAAACTACCCAACTTTGAACGGATTCAGGAAGTTGTGACGTGATACTAATATAATTTCCAGCAATAGATTCGAGTGAAGAGGATAAAGGCGTATCCTTGTCATGACTCGTTTGTTCATCTTTTTTAATTTTAAATGAACGAACACCAATTCCATCGACCAAAAATTGATCATATGCACGTGCAATAACGGGGCTAAATTTTGGATTAATCTTGCTTGCTTCCGAGTTCCACTCATTATCACCAAATTGCATTAACAACCCTGGTGACGCAATAATATTCTTTTGACGATCCACAATAATGGCTCTGGCATGCTGGCTGATATTTAATGAACTTAAAAACGTCGTTAATTGCTGCAAGGAAATACTAACTGCGAAAACGCCCTTTTTACCGTCTCGATCTTGAAATGGGATTGAGGCTGTAATCACTAACCCTTTTTTAGACGGCATTAACGAAGGTCGAGACCATGTTAATTTACCATTTTTCATAGCTTGCTCATACCAAGACCGTAAACGAGGATCATAAGCATTGGCTGGGCGTGATGTTCTGGATATTTTTTTACCATCGAACGTAGAGAACTCCTCTAAAAATTGTCCTCCATTCTGATCTGGTTTTAAGGTGACTATCCTCACCTTATTGGGATTATCAACAATACGTTCAATCATCGTAAAGTTACCTTTTTCGTCAGCAAGGTAAAATGATTGTAACTGTTTTGTTTGACGCAAGCTGCTCATCACATATGTATAAAACATCCCTGTTTCATATTCAGAAGGAATATGAGAAAGCATATCAACAACCAATTTGCTGCTGACCGTCGCAGGGGAAAGGTAACTCATAACCTCTTGAGATACACGTGACTGTTCAGTTTTTAAAATAATGTGGGTAAGTTTTAAAATTCCAGATTTGGTTTGACGATAGGAATGTAACGTTACCCCTACAACAACGAAAACAACCAAAATCACGCCCAAAATAGGAACGCCTATCCGTAAAAATAAACGCCAGAAACGATTTACTGAATCCTTGGTTGGATCAACAATTTCACCAGCAGGCACTTAAAATTCCCCACAGCTAATAAATAAAAGGCTTTCTCATCCGTAAAATAATCATTAAATAATATTATTTTAAAACTAATTAAACCGATCAAATTAATTATAGTATACAAATATACCCATTATTTATATCTATAATTATATTAAATTTCAACATCCCAATAATTCAAGCTTATAATTATCATTGAATTTCAATAATTTTTTTATCATTCTGTTATATATGATTAAGTTATTACTTATTCAAAAATAAGCGCCTATCATTTTCAATGATTACCCTCAGCCTATATATGGATCATAAAATGCACTCTTCTTTTTCTGTATTATTCGTTTGTCTTGGCAATATTTGTCGCTCTCCGATGGCACAAGCAGCCTTTACAAGTGAAATTCAAAAGCGACACCTACACATCAAAGTTGATTCTGCTGGGCTTGGTTCATGGCACATCGATAATCCACCTGATAATCGGGCAATCAAAGAAACTGCACGCCATAATATTGATATTAATACCTATCGTGGACGACAAATTCAACTAGAGGATTTTGTAAGTTTTACCCATATTATCGGTATGGATCATAGAAATATTCATCAATTAAAAAAAATAGCCCCGCCAGAATGTCTTCACAAAATATCTTTGTTAATGGATTACTCTATGACCCATAAAGGACAAGAAATCGCTGATCCTTATTATGGAGATCAACTCGATTTCGAAACAACTTGGAATCAAGTTTATTTGGGTGTTGTTGGTTTGGCTGATTATTTTGAGAAAAAACTATGAATAAAATTTCATTAATTCAAGTCGCAGAACAATATCTTGAAAATAAAATAGAGAATACGCAACCTTTGACACAGGGCGATCTTTCTGAAACATTCATGATTACCACCAGCGCGGAGCAAAATTATGTTATCAAAAATGGTGCATCGCCCAACACTGAGGGCAATATGCTGAAATTTCTAGATCAGCATCATATTGATGTTCCAAAAGTAATTTTTGCAAATGATACGCTTTTAATTATGGAAGCTATCCAAGAAACCAATTGCTTATCCAAAGAGGCTTGGCAAAATCTTGGATTGACTCTGAATCAATTACACCAAATCCACAACCCTTCTTATGGATGGCAAGAAGATTATGGGTTCGGGAAAGTGCCACTTAAAAATAGCTTTAGCAATAATTGGGTCGAGTTTTGGCGAGAAAATCGTTTATTATGCTATATTGATCAATTACCTATCCATATTGCTGTCCAAATTGAAAAATTAACGACAAACTTAGATCATTATATTCCCGAGCATCCCCCTATATCTTTGTTACATGGGGATTTATGGTCTGGTAATATCATTACCCATATCAATCGACCCTATTTGATTGATCCAGCATGTTACTTTGGTCATAACGAAGTTGATATTGCTATGTTAAATATTTTTGGTAGCCCACCGGACGCTTTTTATAACAGCTATTCCCTCTTGGAACCCAACTGGCAAGAACGTTTACCGGTCTATCAACTCTTTCCAGCGATTGTCCATTATATTCTGTTTGGCAATTATTATGTTGATATGATCCAAACCTTATTAACCCGTTTAAAAATATAACTTCTTTTGGATATTTTACTGATGATGAACATCCCTCAAGACTATGTTGCACAAAGCTATAACCCTCGTGCAAAACAGTATGTTACCAGCCAAGTCCATGCGTTTGGACCAGACCTCGAACAAATTAAAGAGTTACTAAAAAACGAAAATAAAGCCTCTTTATTAGATTTAGGATGTGGTGGTGGACATGTCAGCTATTGTGCTGCACCTTTGGTAAAAGAAGTTGTGGCTTGTGATATCAGTCAAACCATGTTGGATGCCGTATTACAAACCGCTCAAGAAAAAGCCTTAAACAACATCACAACCCAAAAAGCACCCGCAGAGCAGTTACCTTTTAAAGATCACCAATTTGACTGGGTAATTAGCCGTTTTAGTAGCCATCACTGGCACAATTTGGCACAAGGAATTGCAGAAATCAAACGCGTACTTCACCCAAATGGCACGGTAATTATCATCGATACAATCGCCCCTTTGGATAAAACCGCAGACAGCTTTTTACAAACAATCGAATTATTAAGAGACCACTCACACGTCAGAAATTATAATATCGCAGAATATACCCAACTATTTGCTATTCATGGATTTACGTTACATTCTATTACACAACGAGAGTTGGATTTAGAGTTTAATGGCTGGATCAACAGAACCAAACCTTCTATGAATTGTGTTCAAGCTATTATTGAACTGCAACGAGTAGCCCCAGCTCATGTAAAATCAATATTAAAATTCAAAGAAAATCATAATTTCAGCCTACCCACAGCGACTTTTATAGTAAAGGGATAGGCTAAAAAATATAAAATTAAAGCAAAAATTAATGTTTTAATAACATAATTGCACCAATGATATTTCCTGGATCAACTTTTCCAATCAAGGAAGAATCTGGTGCATACACATTACCGTCTTTTTGCAAATGCCCGATAATTTGACGATGTGCATCATAAATATTTCCATTGGATGCATCATATTGTCCTACTTGGACATTATTCTTATCAAAAATTGAACCTTTGTTATCCACACGTCCAACTAATTGATTATCAGATCCAAATACAGAGCCATCTTGTTGTAAACGTCCTTTAAAGCCGCTGATATTGTCGTAAATATTTCCTTGGTTATCAATATGCCCAACTTCTTTACCGACATTATTATAGATCTGACCTTTTGCCATAACGTTAGATGTTGATAGCAATAATACAGTTCCAGCAACAGCCATGCCTAATGTTGTTTTATTGAGAAAACTTAACCGCATAATATATATACATCCTTCCTTATATGAATAATGAGTAGGATAGCAGAACAAATAAAACAAACAAGAGCAAGATTGCTTTAGATAATTAAAATTAATAACTTGGCTGTAAAACAATTATAATATAATTGATTATTCTTTTTTGAAATTAATAAGCAATTTTTGTTGCATATATAATAAACATTTAAAAATAATGTGAAATACATCCCTGAATATCTAAAATAAGACTTTACGTCCTTTGTAGAATTAGGATAAGGAAGGGGTAAAGATTTTGTGATTTAAAGAGAAAATCACATTTGTCTGTTTACATGTAGTTCTATAAATTCTGATGTTTAACTCAATCAATCATTACCGAACACCCATCGTAAAACAGTTAATTATTGTATAATTTTCAATTATTTTGTGGAAACTAAATTTTGAGTAATATCTCTACAACGCCCCCTTCAACTGAGAATAGCTTTAACGAAAAGCTGTCCATGTGGGTCATTATTATACTTGGCTTGCTTACAGCGATTGGACCTTTGGCAACAGACATGTACCTCCCCGCTTTTCCGCAAATCAATCAAGATTTAGCTGGTTACGGCGATGGTGCTGCTAAAATGACATTAACTGTATGGTTTATCGGCCTGGCACTGGGTCAACTTTCCATTGGTCCCATATCAGATCGTCTGGGACGCAGAACCCCTCTTTTAATTGGAATAATTATTTTTACCATCGGCTCTATTGGCTGTGCGATTTTTTCAGATTTTTACGTTTTTTGTTTTTTTCGCTTTTTATCTTCCCTCGGTGGATCAGCGGGAATGGTAATCCCAAGAGCAATGGTTCGCGATATTTCATCTGGCTCTGCTGGGATTAAAATTATGGCACAATTAGCTTTGGTCAGTTGTATCGTTCCAATTGTCGCACCAACCCTAGGTGGGCTAATTGTTATCAAATTTCCTTGGCAAATATTATTTTGGATTATGGGAATTTACGGCATTATCGGCAGCTTTGTCGTATTCTTCTACTTACCCGATACGTTACTGCTAAGATACCGTATTTATTCTTCTGTCAGCTCTATTTTTTGGCGTTATATTCGTATTGTCCGTGAGCCAATATTTCTCACCAATACAATGATTACTGGATTTGCCCTTTTCATGATTTTTGCGTACCTTAGTGGCACGCCTGATGTGCTAAGCAAATCCATGGGATTTACAAAATTGCAATTAGCAATATGGTTTGGAATTAACTCCTTTATTATCGCAGCATGTAACCAAGTTAACGGATTATTATTAAATAAAATCCGTCCGTATATTATGCTAAATGTCGCAACGAACATCGCATTTGTAACCAGTATTTTATTTATTATTATTTGTTTATTACCAATCCCTTTGAATACAATGGGTATTGTGCTTCACTGTGCTCCCATTGTTATCATTATGGGATGCCTAGGGTTCGTATTCCCTAATTGTACCATATTTGCCTTTATTCTCCATGGTCGACGCGTTGGCAGTGCATCGGCTTTATTAGGCACAATTCAATTCCTTCTTGGAGCAATGAGCAGCTGGATGATGAGTAAACTTCCCGCCACCAATATGTTATCCGTTGCAATCGGCGTATTCATCGGGGTGCTAGGAATGTTTATATTTAATTTATGGCGTAAGAATACAACAAGAACCATCATCAAAAAAATGAAAGCTGGTGTAAGACAAGGACAACATAATTATTATGCGTTCTTAAAAGACTTAGACTGAAATAATGAATAAAAAACCTACCAAATGGTAGGTTTTTTTTATCGTAGTTCCATCATTAACCTAAGTTAATTGTAAAACTTTATTTGCAAAATCATGCACTTTATTATAAAGCGCAGCATCTGTTTGCAATTCAGCCTCACGTGCTGGGAAGATTTTTTTAATTTTCTCAGCCCAAGCACCTTTGACCTGTTCAGGGAAACAATTTTCAATTAAGTTCAACATGACGGAAACTGAAACAGAAGCCCCAGGCGATGCCCCTAATAATGCAGCTAAAGATTTATCACTAGACGTAATAACCTCGGTTCCCATTTGCAAAATAGAGCGACCATATTGATCTCTTTTGATAATTTGAACGCGTTGCCCCGCAATTTGCCGTTTCCAATCCCCTTCTTTTGCCAAAGGATAAAAACGATGTAACGCAGCCATCCGTTTTCCCATTGTTTGTGTTGATTGATCGATCAAATAGCGAATAAAGTCAAGATTGTGAATACCAACAGAAACCAAAGATTCGATATTGTCTAAACGTATTGAAGACAATACATCAAAATAAGATCCCTTCTTTAAAAACTTAGTCGTAAATCCTGCATAAGGTCCAAATAAAAGCGATTTCTTACCATCAATAATCCGCGTGTCCAAATGAGGCGCAACAACGGTGGGTAATCCCTCTGTGGATAATCCATATACTTTAGCATGATGTTGCTCAACAATATCAGGACTATCACAACGCAACCATTGCCCACTGACTGGAAAACCACCAATTCCACGACCTTCGGGAATACCAGATTTTTGCAACAACAACAAAGCTGCACCACCCGCACCAATAAACACAAAGCGAGATCGAATTGATTTTTCTTCACCTGTGATAATGTTTTTACTTTTAACTTCCCAAACATCACCGATGCGTTTGATGTCTTCTACTCTTTCGCAATATCCAACATCAATATTTTGTTGTTCCTCTAGATGAGAAAGTAGTTTGCGTGTCAACGCACCAAAACTAACATCAGTTCCACCTTCGACACGAGTCAAAGCCATCTTTTCTCTTGCTGGTCTGCCTTTGGCAACCAAAGGTGCCCAGTCTTGGATTTGTTGATTATCATCTGAAAAAGACATTTTGCTGAAACCAGGATGCTGTTTCAACTTTTCAAAACGTTCCTTCAAAAAGGCAACGTTGGCTTCACCCTGCACAAAGCTCATGTGAGGAACAGGATTAATAAAATCTGTTGGCGTTTTAAAAGCACCATTTGCCACAAGATGACTCCAGAACGATCTGGATACTTCAAATTGCGCATTGGTAAAAATTGCTTTTTTTAAATTCACCTGTTGCCCAGGAATAAAAGGCGTATAATTTAATTCACATAATCCAGCATGACCTGTTCCAGCATTGTTCCATGCACTTGAGCTTTCTTCTGCTCCTGTATTGCGCACTTCTAAAATTGCCATTTTAATGTCTGGATTAAACTCTTTTAATAATGCTCCTAATGTTGCGCTGACGATACCAGCGCCTATTAAGACCGCATCTTTAACTTCATTTGTAGATATATTTTTCATTTTACCGCACGTTTATATTACCAAGCAGAATTACTAATCATTTGGTCAATATACTCCAAAATTGAAAAATGACCTATATAAAGCCTGATAATATTTTCGAGAACAGAAAAAATAAAAATAATTATAAATATAGAATATTATTTACTTTAAAAAAATTGTATATAAAATTTGAACAAAATAATGTTCGTAACATTTCAAATATTATATTACAAATTAAAATTTTTAATATTAATATACATATTGTCAATTCATTATAATTCGCTTGTCACAAAACACCATACTCAATTTTAAAAAATCAAAAACAATTACCTCTTTCTCATTTAATATTTATACAGTAAAATCGCAGCAATTATTTGTTGCCATACTCTATCTCTTCCAAGGATATTATAATGTCGGATCATGATCCAACAATAATCAAGGAACCTGTCATTGACCTCAGGTCCGTCAGCCTCAGCCAAAACATAAAACTTGCGTTAACAGACCTTCTTCAAGGAGTGATACAATGGCGACTAGGATGGAAATTGGCGTTACTCGATATTAAGTTACGCTATCGCGGATCGATATTGGGACCTTTTTGGATTACCATTATTATGGGTGCTAAGATTTCTACAATTGGTATTTTATATGCTTATTTGTTACATTTAGACTTGCAGCATTATTTTACTTACGTCGCTATATCTGTTGTTCTATGGACATATGTAAATGGTATGGTTAACGATAGCTGTCTCATTTTCACCAATTCAAGCCAACTTATCTTATCACAACGGCTTCCCTATAGTATCTATGTATGGCGCAATGTTTTTTGTAACATTTTGATTCTTTTACATAATTTACTAGTTATTATTGTAGTTTTTACTATTTTCAAAATTGTTCCCTATACATTGTATTTTCTGTTGCCCGCAACATTTTTGTGGCTTGCAAACAGCCTTGCTCTGGGTATTATATTTGGAATATTGGGCACACGTTTTAAAGATATCCCACCTATTGTTGCTGGTGTTATGCAATCCCTTTTCTTCATTACGCCAATCATTTGGAAAGCCAGCTCACTGCATTTTAATAGTAACTATATTTTGCTAAATCCCCTTTATCCATTATTTGAAATCGTCAGATCTCCTATTCTAGGTGAAAGTTTGTCTGCTTCAATATGGATTGCTGCTATTGGTTATAGCATTCTTTTATGGATAGCAGCATTATTGATATTTAGTAAAACTCGTTTTCGAATTCCTTACTGGATGTAAAAAAACCATGCCCAGTATTACTGTAAAAAACCTTTCTATTTCATTTCCTTTATACCACGAGAACACACGCAATTTGCGTAAAATGACACATTTATTCATTTCTGGTCGCTTGAGGCAAGATCAACATAAAAAAATTCTTGTTCAAAGTTTAAGGGATATTAATTTTACATTGCGCCAAGGCGACAAGGTTGGTTTGATTGGTCAAAATGGTGCGGGTAAAACCACTTTACTACGCACTATGACGGGCATCTATGAACCTATCGTAGGGCATATTCGTGTTGAAGGCACCATAAGCACTTTACTCGACCCAAATGCAGGAATGAATTTTGGTCTGACAGGCAGAGAAAATATTAATTTAAAATGTTCTCTTAATGGATATTCAAAGCAACAAACGCTGGAAATAGCAGAAAGTGTTGCTGAATTCTCTGAACTAGGGACTTATCTTGATTTACCAGTCAGAACTTATAGCTCTGGGATGCAATTAAGACTAGGATTTGGTCTTGCAACGGCTATCCCCCCTCAAATCCTGATGATGGATGAATGGTTTCTCACTGGAGATGCTGGCTTTATTTTAAAAGCGACCAAACGTATAGAAAATATGGTTCATAATTCACAAATTCTGGTCATTTCTACCCATTCGGCTGAAACAATAGCCAAATGGTGTAATCGTGTATTATGGCTAGATCAAGGGTTTTTGAAAATGGATGGTACCCCCGAAGAAGTATTGCCTGTTTATTTAAACAAACCTTATGAGGAAATTGTAAAAAAAGACTAATATGCCACTTTATATTGCATTATAATAAAAAGCCCTCTTTATGCAAAGTAAAGAGGGCTTTTAAATTCAATATTAGTTAAGTTTTATCCTCGGCGAGGCGCTCTACCATTTGCCTTAGCAACTTTTTTACCCCAAACGACAAGGTCAGGAGAACAATCTTGGGCATCGATCTCTACTTCAATTAAAGTCGGTCCATCTTTGTGTGCCAATGCTGTTTGTACAGCTTTTTCAAGTTCCGCACCATTCTTAGCTTTAATCCCAAGACCTTTACCATCTTCGGCATTAAAGACATCAATCAGACCTGCATAATCCCAGTTTTTAATACGATTATATGGACCATCATGGATCTTCACTTCAATCGTATAGCCAGCATTATTAATCAAAATAATAATCACAGGCAAATTACGACGAATCATCTGACATACTTCTTGTGCTGTCAATTGGAATGATCCATCCCCAACCATGATAATATTACGACGGTTTGGCTCTGAAACTGCGTACCCAAACATAGAAGGAATAGACCAACCAATATGCCCCCACTGCATTTCTGATTCCACACGTGCACCATTAGGAAGTTTGAAATGCATACCATGGAACCATGAATCCCCAGTTTCAAGATATAATGTTGTATCACCCGTAATCATCCCTTGGATCTGACGACATAGCTCGACTGTGGTTAATGGTGCCTGACCTTCTGCTACAGGAATCGTTTTAGCGGCGTGATTTTTAGCTCTGAATTGTTCCAAATAGGCTGAATTCTTTTTCACAAGCGGGGTTAGAACTGGAATAAAATCTTTTAAATAAACACCGCTAAATTCTTTTTTACCAATACGTGTATGATGTGTAGAAATCCAAATATCGTGGTCATCAAGCAATTGACATTCCCAGCCAACAGTTGAGTAATCGTTAAATACAGCACCAATATAAATGCGACAATCTGAGTTCCTTACAAGCTCTTCTACACCAGTAGAGCTGATTTCTCCCCAGTATGTGCCAACATATTCTGGCTCTTCTTCTGGGAACAGACCTTTTGCTTGTGCCATGGTGGCAACAGGACATCCAAGTTGCTTACCAAGCTGAGTAATCTTTTTTGAAATCACACATCCAGCAGAGCGTATTTTACCGCCAATAATCATCACTGGATTTTTTGCATTTTCAAGTGCTTCAAGACATGCTTGTGCAGCAGCTTTGAGGCTTTCATCATCGCTTATCAAGCTATTTGTAATACTGCTGATGGGACCTGGCTCTGTGCAAGGTTCGTTCGCAATATTACAAGAAATCTCAATATAAGCAGGTTTACGATTACGTAATGCTGAACGAATAGCATGGTCAATCAAACAAGGTGCTTCGTTCGCATGAGCAATAGAGACAGCTTCACAAGTAATTTGTTTAGCCATTTCTAATTGATAGCGATAATCAGAATATCCCATCGTGTGATGTAATATATGACCACTGCCATAATCATTATTGTTTGGAGCACCAGAGATCAATAATAAAGGCAAATTCTCGGCAAAAGCACCACCAACAGCATTAAAAGCACTAAATGCACCCACACTGAACGTCACAACAGAAGCACCCATCACACGAGAACGCGCATAGCCTTCACCTGCGAAACCGCAGTTTAATTCATTACAACAATAAACTTGCTCTAAATCCTCAACTTTTGCCATTTCATCAAGCAAAGTCAGATTGTAATCGCCAGCAACAGCAAAGACATGGTTCAAACCAAGCTGTGCTAAACGGGTAGCAAGATATTGTCCAACAGTATATTCCACCAGAAATCTCCTATACATATAATAGTCTTAATTTTATAAGTTTCTTAAATACTAATGTTTTAAAATGACTTTTTTGTGTTTTAAAAATATCCAATAAATACATTATCAAAACATTAATAAGAAGCCACTTAAATAACCTTGTTTAGCCTAACATAGCATTTTTTATATCGCAATATTGTGATGGAACAAAGAAAACACAATTCTATCGTTGCAAGACAAAGTCAGATAACAAAATATATTTCGATTTTTATATAAGCATGAATCAAAATTTTTCAATCTAGTGATTTTATTGAAATAGATGAATTGCTTAGAATATAGGGAAAGAAACAAGAAAATATATGGGATGTAAAATGTAGATACCGAAGGTTGTATTCTCTGTTTTAAAATTCAACTTATAATATATTATTTTTTCTTTACTACAATTCAATAATGATATATAAGTTCAATTATCAAAACTGTTACAAGACCAATTAATGATCTTGGTGAGCCGGGAGGGATTCGAACCCTCGACCATTCGATTAAAAGTCGAATGCTCTACCAACTGAGCTACCGGCTCTTCTTTTTTGAACCGCTTGTATCAAGCGATGAACATTGAAATAGTGGTTATTTAGAAAGAAGTCAACCACTATTTCAACTTTTTTAAAAAATTATTCGTTCACTACTGACATTTTAATAATGCGATCTGGATCATTGACCATACCGTTGGCACCACCACCGCGCTTAATTTGATCAACAAACTCCATTCCTTCAATAACTTGTCCAACGATTGTGTATTGCCCATTTAAATGTGGCGCATCATCGAACATGATAAAAAATTGACTATTTGCACTATTAGGATCCATTGTCCGTGCCATCCCAATCGTACCTCTACGAAATGATTCGGCTTTTGTAAACTCAGCTTTTAAATCAGGCAAATCACTGCCTTTAGTTCCTGTACCACTTGGATCACCACCTTGTGCCATGAATCCTTCGATGACACGATGAAAAGGGGTATTATCATAAAATCCTTGTTGGGATAACGTTAATAAACGTTCTGCAGCCAATGGTGCCAAATCTGGATATAATTTAATTTTTACATTCCCGTGCTTTAATTCCATTTGAAGCATCTTATTTTGATCTGTTGTATCCATTTTTAAATATCCTTCATTATTATTTAAATTGATTCGTAAATTTACGAAGAGTCGCTCTGGGTACAAAAGAGGAAATATCCCCTCCTAAACGACCGACCTCTTTCACAACACTAGATGCAATACTACGATTCTGTTCTGTTGCAACCAAAAAAAGTGTTTCTATATCCGGAGCCAAACGTTGATTCATCAGGCACATTTGAAATTCCATATCAAAATCAGTCGCCTGTCGTAGTCCTCTAATAATCACGCTGGCGTTATGTGCTTTGACGCAATCAACCAATAAATTATCAAACCCGATAACCCTGATTGCACAGTCTTTATGACCAAGAATCCGACACGATTCACCGAACTCCTCGATTAACGCCTCATGAATACATTCAACTCGATCCTGAAGAGACCATAAAGGGCTCTTATTCTCATTCAGCGCAACCCCAATAATCAGCTCGTCAACCAAACCAACTGCCCGCTTGATGATATCAAGATGACCGTTAGTAATGGGATCAAACGTACCTGGATAAAATCCGATCCGCGTTGTTTCTTTGTTATCGATCATTCTATGATCTATACCTCATCATTTTCTTGACTTTCGGCAATTTCGCCATCTTCATCATCCACAGAATCATCAATAACTGGGAAAACACTGCTGACAGTTTCGCCCTCATCGATACGGAACAACGTCACACCCATACTGGTACGAGACGTAATACGAACTTGATTGACAGGGACTCGGATCAAACGTCCCTTATCGGTGATCAACATCACATCTGTATTGTCCAACACCGCAAAAGTAGCAACAATTTCCGTACCATTTCGACCTGCTAGATTCATATTTGATAAACCCAAACCACCACGACCACTGACACGATAATCATAAGCCGTTGAACGTTTACCAAAACCCGCATTCGTCACTGTTAATAAGATTTCTTCACCCTGTTGCAGTTCACTTAAACGTTCAGTCGTTAATTCTGTATCTGCACTGCCATCATCTTCCTCAGCTTCAAATATTTCTTCAACATCTTCCGCGATATCGACATTTTCTGCACGGCGTTTGGCGTTGCTGTAACGGATATAAGCTGTTCTTTCTGCAACAGAGGCATCGACGTGATTTAAGATACATAAAGACATCACTTCATCATCATCTGCTAAGCGAATACCACGTACACCCGTGCTGGCACGACCAGAGAACACACGAACCGTGTCATCAGTAATTTGGAATCGAACAGCACGCCCTTTTTTAGAAGCCAAGAAAATATCTTGCCCTTCATGACAAGTCGCAACCCCAATTAAACGTTCACCCTCGTCCAGTTTCATAGCAATCAAACCAGAGGAACGAATATTACCAAAGTCACTCAGTCTATTTCTTCTAACACCCCCTTTGGAAGTCGCAAAGATAAGGTAAAGATTTGCCCATAACTCCTCATCTTGAGGCAATGGTAGAACAGCAGTAATTTCATCCCCTCCAAGATCAGGTAATAAATTGACCAATGCCCGACCTTTTGAAGTTGGGCTGGCTTCTGGTAAATGCCAAATCTTTGCACGATATGCCTTCCCCCCTGAAGAAAAAAAGATTACCCATTGATGGGTATGTGCATTAAAGGAACGCGTGATAATATCATCCCCTCTTCTACCTGCACCTCTTCGACCGCGCCCACCTCTATTTTGAGATCTAAAGGCTTCTAATGGTGTGCGTTTAATAAAGCCATCTCTGGTAATGGTCACCACCATTTGACCAGGCTCGATTAGACTTTCATCAGTTTGGTCGCCTTCATAATCGACAATCTCAGTTGCACGAGGACATCCAATTTCCCCACGCACGCGCAATAACTCATCACGCATAATTTCCATACGACGAATATGGCTTGCAATAATTTCTAGTAATTCTTCAATCCGTTTAGAAACTTCAATAAGTTCACTTTGGATTTTCTCACGTTCTAACCCTGTCAAACGTTGCAAACGCAACTCAAGAATCCCGCGAACTTGGGTTTCACTAAGATAAACTCGTCCATCTTCCAAGATATTTCCGTCATCTTGAATAAGGTCTAAATAAGATTGAATATCTGCTGCTGCCCAAGAGCGTTGCATTAATTGTTCACGTGCCGTCGCTGCATCAGGAGCAGAGCGAATTAACGCAATTACTTCGTCAATATTGGCGACTGCCAACATTAACCCAAGTAATAAGTGCGCACGATCTCTTGCTTTATTCAGTTCAAATCTTGCACGACGTAAAATCACTTCCTCACGGAATGTAATAAATGCCGTTAATGCATCTTTTAGCCCCAATAATTGAGGTTTACCATTATTGAGTGCCAACATATTGACACCAAACGAGGTTTGCAATTGCGTAAAGCGATATAGCTGATTTAAAACCACATCAGGCGTTGCATCGCGTTTAATTTCGATAACAATCCGCATTCCTGAACGATCACTTTCATCACGAATATCAGATACGCCCTCAATTTGCTTAGCACGAACCAACTCTGCAATTTTTTCTTGTAACGTGGCTTTATTCACTTGATACGGGATTTCAGTAATAATAATCGCTTGGCGATCTTTACGGATTTCCTCAATATTTGCACGACCGCGTATTAAGACAGAGCCTCGACCTGTGGCATAAGCACTACGAATACCTGAACGCCCAAGGATGACCCCACCCGTAGGGAAATCTGGTCCCGTCACAATTTGCATAAGTTCCGGCAAATCCATTTCTGGATTTTCAATCAATGCTAATGTCGCATCAATAATTTCAGTTGGATTATGCGTAGGGATATTCGTTGCCATCCCCACCGCAATCCCAGAGGCACCATTAATCAATAGATTGGGATAGATGGCAGGAAGAATAACAGGCTCTGACTCTGTTTCATCATAATTTGCCTGAAAATCAACCGTATCTTGATTGATATCTTCCAACAAAAACGTTGCAGGCTTTCCCAAACGTGCTTCGGTATAACGCATCGCAGCAGGAGAATCCCCATCAACAGAACCGAAATTCCCTTGCCCATCAACCAAACGAACACGCATCGACCAATGTTGCGCCATCCGCACCATTGCATCATAAATGGATGAATCCCCATGAGGATGATATTTACTCATCACATCCCCAACTGCACGGGCTGATTTGCGATAAGGTTTATCGGCGGTCAAACCGCTTTCAAACATAGAATATAAAATACGACGATGGACAGGTTTTAACCCATCACGCACATCTGGCAAAGCACGACTAACAATAACTGACATAGCATACGCCAAATAAGAGGTCTGCATTTCCTCTTCTACGGTTACAGGAACAATATCAGTCAACGGAGTAAGGGTGTTTTCTGGCAAATCGGTCAAGGTAGATCCAGTATTTAATTACAATTATTATAAAATAAAAATTTTAAAGATAGATCATAACATTATCGTAAAGCAGTTATATATTCACATTTTGCTCTGCTTGTAACATTGTTATTCATATGCACAACGAGCTATCAAGCTATATAAATACTTTATATAAAAACGATCATTTACAGCCATTAACTATAAGTTTTTTATAAGAAAAAAACAAGTAAGACTTCATCGTTATCGTGATTAGCACTGTAATCTATGAGATGTTTCGTTAATTATCACAAAAAATGCAAATGACATATTCAACAAGACTTGCTTTTGACCTTCAAAGCCGTCCATTTAACCTTGGTAAAAAGATTAAAATGTAGAAATTGATGCTATATATTTTGTTTATACACAAATATTTTAATAAATGATTTTGTAAAGAATATTAACATATCAATACTCTCTCGTGATATTGACGATAACAGTATCAAAACATATCATTTGGAGTAATTGAAACCCATAATACGCCTGTTAAATACGATTTAATCACCCTTATACAAGGGGCAAAACATCGAATTACTCATGATAATGATTTAAGTCTGGTATGCCAACAAGCCTTTGGTAAAGGTTTACTTATCTCTCTGACGAACTATATTTCGCTCATCGCGATTTTAACAATGACTTTACGAATAGAAACAGGTTCTTGTAAACAGCAACAAGGTCTGTGAATGTCTAGAGGGAACAAAATCACAAAACTACCAGGGAATAATTTTATAAAATTTTCATGTTCTACAGATTCATAAAACTGAATATCTTTTCCCGATGCAAAAGGTCGATAGATTGGATTATTTTTGGTATCAATACTGACACCAATATATTCTGTACCAGAAATTAAATAGTGAATATCGATATATTTCTGATGACTTTCTGGCTTAGATTCCTCTTTTAAATGCGTCACCGTATCTACAATCTCAGCAAAGAGCTTGTCGCCATCAATTTCAACTTTTCCTAGTTTGATTTGTTGTGGATCTAAATTACTCAGAAAATCCAATCCTTTTTGTATAATTGTTGGAAAAAGGAAAGGTGTTTTGTGATGAATATGACCTAAAATCATGTGTAATTATCCGTATAAATCATTATTGTCTTCTAAGAGCTTTTCAGTCTCATCCAGCATTTTGGGTTTGCTGAACAAACAAAATAGAGTAATTGGAACCGATAGCATCAAAAACCCCATCCCAATTGTCCAAACCCAAGATTTATTTACCAGTGCAAAGAAGTAACCGTTCCCACTTTTCGGCGAAGGCGCAAGCGCGAAAATAAGATCAGTGTATCCCCAACATATCATACCAACCATTAACATCATGATTGCAATGGTAATCAATTTTTTATGCCGACTTCTTTTATGTTTGACTAACAGCAAAATAATAGAAATAAATACCAAAAAAAGAATTACCATAAACATGTTATGACTATTCCAAATCTTTTAAAAACAGGAATTTAGAATGGAATTTCATCATCTAAATCATTATTTCCTGGCATAGAGGAATCCCAACCACCACCAGATTTATTTTGAGAAGGCGAAGACATCGCTGGACGTGATGCTGGTGCCATCGGTGTGGTGGAGGAACCATATTCATATCCCATGTCATCACCGCCACTACGATTGCTATCTAACAATACCAACTCTCCACGGAAACGATCCACAACAACTTCGGTTGTATAACGTTCCATTCCTTGTTGATCTGTCCATTTACGTGTTTTTAATTGTCCTTCGATGAAAACTTTACGACCTTTCCGTAGATATTTTTCTGCAACATCTGCCAAACGTTCATTAAAAATAACAACGCGATGCCATTCTGTATTTTCTTTGCGTTCGCCCGTTTGACGATCATTCCAAGTGTCACTGGTTGCCAATGTCAAATTAACCACTTTGGTACCCATCTGAGTGGTTCTGACATCAGGATCCTTACCCAAATTCCCAACCAAAATTACTTTATTAACACTGCCAGCCATTATCTTTTACCTTAATCACAAATAATATTTAATCTCGTATATCGTTGACTTAATATTTACTATTTTTTCACATCTAAGCTCAAGGTTTTTATTCAAATTGCACATATAATATTATCAATCTTACTTACAACCACCGCTTTTAACTCAATGCAAACATAAACTTCACTATATTTTTCCATTAGAAATCGTTCTCTGTAAAAATTAATATCATTTTATGTCACCTTTGAACTAAAGCACGCTATTTCACTCTAGATAATGTTTTTTCTGTAAAATGGGCTTCAAAAAGCGCCCCGTATAACTTGCTTTAACCTTGGCAATATCCTCTGGCGTGCCGATTGCAACAATTTGTCCACCACCATTACCACCTTCTGGCCCAAGATCAATGACCCAGTCTGCGGTTTTAATGACCTCTAAATTATGTTCAATCACAATGATGGTGTTGCCTTGCTCTACTAAGGTGTGCAAGACTTCTAATAATTTACGCACATCTTCGGTATGTAATCCTGTTGTGGGTTCATCGAGAATATATAAAGTCCGTCCTGTCGCACGTCGGGCAAGTTCTTTGGAGAGTTTTATGCGTTGTGCTTCTCCTCCAGAAAGGGTCGTTGCTTGTTGCCCAAGGTGGATATATCCCAAACCAACTTGCTGGAGAATATTCAAACGATCATGTATCCGAGGTGCAGCTTCAAACAAAGGAACCGCCTCATCAACAGACAGGTTTAAAATATCAGCAATAGAATGTCCTTTAAATTTGATCTCTAACGTTTCACGATTATATCTGGCACCTTTACACGCATCACAGGTCACAAACATATCAGGTAAGAAATGCATTTCAATTTTAATAACACCATCACCCTGACATGCTTCACATCGCCCACCTTTGACATTAAAAGAAAAGCGTCCAGGTTTATATCCTCTAGCACGACTTTCCGGTAATTCTGCAAACCATTCACGAATAGGCGTGAATAAATCGGTATAAGTTGCTGGGTTTGATCTTGGCGTGCGCCCGATGGGGGATTGGTCAATATCGATAATTTTATCAAGATGCTCTAGCCCCTTGATATTTTTATAAGGAAACGGAACCATATTGGATTTCATCAATTGCCGAGATAAGGCTTTATATAACGTATCGATAATCAAGGTTGATTTCCCACCCCCAGAAACCCCTGTAACGGCAATAAAACTTCCCAACGGAAAATCAACAGTAACATCCCGCAAATTATTCCCCGTCGCACCAGCAAGCGTCAAAAGTTGTTTCTTGTTAAGCTTACGACGTTTTTTTGGAATCGGAATATATTTTCGACCACTTAAATAATCCCCTGTAAGGCTCTTTGGATTAGCTGCGACCTCATCTGGGGTGCCAACGGCAACAACATTCCCTCCCAGAATACCTGCGCCAGGTCCCATATCAATTAAGTAGTCAGAGGCTTTGATCGTATCCTCATCATGTTCAACAACAATCAAGGTATTTCCCAAGCCTTTTAAACGTTCTAATGTGCCGAGTAAACGTTCATTATCGCGCTGATGCAATCCAATTGAGGGCTCATCAAGCACATAAAGAACACCTGTTAATCCAGAACCAATTTGGCTGGCTAACCGAATACGTTGGCTTTCTCCACCAGACAAGGTTGCCGAGCCTCGAGAAAGGGTTAAATAATCCAGTCCAACATCATTCAAGAAATGTAACCGTTCAATGATTTCCCGTAAAATACGATGGGCAATTTCTGCTTTTTGTGGTGTCAAGGTTCCTTCAACCGTTGAAAACCAGTCTAACGCTTGTTGAATCGCAAACTCTGAAATCTCGGCAATATTTTTTTGATCGATTTTAACGCATAAAGCCTCTGGCTTTAATCTCGCACCATGACAAGTATGACAAGGATAATCAGCACGATATTTATTCAGCTCTTCCTTGACAGACAGACTGTCCGTTGCATGATATCTTTTTTGAAGGTTACGGATCACCCCTTCAAAAGGCTGATTCAACGTATAAGATTGTTTTTCATCATGATAAGTAATAGGAATACCTTTAGTAGAACCATGTAAGATGATTTCTTGTACTGCTTTTGGAATTTTTTCCCAAGGCGTATCCATATCAAATTTAAAATGACGAGCAATACTTTCTAATGCCTGTTTGTAGTAAGGGAGTGAGCTATTGCTCCATGGCAAAATAGCCCCTTTTTGAAGCGATAGAGACTCATTAGGAATAATCAATTGTGGATCAAAAAAACTTTCTGTACCAATCCCGTCACAAGCAGGACAAGCCCCTTGCGGTGCGTTAAAGGAAAAAAGTCGCGGTTCAATTTCCTCAAGTGTAAAACCACTTTCTGGACAAGAATAACGAGCAGAAAAACTCAATGTAATGGGTTGCTTATCATCACCTTCGCGCAAGACTTCTTCAACGCTTGCCAAACCATCAGATAAAGAAAGAGCAATTTCAAAACTATCCGCCAAACGCCCTTCAATGCCCTCTTTGATAACAACACGATCAATAATAACTTCAATCGTGTGTTTAACTTTACGATTTAGATTGGGAACATCGCCAATATCGTACAAATCTCCGTCTACTTTAACACGAGTAAAGCCTTTGCGTTGCAGCTCTGCCAGTTCTTTTTTATATTCCCCCTTACGAGCCCGAACCACAGGTGCCAACAACATTAATCGTGTTTTTGCAGGTAACTCCATCACTCGATCAACCATTTGACTGACCGTTTGTGCCTCAATCGGTAACCCCGTTGCTGGAGAGTAAGGGGTTCCCGCCCTCGCCCAAAGCAAACGCATATAATCATGAATTTCTGTGATGGTTCCCACTGTTGACCGTGGATTTTTAGAGGTTGTTTTCTGTTCTATTGAAATTGCAGGCGACAAACCTTCAATCGATTCAACATCAGGCTTTCCCATTAACTCCAGAAATTGACGCGCATACGCAGAAAGACTTTCGACATAACGACGTTGTCCCTCAGCATAAATCGTATCAAATGCCAAAGAGGATTTTCCTGAACCTGATAACCCTGTAATCACTGTTAATTGGTGTTTAGGAATATTCACATCAATATTTTTAAGATTATGGACTTTAGCACCTCTGACAACCAAAGTTGTGAGGGGGGAGACTTGCTTTGAATTCATGATATTTATTATTGCTCTTAATGATATACGTTACGTAGTCTAGATAATATTTTAATTTCTTTAAAGGGTTTTTATATGAAACTATGCGATGAAATGAGGTAAATTTGGATGGTTTAAATACAGTGTAAACGATATAAGATCAGTCAAAGGCACGAATTATCAAAAATATGATATATCATCGTCACGATAAACAATATTACAAATATAGGGTTGATGCCTTTTATATTGAATTGATTTTTATGCTTAGGACAACTCACAAAATATCTTTTCGGGTTTCAAAATATATATATCATATCAATCGATTATTAAAATAATAACAAGCTGTAAAAAAATATATTTGACATAAAATATATCTTAAGATATAAACGAGTCATGAATAAAATAATTATACATGCCAATAGGCATCCAAACGATCATCGTTGTTATGATAATAATCATGATCGTTCCCCTCCTACCTTTCGACTACTAAACACACACCGTAAGCAGCGTATCCAAATAAATGTTTTCAGGAACTATACTGGTCAACAGCTGCGCTTACGTGAATATAAAGAATCCTTATAATATTCTTTAACATACAACTCTATAATGAAAGATATTTTTACAATATGAAATACCATTCAAGACATCACAACTTACATCATCACAATCAACACCGTTTTCATCATGATGATATGAATGAACGACATCACCATCATTACAGAAAAAAACATGCTTTTTTATCAGGTGGTGACCATCATTTATTAACCAGAGGTCGCAAGCTCACCTCGGAAGAATTGCAACTATTGATTCTGAAACAACTTAATACGCAGCCTGCTCATGGATATGAGCTGATCAAATTTTTCGAGGAACATTCCAACGGCATGTATACCCCAAGCCCGGGAATCATTTATCCTGCCCTCACCTTTTTACATGAAACTGATAAAGTTTCCGTAGAAAAACAAGGTAATCGCAAACAATATCATATTACTCAAGAAGGCAAAGATTCCTTGGAAGAATCAAAAGCGCAAGCGACTTTATTATGGGATAAATTGGCCAGTATTGGTCAACATATGAACGAAGTACGCGATATTTTTTCAGACAATCCAAAGAAAACCAAACAATCCTATCAACTCTATGAAGCCCGTCACGCTCTGAAAATAGCATTACGAGGAAAACAAAATGCTTCCGAAGAGGAGTTAGAACGAATTGAAAATATCCTTAAAAAAGCCACCGAAGAAATTCTTCAAAACATCAATGAAGAGCATAAATAAATGATCGCAACTGAATATATTTTCATCATCACCTTGGGTGTTATTGGACTAAGTTTAGCCCTCTTTCAACGATTAAACTCAATTCATCACACTTATTATAGTAAGTAAGATGTGAGAGGAATTACTCTTCACTAACCAATTATATTTTAAAAGCAAGGAACTTGGTGTATAGATTATATTCTATATACTAAGGGTTAGAAATAGAGAATATAAATGAAGCAATTTATTATAAAGAATAAGATTAACTTTTTATTCATTTTTATTTTCTTTGACTTTTATTATTACCCGATTATCTCGTTGAATATGAAATATAGAGATGATTATATCCGAGTTTTATTTCTAAATCTTGGGTGGGTTGGCGAAGGACGTTTTATCAGCAAGTGGATTATTAATTTTTTTACTTTTTCGGATGGTGTTTATACAGCACCCTTAACGCAGATTTTATCCCTTGCCTGTATCACGTTTACCATTCTTTATTCAGCACAAACGCTCTTTAAAAAAATTGATTTTTATTCTTGCTCTTTAATTTCTTTGATTTTTTTAAACCCTTTTTATCTGCAAAATATGAGTTTTGGTTACGACAGCCTTCCCATGACAATTGCAACCTGTTGTGCGGTCATCTCTGCGTTACTCATTATAAGAACAAAATATTATATTCCATTAACAGCGTTACTGACTTTTATCATTATATTTTCATATCAAACTACCATAGGAATATATGTAAATACTTTGGTATTTGTATTATTTATTTATTATCTGCAAAATAATTGGAATAATGAGCAAAAGATTTATATAAAAGCACTCATTAGCCTAGGTATTTATTTTCTTTTTTGTTTCATATACAAACAGACATATCCATATTTATTTGGTGGCTCGGCAGATCGCATTATTATCAACCTTGCCAATGTAAAAACCAATATCCTACAAACCATTTCTTACATTAAATTACTGTTTTTTAAGAGTAACTATCTTTTCTATATCACTGCGGTGGTGACCTTCCTTTCTTTTGTTGTCTTTCAGTATCAACAAATCAAGAAAAAACAAATCAAACCAATTCATATTGTTATTAATTTTGCAATCGTCTGCTTAATCTATAGTATCTTCTTATTAACGGCTGAAGGTGCCAGCCTTCTTTTTAAAACAGACATCAGCGACGTACGATTGCTGATTGCGGTCTCTTTTTTATGGGTATTTTCCTTTTATATTATATCCCTTGCTTCTAGAACACTTTATTATATATTTTACTTTTTATTTTGTTGTTTTTGTTTTTCATTCAGCTATAGCTATGGGAATTTTTTAAAAGATCAAAACCAATTTTTTGATATGACCATGACAAATATTAGCTATGATATCGGACATACACCGAACATATCCTCTGCACAAATATTTGTATTAAATCCTTTTCCATTGTCAGAAAGCAATCAGAAACTAGCCTCCAGAATTCCCTTGTTCTTACCATTATATGGCGAGCAAAATTTCGATTGGCTTATCGCAGTAAAAATGTCCACTATATTACCTTATACGTTTTCAGGCGATACAAAAAAAATGTGCCAATTTACGACTGAATTAGCGTCAATAGGAAATACAAACATACACTCTATCAAAACAAAAATTTATACGCTTTATTTTTATCAAGGAAATATCTTTATTGATTTTCATACCGCTAAAAAAGATTTTTGCAAGATGTAATTCTTTCAATCAATAAAAATTTGACTAAGAAAAAGGCACTTTATTCAGATCAACTTTATCCAGCAATTATATCCATCTAAATTTGCATAAAATCTATACACAAGGATTTGTTTTAATCAAATTCTGCTTAATTTTTAGGCGGAAACAACAAAACGCGCAATAATTTTTGCTGGACAATTACTTATAAAATGGTCTTTAATACCCTTCATAGAAACTATGAAATTCTATCTGAATAACGAGGCAAACACTATTTGCTTAACTTTATTTAAGAGAAATTGAATGATTAAAAAAATTGAAGCTATCATTAAACCTTTTAAACTTGATGAAGTAAAAGAAGCTTTGCAAGAAATTGGTTTACAAGGCATTACCGTTACCGAAGTCAAGGGGTTTGGGCGACAAAAAGGACATACCGAGCTGTATCGTGGGGCTGAGTATGTTGTTGATTTTCTGCCCAAAGTTAAAATTGAACTTGTCTGTAGCGAAGATTTGGTAGAGCGCGCCGTAGAAATCATTATGAATACTGCACGCACAGGACGTATCGGGGACGGAAAAATTTTCGTCATGCCTGTTGAAAATGCTATTCGTATTCGCACCGGCGAAAGTGGTACAGAAGCCCTATAACATATCATTCAAAATCAACTCTAAATAATGACTCATTATAGTTTTCATATTTTTAAGTCAAAAGGCACAGGAAAGATTAAAAATGTCTAATATCTCCAAAGAAGAATCCATTTCCAAAGTCATGGATATGATCCAAGAAAATTCAATTGAATTTGTGGATTTTCGTTTTACTGACCCATGTGGAAAATGGCACCATACAACGCAATATGTGACCACCATCAAAGCAGAAATCTTTGAAGATGGTATTATGTTTGATGGCTCTTCTATCAAAGGTTGGAAAGCAATCAACGAAAGCGATATGATTTTAATGCCAGATCCAACCAGCGCAGTTATGGATCCATTTACGGCAAAGCCACAATTAATCTTGATTTGTGATATTATTGATCCAGCAACGGGTGTCGCTTATAACCGTGATCCACGCTCTACTGCAAAATTGGCAGAACAATATTTAAAATCCACAGGGATTGGGGATACAGCTTTCTTTGGTCCAGAAGCTGAATTCTTTATTTTTGATAATGTTAAATTCGGAACAGGTCCTAACTTTGCAATTCACCAACTCGACAGCATTGAAGGACCTGGCTCTAATCTAAAAGATTATCCAGAAGGAAATATGGGACATCGCCCAGGCGTTAAAGGTGGTTATTTCCCTGTACCTCCAGTAGACAGCGAAAATGATCTTCGTGCAGAAATGTTAACAACAATGGGGGAAATGGGACTTCCTATTGAAAAGCAACATCATGAAGTTGCTCAGTCTCAACATGAACTAGGGATTGAATTCTCTACTTTAGTTCGTTCTGCTGACTACATGCAAATCTATAAATATTGTGTGCATAACGTCGCCCATTCTTATGGAAAAACAGCAACCTTTATGCCAAAACCGATTTATGGTGATAACGGCACAGGAATGCATGTTCACCAATCAATTTGGAAGGATGGCAAACCTAATTTTGCTGGTAATGGCTATGCTGATCTTTCAGATCAAGCACTTTATTATATTGGTGGTATCATTAAACATGCCAAAGCATTAAATGCGTTTACAAATCCATCAACAAACTCTTATAAACGCTTGATTCCTGGATTTGAAGCCCCTGTACTATTGGCTTATTCTGCTCGTAATCGTTCTGCTTCTTGCCGTATTCCATATGTAACCAGTCCAAAAGCGAAACGCGTTGAAATTCGTTTCCCAGATCCAACAGCTAATCCATATCTTGCATTTGCAGCAATGTTGATGGCTGGTATTGATGGTATTAAAAATAAAATCCATCCTGGTGATGCAATGGACAAAGATTTATATGATCTTCCTCCAGAAGAGCTTAAAGAAATCCCAACCGTTTGTGGCTCTTTACGTGAAGCATTGGACGCTTTGGCTGCGGATCATGATTTCTTGTTAGCGGGCGATGTCTTTACCAAAGATCAAATTGAAAGCTACGCAAAAATCAAATGGGAAGAAGTATATCGCTTTGAACATATGCCTCATCCTATAGAATTTGAAATGTATTACTCTGTCTAAAAACTGAATATGTGCTTTTTTGTTAGATCATCACAAAAAATTAATTTTTTTGATTATGACTTAACAAAAAAGCCTTTTTGGATTAAACTGGTTCTCATTAAAGTAATTAAAATATTTAATTCTTTTTGCTCTTTTGAAATAAAGTAAAAACAACCAACAGAAGATATCTATGCCGTTGTTTTTATAATTTAAATTATTTAGATATATATATTTTCTTTCAATTTATTCTTTTTATTAATTTCAATATATAAATAACTATTTTGATTTCTTTTAATTCCAATAAAAGGTTTATAAGACTATGAAAATACTTTTAGATACCTCTGACGTTCAAGCAATCAAAAGAATCGCCGCCACGTTCCCTGTTTGGGGGGTAACCACAAACCCAGCAATTGTTGCGACTGGCAGGGTCCAATTATTTGACCTACTCCCTGCGATTAGAGATGCTCTAGGTGGCAAAGGCACACTTTTCGCGCAAGTTATTTCATCTTCAGTAGAAGGTATGATTACTGATGCACAAAAGCTATATGAACGTGTTGATAATCTGGTTGTAAAAGTGCCTGTAACCCCAAAGGGTCTGCAAGTTATCAAAGAATTAAGTGCACAAAATATACCAACCTTGGCAACTGCCGTATATGGTTCAGCTCAAGGTTTATTGGGTATTCTTGCTGGTGCTAAATATGTTTCTCCGTATGTCAGCCGCATTGACGCGCAAGGCGGAAACGGTCCAGAAGTTGTCTCTGAACTTCAATCTCTGTTATCAATGCATGCACCAGAAAGTGAACTTATTGCAGCCAGCTTTAAAAGCCCAAGACAGGCTTTAGAATGTATGTTAATTGGTTGTAAAGGGATCACTTTATCTCCTGAAGTATTTGATTTGTTCCTTGCCGATCCTGCGGTTGCAATTGCAGTGACACAATTCGAAGAAAAGTGGAAAGGTGCTTTTAGCACAGACTACTTGTAAAATAGTTTTATCTAATCTTTTTATCTCTGGATAGTTTAAGCAAACGCGAAATATAATTTTATGTTTCGCGTTTTATTTATAACATTGCGAATATTTTTCTGACTTGTAATAAAGAGCTCACTCATGATTTCCCCTATTCCTGTGTTTATAATTACTGGTTTTCTTGGAGCAGGAAAAACAACCTTACTCAATCATATCTTATATCATCAAACGACACATAAAATCGCAGTTATTGAAAATGAATTGGGCAATACTGCGTTAGATAGCATCGTCTTATCACAAGAAAATCAATCTTTACATATCAAGACTTTACAAAATGGCTGCATCTGTTGCAGCAGCCATGCTGAACTGGAAATGACTTTATTAGAGCTCATTAATCAGTTATCAACTCATCAAACTGAATTTTCTCGACTGATGATTGAATGCACTGGTATGGCGGATCCTGGTTCGATTATCAAAAAATTTTTAACACATGATCTTATCTCAAATTATTTTCAGCTACAGGGCGTCATTACCCTTGTTGATGCCGTCAATGCACCATATCAGTTCCAACATTTTCATGTCACACAGGCGCAAATTGGGTATGCTGATTTAATTTTAGTAAGTAAAACAGACCTGATACAAAACCGATATCAGGATTTTATCAAACAACTTGCTTATATGAATAGCAGAGCAAAGATTCATTCCATTATCAATGGACGATTAGATTTAACACTCTTGGATCAACTTAATGGTTTTTCTTTATCTTCTCAGCCCAATTTTAAATGCCAAGAATTACCTTCAAATCCATTAGATACACAGGTCAATTCATTTGTTATTAGACGATCTGAACCTTTTGAATTACAGACCCTATCTTTGCTTTTTGACAAAATACTAATTAATTTTAAAGATCAACTGTTACGATATAAAGCTATTCTTTATATAAAAGACATCCCAGAACGCCTTTTACTGCAAGGAATACAGCAAATTCATAATAGCGAATTTGGATCCCCGTGGACAGGATCAGAGGCACCTTTTTCAGAGCTGGTTTTTATTGGCATTGCTTTGCCTGAACAAGAATTCAGAAAAGCATTTAATGATCTTTAAAGATTATTACGGATAAAATTCATACTGTCTTTGAGTTCACTTTCGATGTCTTGCATATCATGGATCTTGTCGCAAATTTAATTATGTATTTTAGTATGATGTAGAAATGGAGTGAGTATTTATATTTTAGGAACGATTTATGTCTATTGGTATCTATAGCAAGCTTATATTAAGATCTAAGGATGATTTTAAAGGTCGCCACTTTAGTGGGTTGATGATTATCCAAGCGGTAAACTGGTATTTACGCTATTGTCTTAGCTATCGAGACATTGAGGAATTGTTTTTAGAACGTGGGATAAATATAGATCATAGCACGTTAAACCGTTGGGTATTACGCTATGCTCCTCTATTAGAAAAACGTTTGAGAAGCTATAGAAAACCCCATTGTGGTGAGGTGAGGATTGATGAAACCTATATCAAAGTAAAAGGTCAGTGGAAGTATCTATATAGAGCCATTGATAAGAATGGAACTGCTATTGATTTCTTATTAACAGCTAAAAGAAATATCAAAGCAGCACAACGTTTCTTTAGAAAGGCGTTTAAAGAAGAGGGTCTATTCGCTCCAACCCATATTGGAACAGATAAAGCATTACCGTTTCCAAAAACCATACAAACCATGAAGAATGAGTATATCCTTCCCAATCACTGCGTTCATGAAACCAAGAAATCTTTACAACAGGGAATAGAAAATGATCATTTTAGAGTAAAGAGAATTATCCCAAAGAATGGTTGCTTTCAGTCTTTTCATACCGCAAGGAAAACACTCAAAGGATATGAGGCCATTCTCTGGATTAAAAAAGGACTGGGTTTTAAAGGAAAATGGACAATCAACGAACAAATAAAGCTCATTCAAAGCATATTCGGTTTAAATAATAATATACCCGTCTAAATTAGCTAGCTAGCTTTATGGCTAATCACAGCACCATTCAATATTTGCGACAAGACCGATTGTATTTATCGCTTTATAAATCGGTATTTTGATATTAGATGTTTTGTCTTAGATTAAAATATGATTTAAATGATTAATGTTTTATATATAATTTTGAAATCGATAAAATGTGGGTTGTTTTTAGTAAATACATCATCGTTGGTCTTGCGAATACTTTATTGACTATGATTGTGATTTGTGCTTTGACTTATTATGGTATAGGTCTTTATGTCGCAAATGCAACTGGCTATGCTGTGGGTATTATCTTTAGTTTTATTCTCAACTCTCTTTTTACGTTTTCTGCGGTATTAAGTTTTAAGAAACTTTTAAAATTTCTGATTGCTTGTTTAATTGCTTACCTTGTTAATTTGATAGCAATAAAGGTTTTTTTCTTACTTTTTCGAAATCAAACATATCTTGCAGACTATAGACTATATCTTGCACAGCTATGTGGTATGGGATTTTATACAATTACTGGCTTTGTTTTGAATAAAATGTGGGTTATGAAATGAATAATCAGATATTAAGCGATAAGAATTTGCAAATCAGGGAGACTATTCCTTCTTTGACCATTGTGGTGCCTTGTTATAACGAGGCAGAAGCCTTTATCTATTGTGTTCAGGCATTAAAGGCAATTATAACCGATTTGGTTTCAAGACAAAAAATTCAACAGAATAGTCATATTTTATTCGTCGATGATGGCAGTAAAGATAATACATGGTTACAAATTACAGAAGCAGCCAAACAATCACACTATGTTCAAGGATTAAAATTATCGCGCAATCGTGGGCATCAAACAGCTTTGATCGCAGGGTTATCTGTTGTTGAAACAGATATTTGTATAAGTATTGATGCTGATTTACAAGATGATACCAAATGTATTGAACAAATGGTTGATAAATATATGCTAGGTAATGAAATTGTTTACGGCGTGAGAAACAATCGTTCGAGTGATAGTTTTTTTAAACGAAATACAGCAAATATATTTTATGGATCTATGTCAGCAATGGGCGTTAATCAGATTGAAAATCATGCTGACTATCGGTTGTTAAGTAAAAGAGCTTTGGCTGCTTTATTAGAATTTAAAGAACAGAATCTTTATATCAGAGGATTAATTCCGTTACTTGGTTTTAATAGTGATAAAGTATTTTATACACGTGAAGAACGTGTTGCAGGTGAATCAAAATATCCATTGAAAAAGATGTTAGGGGTGGCGATAGAAGGAGTTACTTCGTTGACAGTAACTCCTTTGCGTTTAATTTGTGCATTAGGGTTTTTGACATGTTTCTTTTCTTTTCTAGCGATTATTTATATTTTAATTGCTAAATTTACTGGACAAGTTATTGAGGGGTGGTCCTCAGTGATTATTTCTATTTTCTTTTTAAGCGGTGTTCAGCTGCTATCCCTGGGTGTCATTGGGGAGTATATTGGTAAAATATATATGGAAACGAAGCGACGTCCTAAATTTTTTATCGATGAAAAAACAAATATAAAATTAGGACATTGGGAATGAAAAAAGAATTAAATTTATTTTGGATTGTTTAAAAAAAAAACAATATAGAGTATATTTATTTTATACTGCTGTTGTTTTATTTATTTATTTATTTTCCTGTAATATCACAGCATTACGCCATGACAGATGATTATGCAATGCTTGATATTGCTATTGGGCATTCAGGAAGCTTGTTAGAGTGGGATGTTGAAAATGGGCGCTCCATTTATGGTCTATTTCAATATTTAGTACAATCTCATATGGTTAATGTACCAAGATTATCTTGGTTAAGATTATTTTCAGTCATTACAACTATTATATTATGTAGCTTTACCTATTTTTTTCTTAGCCGTAGAGTACAAGTAACCAATAAAAACTTTGTTTTATTTTTGCCTCTATTTCTCGTTTTTTTACCTTCGATTGTTGTTTATAACTCATGGGCTACGTGTTTTGTTTTTGTATTGTCAGTTTTGCTTGCTGGTTTAGCATATTATAATATGTTTGATGAAAATAAAAATACAACAATTTCTCGATTTTTAATTAGTAATGTTTTTTTGATATGTTCTTTTTTTATATATCAACCCACTGCTATGTTATTTTTATACTTTGTTTTTTTACATAATTGTATTGATAATCGAAAACTAAATTTATTAAATTTAGTTTTAAGTGCTATTGCTCTTATGATTGCTATGATAGCTGCCTTTCTTTCTATAAAAGTAGTGCCAAAATTATTATATGGATATGTTATTGATAGAAGCAATCTAAATACTGATTTTATATCAAAGGTGAAATGGTTTTTCTATGGACCATTAAAAATAGCAGTTAATAATTATAATATTACTCCTAGTTTGATTTATACCATTATAAGTATAATATTTATTTTTTGTGGTCTTGTTTATATTTTTAAAGAACGTCAAGGATTTTTAAAAATATTACTTACATTATTGTTAACAATTGGAATTATGGTTCCTGCCTTGTTGGCAAAAGAGAGTTGGATTGCAACAAGGTCTTCTGTTGGGTTGTATTTTATAATTATAACTATAATTTTATTTGGTTTAGTAAATATTTATAATCAATACCTACCTAAATTTAATATAAAGATTATTTTAGGTTGTATGTTGTTTATGATTGGTATTTATACTCAACATTATATTTATAGTGGTTTTATTAGGCAGCAACAAGCAGAATATCAAGCATTAACTCAAGAGATAATGAGTATATTACCAGCAAGATATAGTGGATTAATTAGATTTGATATTTCAAATCCAGTAGAAAGTGCGTTCACCAAAATAAATCTATTTGATGAAATTGGTCACACATCTATACAAACATCATGGGCTTTAAGAGGGATTGCTCGGTCAATTAAACAATTAAAAGGATTAAGTTACCAAATTGATAATAGCAGTCTAGTTTTAGAATCTGCTGATAAATGTAAAAATAATTGTATAATCATTCATTGTGCAGATTTATTAAGAAAAGCAAAAAATTACAAATAAACGATACATAGTACGTCAATAAAAAAATCATAATGTAGTTTTTCTACATTATGATTTTTCTGGTATTAATTTTTAAAGATATTAATCAGTTTATCTAGCATGACCAATGCATCTTCGCGTTTGCGTTGGAAAGTGTTCCTGCCGATGATACCACCGCTTGCGCCACCGTCTTTTAAGCTTTGGAAAGTTTCAAATAAGCTGTTTTCGCTTGTTTGTTCTCCGCCAGAAAATAAGACCAAGCGACGTCCAGCAAAGGCAGATTGCATGATATGTTCTGCACGTTTCGTCAATGTGGAAATATCAATTTTTTGATCTTCATATACTTTTTTAGCAGCGGGCAAACATAAATGGTCTGATGGGGGTTTTACTTTAATGATATGTGCGCCCATTTGTGCGGCAATATGCGCGGCATATGCACAAATATCCACTGCTGTTTCGCCGGCTTTATCCAAGAATGGACCACCACGAGGATAGCTCCATACAACAGCAATCAATCCAGCGGCTTTGGCTTCTCTGATTAATTCTTGTAAGAAATCCATTTGTTCATAGCAATAATCACTGCCGGGATAAATTGTATATCCAATACCAATACAGCCAAGTCGTACAGCTTCTTGAACGGATCCTGTAATAGCTTGGTTTTTAATATCGCTTAGGCTATTGGCATTATTTAATTTGAGGATGGTAGGAATTTGATCCCCATAAGTAAATGCACCACATTCCAACGCGCCTAGCGGAGCGGCATAAGCACTTAAGCCCGCATCAATTGCTATTTTATAATGATAATGTGGGTCATAAGCAGCAGGATTAGCAGCAAACGAACGTGCAGGTCCATGTTCCATGCCTTGATCGACTGGCAGGATCAATAATTTTCCTGTACCACCTAGTTTTCCGTGCATCAAAAGACGGGCAAGGTTAGCTTTCGTTGCGGCGCTATCTGTTTCATAATTGTCAAGAATACGCTTCACTTCAGAAGTGAGTTTCATGCTTAATTTACCTATATATGTTGATTTTATAGCTAGGAATCTAGTATAGATCACTAAATAATGCTATTCATATTATAGTGAGCAATAGATATTACGTAAGCTCGTCAGTTATGCTTTTTAAAACGTAAATTCAGTAAATCAAATGGATTTGGTTTGGTGCTGATGATTTGCGTATTTGAATTTTGAGCACGGTTATTTAAAGTTATAAAATATGGAGAGGTCGATTCGAACAAAATATATTGTTGTCCTTCTCTGATTGCAGCCATTGCCAATCCAGCGTGATCGTAACAGTCTAAAATATTAATAAATTTCTGTTGAGGCAAGATCATTAACGCTTGACTGATAAATGCAAGCCACCAACGTACCCCCAGATAAGTTACTGCATTTGGTGGGGATATGATACTAAAAACAGGATCATTTTCAAAAGTATTTCGTGCATTTATACTTGTTTTTTTGGCAATTTCTGCAATAAAGTAGATATGTGCAAGATGGTTGACAACAAAGCAAGGCGTTTTAACTTGTGTTAAATATTGGTTTAATGCTGTTGTGAATGTTTTTTTGTGCAAAAAAATATAAGGGTTTTCTATCATTATTACAAACAGTTTTTAAGGGTTTTTCTGTATATCACAGATTAGCTTGTATTGTAATGAAACTTTAGATAAAGAACCTTTGATGAATAGTAAAGTTATTTGTTTGCTATAATAAACAGGGGGCAAAAGAAGTGGTAGAATCAGACACGATAGATATCAATGTTCAAGATGAAAATTTACAAATATCACCTCAACCAATTGTGCCTTCCTCTTCTGAACAACGTTTGGACAATGCCCTTACATCTCTTGAAAATTTTCTTGCAGACCAGAGCAATCGTGCCAATCTACAGGTACAAGAAGATCTAGAGAGAAAAGAAGTTGTTCTTGCAAATTTAGATAATTTAATCACCCATATGCAAGAGATACTGGAACAACTAGAAGCAGCAGAACAAATAGACGGACTCAGAGAATAATAAATGGCGCAAGTAACAATCACAATTAATGGATATGGATATACTGTTGGATGTAACGATGGTGAAGAGCCACATTTGCAAGCAATGGCAAAAGTCGTAGAGCAACATATTGATCTTATCCGCCAAATTGGCGGTCAAAGCGGCGAGGGCAGAATTCTTGCCTTGTCGAGTTTATTAATGGCGGACAAGCTCTATGAAATGGAAAAATATATTGCCAGTTTAGAAAAGCAATTAGACAAGCAAAAATTGAAGCAATTGCAAAAAGAAAACCAAGAATTAAGAAAAAAACTTGATGATTTTGCCGAACGAGCCGAATCTATTGCAGAGAAATTAAATTTATCATAAAGTCCATTTATGGGGCTGCCTAGTTTGTTAGGTAAAACATACTCCCGGGCCGATAATCACTTCCTAGGGAGCTGGCGCTGTCGTGACCGTGGTCTCGTTATACTGGCACCCACCTGTATTGACAGGTCTGGAAGAGTTGATAGACCGACGGCTAAGGCGGCTTCATATAATTTAGTTAAGTAAATGAGTGATATTTTACAACAAAAACAGCAATTAAGGCATCAGCTCAAAAGCTTAAGAAACCAATTTAAGCAATCTCACAATCAATATATATTGCCTCTTATTGAAAATATACTCCGTTTCATTCCTACAGTTTGTAACCAAGAAGATGTCATTGCTTGTTTTTGGCCTTTGGAAGATGAAGCTGATTTAAGACCATTAATGCATCAATTATATCAACAAGGATTCCAAGTAGCACTTCCTAAAACGCCTATTAAAGGCAATCCGTTGACTTTTTACTCTTGGTATCCAACGGCGTTGATGCAAGAAGGGCGATATAAAACGATCTATCCTAATACAGAAATCATCAAGCCTGATTTTATTTTGGTTCCATTAATGGGATTTGATCGTAAAGGGAACCGTTTGGGTTACGGTGGGGGATATTATGATCGTACGTTACAGCATTTCCCTGATGCAAAATCTGCGGGGGTTGCGTTTTCATATCAAGAAGTCCCAATGGTGCCAACAGAGCAATTCGACTTTGGTTTATCAGCGATCATTACAGAATTAGAAATTATTTATACATAAGGGTTTATTGTGCGTATTGTTTTTTTAGGGGATATTGTTGGTCGCAGTGGTAGAGAAGTGGTCATGCAAGAATTGCCAGCATTAAAAAGTAAATTATCCATTGATGCAGTGGTTGTGAATGCAGAGAATGCCAGTCATGGTTTTGGTTTATCCCCCGCAATTGCAGAAGAGTTATTTAAAGCAGGTGTTGATGTCATTACGCTGGGTAATCACAGCTGGGATCGCAAAGATATTATCCCTTATATTCGTGAAAATCCTAAAGTAATTCGCCCTTTGAATTATCCACCCAAAACGCCTGGGGCTGGACATTATATCCATATGCTGCCGAATAGTAAGAAGCTCTTAGTGATTAATGCCATGGGTCGTTTATTTATGGAACCCTTGGACGACCCATTTCGGATGATTGACGAACTTATTTCAAAATATCGCTTTGGGATTGATGTGCATGCTATTTTGATTGATATTCATGCCGAGGCAACCAGTGAAAAAGCAGGGATGGCACATTATTTTGATGGACGTGTTTCAATGGTGATTGGAACACATACACATATCCCTACAGCTGATTATCGTATTTTACCTTCGGGAACGGCTTTTCAAACGGATGCGGGGATGTGCGGCGATTATAATAGTGTGATTGGAATGCAAAAAGAAGCTGCAATTTATCGGTTTGTCACGAAAATGCCAGGAATGCGGTTAAGCCCTGCTGCAGGGGTAGCCACATTATGTGGGTTAATTGTGGAAACAGATGACAGAACAGGGCTTGCGAAAAGAATATCCCCTATTCGTTTAAAAGGCGATTTAGATCCGATTATGCCAAAATGGGACTAATCCGCTTACCTTATTAGATGTGCGAATTAATGTCGTAATAAGATGTAATTAATGGTTAAATCAAGCTCAAAATGATCGGGAAGATCAGGAGGGATTTTGGGAAGCTTTGCGCCCCTAAACATTCCTGTTATGGCGGAATCTAATGCCTCCGATCCTGAAGAGTTGGTTAAGCTGACAGATAATACATATCCATCTCTGTTTAAAGCAACATGAACAGAGGCACTGCCATCTTCACCATTTTGGGCGGCTTCGGGTGGATAATATAAATGTTGTCTTATCCATGCATTAATGGCATCTCCATAATCATCACTGACCCCCTTTATATTGATTTTAGCAGCATAAGGAACATTAATTTTGCCATTTTTAACCAAAGGACCAGTGGACATATCCATGCCTGAACGAGAGCCTTGGGGTAATCGGCGCGTTGCTGCTTTACGTTTTGATTTATTTGGGTTTTCACTGAAATCAAGGGTTTGCATATTCGCAAAAGGATTATTGGGCTGCTCAGGAACAGGTTGTCGCCTGCGTTGTTGTTGGCGTGGCGGTGTATATCGATAAGTATATTGGTGATTTTTAGTAGGTTGTTTCGTTGGCGTTTGTTTTTGCTGTTGTGGGATCGGCATTGGTGTTTCACCAATATCTCGGGGCAGCTCTTCCGTTTGAGGTTCTGGTGCAGTTACGGTTTGTTCGGGGGCAGGTGGTGGTGAAACTTCTGGCAATGCCGTGGGTGGTGGGGCGCTTTCTCCTTCTTCACCACTTATTCCGTCACCTGTTAATCCGCTTGATCCTGTTGGGGTGGGTGTGAAAACAACATCAACGGGCTGCCCTTCGCTACTATTTCCCATAGGTTGATGTGGAAATTTTAAGGTGGCAAGATAGAGACTGATTACCAGCAATCCGTGAATAATAATTGATCCAGCAATGTAAAAAATAAAAGAATGCTGATCCGATTTACTTGTATAAAGCAAAGCGGAGTTTTTATTATAGTTAATGGGTAATTTGGTTGATAGTGTAACATTCTGTCTTGTATTTTGATTGAAACCGTTCTTTTGTGTTTGGTTTGATTGTTTTATGGTTTTATCAAAAGAATTTGTCTCTGTGTAAGGCTCTTTGCGTAATAAGGGAAAACCCCTAAGAATTTTTTCATTATTCACAGGTGCAGGCACAACAGACCCAACAAAACGATCATGGGAGGATGCCATGAGTTCTTTTTGATTCAAAGGGCTGTTGCTTTGTGTCATTCGTTTGTTGATCTTCGCCTGTGTTTGTTTTTGATAATATTGTGTAATATGTTTTTTTGATATTTGTATTTTCTTTTAAAAAACGCAATAGGAAAAAATATGTTTACGGAGAATTGGCAAAAAAATATACAACAAGCGACATATTTTCTATCTTCAATAGATCAAGATCTTGCTTTGGTTATTCAAAAAGAAAAAACATGCAGATTACAGATTAAAGGCAAGCAAGAACCTTATTTTGGATTGCTGGAAGCTATTGCTGGGCAGCAACTTCATGCAAAGGCAGTTACAGCCATTTTAAATCGCTTAAAATTGCTAAATAATGGTCAGCTTCCAACTGCAAAACAATTATTAACTTATACAGAAACAGAATTACGAGCTTGTGGCTTTTCTTTTCGTAAAGTCGCAACTTTACAACAATTAGCTAGAGCAACCATAGAGGGGCATGTCCCTTCTTACGATCAAGCTCAGGCAATGACAGATCAAGCATTAATAGAGTTATTAACTCAACTGCCAGGGGTGGGGATATGGACTGTAGAAATGTTATTGATTTTCACATTGGGGCGTTTGGATGTAATGCCTGTTCATGATTTTGGTATTCGAGAAGGATGGAGGATTTGTAAAAAATTATCCGAACAACCCAAACCAAAAGAACTCAAAGAAAAAACTTCTTCTTGGAGTCCTTATCGATCTATTGGGGCTTGGTTTTTATGGCGAGCCGTTGAACAGAATAAACCACAAAATAAGCAAAATCCACTGACCTTATAAATTGGATAAATCAAGAATCATTTTACCACTATGTTGTCCTGCTTCCATAATTTTATGAGCTTGTCGTACTTCAGTTAATGGAAAAATTTTATGGATTAAAGGGGATATTTTACGTGCGGAAAGTAAAGGCCATACATGATGATAAAGTTCTTTGGCAATATGTCCTTTGAAATCATTTGAACGTGGGCGTAAGGTACTGCCACTTAGAGTTAGCCTCTTGGTTACAATTTTTGCCAAATTAACATCATTGGCTTTGATACCGCCTTGAAAAGAAATGATAATCAAACGCCCATCTTCTCTTAAAACATTGATATTTTGGTTTAAATAAGCTGCGGCCATAATATCAAGAATGATATGAACCCCTTGTTTATTGGTGAAGTCATGAATACGTTGGACAAAGTCCTCTTTGGTATAATCAATATAATCCGTAGCGCCTAATTTTTTGCATAGTTCACCTTTTTCTTGGCTGCCAACAGTGGTGTAAACGGTGGCTCCAAAATTACTGGCCAGTTGAATGGCTGCTGTGCCAACACCACCACTTCCACCATGAATCAGGACTGTTTCCCCAGCGGTTAATTTTCCTATTTCAAATAGATTTGTCCAAACGGTAAAAAAAGTCTCAGATAAGGCAGCGGCTTCATATACTGTAAAATCTTTTGGCCATGGGAGACATTGTTGTTCAGGAACGGCGCAATATTCAGCATATCCACCCCCATTTGTTAATGCACAAACATGATCGCCTGGACTAAAAATCGAAGCTGATGGCGCAGACACCACTTCACCCGCAATTTCTAGCCCCAGTAACGGGCTGGCTCCTTCTGGGGGTAAATATAATCCTTTGCGTTGCATAATGTCTGGGCGATTAACGCCCGCTGCTAAAACACGAACTAAAATTTCTCCTTCTTTACAAGTTGGAATAGGTAAGGTGCTGAGAGTAAGTTCTTCTGGACCACCTGGATTTTGAACAATAATAGCTTTCATCTGTTGCGTGTTCATGTCATTTTACCTTTTGAAGAAAATATTATAAATCTTAGGCGTTTTAAAATAGTGAATGAAGTGAATAAGATTTTTATCGTAGGTAAATAAAATGCTGTATGCAAGCCCTTATGAATTAATACACCAGCTTCCCAAAGGATATCGAATATTGGGTATTGATCCAGGATCAAAACAAATTGGATTGGCTTTATCTGATGTATCATTAATGCTGGCCTCTCCTTATGCAACGGTCAAGCGTGGAAAAGTATCTGTTTTTGCTCGATATTTACAAGAATTGGCGCAAAAAGAGCAAGTGGGAGGATTAATTTGTGGGTTACCACTTTCCTTAGATGGCGATTTTGGTCCTGCCGCTCAAGCGGCGAGGGATTGGATAATAGCGGTATCCAATACGAGCCAATTGCCAGCATGTTTATGGGATGAACGATTGTCCAGCAGTGCGGTGAATCGTTTTTTAATCGAAGAAGCAGATTTAAGTCGTAAAAAACGCAATGCTGTGGTGGATAAAATGGCAGCAAGCTACACATTGCAAGCTGCCCTTGATGCGTCTAAAAACCAGTAAGGGTATTTTTGGTCGCTGATGTTGCCCCCAAAGTATTAAGGTAAGAAACATATTGATCAATTTTTAATTGAGCATTTTGTAAAGATGCTTTGGGGAGAGGTTTGTTTTTATCAAATTCTTGCCTGAATTGCATTAACGCTTGATAGGCTTCATAGCGATATCGTTTCAGACGAGTCAGGGATGCTGGATCAGGTTGTCCATAATTCCCTTTTACATAATCTTGATTAAGCGTGACTGCATCATTATAGCTATTTTGCACTTTTTCTATGGTTGTTAAGTTTTTATGAGACTGGCTGCATGCGATTAATAAACTACATAAAACAAGAAGCGTTGTGGGTTTGTAAATAGAGCGATGAAAAATCATTGTAATTGAAATCATTTATGTTGAACGTGATACAAATAGTATAAGAAAAAATCTTGTTAGAATATGATTATTGTGAATGGTTTTATGAAAGACGAAATCGCTAGGACGATATACTACCTTTTTATCGAGAAAAAGATAAGGGGAAGGTTAGAGTGAAAGCGATATAATTAATTAAAGAGGTTTGACTGATAAAAAAATCATATATTTTAATTATACAACAACACACTGGTGTGAATTTTATAACAATAAAAAAATTTTATTCTATCGAAACAATCTTGTTTGAAAGGGTGAATTTATGACATTTCCTAAATTTGCTTTGAATCGTATTGTTGCACCTAAACTATCATTGGATGAGTATTTAAAATTATGTATATCATTGAATATTGACGCGATTGAAGTGCGTAATGATTTGCAAGGGATAGATATTTTCGATAAATCAGAGCATTCGTTCATCGTTTCCAAATGCCAAAAACATAATATCAGTATTTTAACCATTAATGCTCTTTATCCTTTTGATATATGGAATACTGAAAGAGAGCAACAAGTCATCAAATTGGCACAAGTAGCAACCAATATCAAAGCAAAAGCAATTGTTTGTTGTCCTTTGAATGATAAAGCTGACCCTCGGACGTCTCAAGAGCGAAAGCAAGATTTACGTAAAGCGCTAAAAGGCTTGAAATGGTCTTGTCGCAAATATTGAATGGTGCTGTGATTAGCCATAAAGCTAGCTAATTTAGACGGGTATATTATTATTTAGACCGAATATGCTTTGAATGAGTTTTATTTGTTCGTTGATTGTCCATTTTCCTTTAAAACCCAGTCCTTTTTTAATCCAGAGAATGGCCTCATATCCTTTGAGTGTTTTCCTTGCGGTATGAAAAAACTGAAAGCAACCATTCTTTGGGATAATTCTCTTTACTCTAAAATGATCATTTTCTATTCCCTGTTGTAAGGACTTTCTTGTTTCATGAACGCAGTGATTGGCAAGGATATGCTCATTCTTCATGGTCTGTATGGTTTTTGGAAACGGTAATGCTTTATCTGTTCCAATATGAGTGGGTGCGAATAGACCATCTTCTTTAAACGCCTTTCTAAAGAAACGTTGTGCTGCTTTGATATTTCTTTTAGCTGTTAATAAGAAATCAATAGCAGTTCCATTCTTATCAATGGCTCTATATAGATACTTCCACTGACCTTTTACTTTGATATAGGTTTCATCAATCCTCACCCTCACCACAATGAGGTTTTCTATAGCTTCTCAAACGTTTTTCTAATAGTGGTGCATAGCGTAATATCCAACGATTTAACGTGCTATGATCAACGCTTACTCCACGCTCTAAAAACAATTCCTCAATGTCTCGATAGCTAAGACAATAGCGTAAATACCAGTTTACCACTTGGATAATCATCAATCCATTAAAATGACGACCTTTAAAATCATCCCTAGATCTTAATATAAGCTTGCTATAGATACCAATAGACATAAATCGTTCCTAAAATATAAATACTCACTCCATTTCTATATTATACTAAAATACATAATTAAATTTGCGACAAGACCCAACTAGATATACTCTTCTATAGTAACCTATGCCTCTTAATGTTATTCTAATCACAAAATTCAACATATTTGAGACAAACAATGAATTCTTGTGAACTTTATCTAATTACCCCTTCCTCTCTTGATCCTTTACAATTTAAACCCTTGCTTATCGAAGCACTGGATGCAGGTCCTGTTGCAGCCGTTCAATTAAGACTAAAAGATGTTTCAGATGATGAAATTCGCAAAGCAATCGATATTTTACAACCCATTGTCCAAGATCGAAATGTCGCTTTTATTTTGAATGATCGTCCTGATTTGGCAAAGGAATATGGCTGCGACGGTGCACATGTTGGTATGGAAGATACCCTAATCGAACAGGCAAGATCACAACTAGGAAATGATTTGCAATTAGGCGTTTCCTGCTATGACAGCCGAGATATGGCAATGAAAGCAGGAGAAAAAGGAGCAGACTATATTGCATTTGGTGCTTTCTTTCCAACAATATCCAAAGATACAGATGTCAGGGCTCCCATTGAATTACTAAGTTGGTGGTCAGAAATGATGGAGCTGCCTGTTGTTGCGATTGGTGGAATTACGGCAGAAAATTGTAAACCATTGGTCAAAGCTGGGGCTGATTTCTTGTCCGTTATTGGTGCAGTTTGGAGGCATGTTGACGGGCCAGCAAAAGGTGTCCAAAGTCTATTAAAAGCAATCGAGGAAGCTAAAGAAGAAAAATAATCAGTTTATTCTGTGAATATTTCTTTATTCACAGAATAAACTGATTTTTAATTATTTAACAAAATTTAACAGACCTTGGCTGACATATAAAGTGCCATTTGCTTGGGGAATACCATTGACCCAAATTTTATTTATCTGACCTGCTTTGTTTTTAGTGACGAATTCACCTGTTTCAGGATTAATAGATACAATCAATTTTTCATTATAAAATGTTGTTAACTCAACAGACCCACCATTTTTTAATGCTAATTTTCTAAGTTTTTCAGGTGGGTAATCCCCCAAAACAATGGTGTAACCCATTAATTGTTTTAACAGATTTTCATTTTGAACATCCATCAATGAACCTTCAATAGCAAAAGAAGGATGTTCCATAGGATGATTTGGAACAGCAAAAACAGTATAAGGTCCTTGACGTTCAACCAAAGCTAATAGTTCTGTTTTTCTCAAAGCCTCTTTGTAATCTGTTAACACGATCGAAGCACGCAATGTTTGATCGATTGTCTCATCTGTATAAACGGGCATATCTGGCACAGGGAATTCTTTGGCACCTGTATAAACAGGGATGAAATAAGACTGTGTATTACCTCTGACAAAATAAGTATCTTTTTTGGCAGTATGGCGACAATACCAAGATGGTGTTCCTTGCCATTGACATTCGCGTTCATGTTCTGGCACACCACCACATCCAGCCACAGCAAGCAAGCCTGCCATTCCTAAAAGCGTTCCAATGATGGATTTTCTTTTGTGAACAATAACAGCAAGTTTTTGTGCTTTGAATGGCGACATAATCTTTTTATTCCCTTACAGAACCGTTGAAATGAATTAAATCATTCTTGTCTCTAGGTTTTATCTTTTCTTAAACATTTCGACAAGCTCTCTATTCTGTTTTTCTAAAGATATTTAGTAATTTGGTAATATATTTTATTTTATATCCATAAAATATCACGAATATTTTTAACCCCTGTTGCAAGCATCACCAATCGATCAACCCCCATCGCAATCCCTGAACAAGACGGCATCTTGGACAATGCATTTAAAAAATCTTCGTCTATCTCCCATGTTGCAGCTTTAGGATATAATCTTGCACGTTGTTGCCGATCCATAAGAAACCGTTGGCGTTGCTCTATGGGGTCGGTTAATTCTTCAAAAGCATTAGCCAACTCCAATCCACCAGCATAAAGCTCAAAACGCAAAGCAACTTTTTGATTTTTCGAATCTATTTTTGCCAAAGCCGCTTGCTTCACAGGCCAATGGGTTAAAAAAGTCGGGCGATCCCTTCCAATATTCGGTTCAATTTTTTCTAGCAACAATCGAAAGAACAAATCCTCCCATGTTTCACCCAAACGTAGTTGACATCCCGCCGCCTGTGCGAATAATTGAGGATCGTCGGGTAAAGACAAAATATCAATCCCAACATATTTTTGAAAAGCCTGTTGTATCGTCAACCGTTCAAATGGCACATCAAAACGAATGGCGTGATTGGAATATTCTATTCGTTGAGGAAACAAAATTTTACATAATTTCTCTGTTTCATTCATCAATTCAACCATAGAACAATGAGGACGATACCATTCCAACATGGTAAATTCAGGGGAATGCGTCGACCCACCTTCTTTATTACGCCATACTCTTGCCAATTGATAAACAGGTTGATGTAGTTCGGCAACAATCCTTTTCATGGCAAATTCAGGACTGGTATGTAAAAATACATTTCTCTTTTCACCTTGGGGCGTTTCATATACTGAACCAAAAGGTTCCAAATGAACCTCTTCACCTGGTGCAGGAACTAAATAAGGCGTTTCAACTTCTAAATAATCCCGAGAATTAAAAAAACTTCTGATTGCCTTTATCATTAATTGTCTTCGTTTTAACAATGGCAAACGATCAAAAAGAGAGGCACGATCTAATTTATTCACTAAAGAGTCCTTGTATTTCTCTTAATTTACTTTACATCTTTCTATTAAATATGCGATTTTTTCAATTTTACAAAATTGTATCTTGATTCACACAAAAGTCTTGTTTTTTTATGACCCTTAAAACCCTTCGCACTGTTGATGACCTTTTACAAAATGATCTTATTTCAGAACAAGATTTGACACAGTTAAATGAATTATCAAAAATTTATACAATTGCCATCTCTTCGGAAGTGGCTGGTTTAATTGAATCCCCTGATGATCCGATTGGATTACAATATATTCCACATATTGATGAGCTAATTACCCATCCAGATGAACTCAATGATCCTATTGGAGATGAAGCGCTTTCGCCTATTCCTGGGATTGTCCATCGTTATGAAGATCGCGTTTTATTAAAACCGTTGCTGATTTGTCCTGTTTATTGTCGTTTTTGTTTCCGCAGAGAACAAATAGGACCTGAAAATGGATTATTAACCGATACTCAACTTGAAAATGCATTACAATGGATCGAAAAGCATCCGCAAATACGAGAAGTCATCTTATCAGGTGGCGATCCTTTGATCTTATCTCCTCGTCGTATGCGTTTTATTATACAAAAACTCGATCAAATCCCACATGTTACAACCATCCGTCTTCACACACGCGTTCCTTTTTCTGCTCCCAGCCAACTGACCCATGAATTTATTAATAGTTTAGAAACCGATAAAGCCTTATGGGTTGTAGTACATGCCAATCATCCCAAAGAATTCACACCAGCAGCACAACAGGCTATAAAAAACTTAATTAAAAATGGCATTCCTTTATTAAGTCAATCTGTTTTATTGAAAAATATAAATGATAATGTTGAAACACTTGAGTCTTTATTACGTCATTTCGTTGAATGGCGTATTAAACCTTATTATTTGCATCAATTAGACAAAGCCCCAGGCACAGCACGTTTTTATGTTCCCATTGACAAAGGCAGACACTTATTAAGTGCCTTACGTGGACGTGTGACGGGGCTGGCATGGCCGACTTATATTCTGGATATTCCAGGTGGATATGGCAAAGTACCTCTTGGCCCTGATTATTTTAATCCACAAACCCCTAATTATGTGCTTGACCCAAATAAGAAAATACATCAAATTTAAAGAATCAAGGATGTGAATAACTTGCCTTTTTCCAATTTGCAGATTATACATCTTGCTTTTACTCGCTTTTACTCGTTTATTTTTTAGAGAGAACTAATGAAACAACAGGCAAACCAAATTCGTGCAGGCCAAGTTATTGAACATGAAGGTCGTCGCTGGTCTGTCCTTAAACAACAAATTATCACGCCAGGCAAAGGTGGCGCGTTTATCCAAGTGGAAATGCGCGATTTGAAAACAGGAAATAAAACCAACGAACGTTGGCGTACTGCTGATACCGTCGAGCGTCTGATGGCCGAAGATAAAGAATTTACATATTCTTATGAAGATGGCGATAATATCGTGTTAATGGATCCAGAAACTTACGATCAATTTTTGCTTCATAAAGATATTTTCAGTGAACAATTACCTTTCTTACAAGATAATATGAAAGTCATCGTAAGATTAATTGAAGGTGATCCAGTTTCTGTTGAGCTTCCTGCACAAGTGACTTTGGAAGTTGTAGAAGCTGAACCTGTTGTCAAAGGTCAAACAGCAAGTTCTTCTTATAAACCAGCAATGTTATCTAATGGCGTTAAAACAATGGTTCCTCCATTCGTTGAAGCTGGAGAAAAAATCGTTGTTAAAACCGAAGATGGCAGCTATGTTGAAAGAGCTAAATCTTAGGTTTTTTTAAGGTCTTGATTTTATTTGACATATATAAAGGTGTCTGTTTACTAGATATACAACAGACATTTTTTGCTGTTTTATTGATATTTTCTACAAAGCCCTTTCTTATAATATTCAGGAACTTTGCTTATGGCTATGCGACTCTCTCCTCATATGATGGTAATGCAAAACGCTGCACAAAAAGCTGCACGCTGTTTATTGCGAGATTTTAACGAAGTAGAAATGCTTCAAGTCAGCGTTAAAGGACCAGGAGATTTCGTGTCTCAAGCCGATCTGAGAGCCGAATCGACTATTCGCACAGAGCTTGAAAAAGCCCGTCCTGGATATGCTTTTTTAATGGAAGAAAGTGGATATTCTGGCAGTGATAATTGGAGCTGGCGTTGGATTGTTGATCCTTTGGATGGTACCACCAATTTTTTACATGGCATTCCACATTGGGCGATCTCTATTGCTTTACAAAAACGTAATGACAATGGTGATATTGAAATTGTATCGGGTCTTGTTTACAATCCAGTCGCAAACGAAATGTTCTGGGCTGAAAAAGGGATTGGCGCATTTTTAAATGAGCGCCGTCTGCGTGTTTCTGCAAGAAGAGATATGTATCAAGCCGTATTTGCAACAGGAATTCCTTTTGCTATTTCTACAGAAGAAAAAAGAAAAGGTTTCGTACAAACCGTAAGCTCATTAATGCCTCAAATCGCTGGATTACGCCGTTTTGGTGCAGCAGCGTTGGATTTAGCATGGGTGGCTGCTGGTCGATATGAAGGCTTTTGGGAGCTAGGATTAAAGCCTTGGGATGTTGCTGCGGGATTAATATTAGTCAGAGAAGCCGGCGGTCATGTCTCTGATATTCAAGGGAACCCATTGAATGATATTGGGATGTCTGTGGATACCGTTGCCGCCAATGCAGCGTTATTTTCTACGATCAGAGAAATAATCTCGGATAATACTCCAAACAAATAACGAATTGATATATTATTCTTAAGCAAGTTTATTTTAAAGAAAGTTGGTTGTTAGGCTATATCATGATTTTTCCTTTATCTCCTTTTTCTATTTTAAAAAAAAGAAATCAACTTTTTTTAACTGCTGCTTTTTCTGCTTTATTTCTGTTTTCAGCGTCAGATACGATTGCTCAAGTCAGTGTTAATCACTCAGCTTTAAGCAATTTAGGGGAAAGTCATAAAGCCAAAAGCAAAGAAACAAAAAAAACAAATAAACATTCTGATAAGAAAAAACATCAAAAAGAGAAAAATTCTAAAAAAGTTACAGTAGCGCCAGTTGAGGCAAAGCCACAAGCGAATTCTAAACCTGCTGTATCACCAACAATCCCGCCTGCACCGCCTCCTGTACCTGTATTCAAAGATGCAAATATTGTTGTGCCTTTGCATCCCCCTGTACCACCTGAGATGCCAAAAGTTATTAAAGATGCCAAAGGGGAAATACGTGCTACATCAAAACATACAATACTTATTTTTGGTGAAAATAGCGTAGATTTAAATGAATCCATGATGAAAGCAATCATGGATTATGCCAATATGTTAAAACAACATCCTGAAGCTACAGTCTATTTAAATGCCTACAGCCATGGCAATTCTGACGATTTATCAACACCACGTCGTATTGCATTAAACCGTGGGTTGGCTATTCGTGCAGTATTAATTAATCAAGGCATCCCTTCAACGCGCATATATTTGCTCGCCAAAGGAATACCAGAAACTCAAGACAAAGACCTCAGCCCCGATCATGTAGAAATGATTCGATCAGATTTAGTAAATAAAACAAAAAACACAGAAGCAAAACATTAAGTATAGTGGAATAATGCTTTATAATGCCTTACAGAAAGGATCGTTATCGGGCTCGCTATTCCATACATACTCCATCAAATTTGCGATCTTTACTGCACGCTCTTGACCATATAAATCTGAAACAAATCCAAGTGCCATATCTATCCCAGCAGATACGCCTGATGACGTATAAAAACGACCGTCAACACACCAACGCGCATGATGTTGCCAATGAACTCGACTATTTATAGAAGTCACCCAAGACCACGCATTTTTATTCGACGTAACCACTTTGCCTTCTAATAATCCAGTTTTTGCAACCAATGCTGATCCTGTGCACACCGTCAAGCAATAAGATGCCTGTGGTATAATCTGTGTAAGGAAAGTAATAAACAATTGATCATGGACTAAAGACCGTGTTCCCATCCCTCCTGGGATAAATATAATAGAATCTGGAGGTAAAATAGATGGCATAGCAGTCGTCATAATTGGAACGTGATGAGAACTGTAAATTAAGCCTTCTGCGACTGAACAATAATGTAAGGTAAACTCCTCTACTTCTCCAAACACATCAACTGGGCCAAAAACATCCAACGTGCGAAAATCATCAAATAACAGAATATAAATATTCATCTATCAATCCTTCTAAACTGGAATATTCATATTTTAATTATAAGCATAACCACGCAAAAAAGGCTTCTATTATATATAATAGAAGCCTTTTAAACTCATATTCATAAAAGAACGTCCTTGTAAAAGGACGATCCGATAAGTAAAGAAATAAGATTAACCTTGACGTGCTTTCATACGCGGGTTTTTCTTATTAATAACATATACTCTTCCATGACGACGAACGATACGGCAATCTTTGTCACGCAATTTAGCCGAACGTAAGCTGTTTCTAATTTTCATAATTTCAATTCCACCCAAGGCAATAAATTCGAAAGTTAGCTCTTATATAAAGAAAAATAAGAAAAAGTCAAATGCTAAGGCTATATTTTTAAATTTTGGAATACTTTTTCGAATTGTTTGAATTCGCTTGCCCTTAAAGAATTCCTTCGCCAAGCCAAACCAATCGTTCTGCATGTCGGATTCCCTTCCAAAGGCCGAATCACAATATCAGAACGATCGCCAATTTCACTCTCTATTGCCATTTTTGGAATAAACGCCACCCCTAGCCCAATACCAACCATATTAATAATTGTTTTAAGAGAGGATGCCGTAAAGTCATTTTGCGAATCTGAAACTGTTTTAAAATTTTGCCCTTGTCGACACATATCCAACGTTTGATCTTTTAAACAATGGCCATCTTGTAAAGAAATGATTTCTTTGGCTTCTATTTGATCTAAACGCACCCGATCAAATTTTTCCAATGGATGTCCCTTTGGCATAATGATAAAAAATTCATCTTTAAATAAAAAGAAAGTTTCTGCACCGCTGCAATCACAAGGCATTGCAATAACCAATAAATCTAAGTGGCCAATGGCAAGTTTCTCCATTAGATTTTCTGTCAAATCTTCGTGAAGACTTAATGTTAATTTAGGATAATTCTGCCGTATATTTTGAATAACATCAGGTAATATATAAGGGGCTACTGTTGGAATAATTCCTAATCTTAATGATGATGAAAAAGGTTCTTGTACAAAATGGATTACATCCCGAACCGATTCTAGTCCTTGTAAAGCAACTTTTGCTTGAATAATTACCTCTTCGCCTATTGGTGTAAAAACGACCCGTTTCCCAGCAGTTCGATCCAAAATGGCAACATCAAATTGGCGTTCAAGATTTAATATCCCCGCAGACAATGTCGATTGTGTGACAGAACAGACATTTGCAGCTTTTCCAAAGTGTCTTTGTTCAGAAAGAGCAATCAAATAACGCAGCTGTTGTGGTGAAGGAAGAATGTCCATCGATTTTTTCAATCATTTATTACAAAAGAATTCATTTGAATATTTAATCATACATACCCATAAATAGATATAGAGTATAGAGTAATCTATTCCCGTTTTTTATTTTTATATGGAGATAATAATGTTAACAGTTGGCGATCAATTCCCTTCATTTAGTTTAGATGCAGTTGCTGCTGGACAAGCAGGCTTGGATCAAGGTGCAGAAGGCAAATTCCAAACCATCTCTAACAAAGATGACAGTGGAAAATGGAAACTATTCTTTTTCTGGCCAATGGATTTTACTTTTATTTGCCCAACAGAAATCGTTGCATTTAGCGATCTACACAAAGAATTCACAGAACGTAACACCGCTGTTTATGGTCTCTCAATTGATTCTGCTTTCGTTCATTTAAATTGGCGTTTGCACAACGACCAATTGAAAAACCTTCAAATCCCAATGCTTGCAGACAATAAACGCGAGCTTTCTTCCGCACTTGGTGTGTTACATTATGCTGCAGGTGTTAACCTACGTGCAACATTTATTGTTGACCCAACAGGCGTAATCCGCCACGTCAGCGCAAATGATTTATCAGTTGGTCGTAATCCAGCTGAATTCATCCGCATTCTTGATGCGTTACAAGATGGTGGTCTATGCCCATGTAGCTGGAAAAAAGGTGAAGCAACTCTATAATTTTACATAAAAAATTATAAATAAACCTTATCATAAAGCCCTTATTATGTAATAGGGGCCTTATTTGTTTAATATTTGCACTATATACTACAAACAATAGTAAACTTTGTATTTGAAATGGTCTAAAATGAGAGCTATTATTTTACAGCATGCGATTTTCGAAGGCCCTGGGTATATCTTATCATGGTTACATGAGCAAGGAATTGCTTCAGATATTTGTTTCCTGTACAAACCGGATTCTCCGCTTCCAAATATTGAATCTGCCAACCTGTTAATTGTTCTAGGTGGACCAATGAGTATTTATGATGAAGAACAATACCCGTGGCTCACCAAAGAAAAAGAACTTATTAAAAAAGCAATTGAAAATAACATTCCGACATTAGGTATATGTTTTGGTGCGCAATTAATTGCTGATATTTTCGGAGCAAAAGTAAACTCTGCCCCCCATAAAGCGATCGGTTGGTATCCTATAAAAGCTGAATCAACCTCAAAGAGAAATTGTTTCCACTTCCCAGATCATTTTACAAGTTTATTTTGGCACAAAGATGAGTTTGAACTTCCAGAAGAGGCAACATTACTTGCATCCAGTCCAATTTGCAAAAACCAAGCGTTTCAAATCAAAAATCATGTTATCGGGTTACAATTTCACGCACAAACAACCCCATATCACTTACAAAGCATGATTAATAACGCGTCCTTGGACCTTACAAATGATCCTTATATTCAGCCCTCTCAACAGCTTTTATCTGCACCAGCCAGCTTCTTTGTGCAAAGTAACCAGCTGATATATAATATAATTTCGTATTTATTATTAAAATGCAAAAGAAAACGGTACTAGCAATCCTTCACGTCGTGAATAACCCCACATAGTTGTGTTAGGATACGGTCAACACTCGCATAATCCTCTGCCTCTGCCATCACTCGTATCAAAGGTTCAGTGCCACTTTTCCTTAAAATAATACGACCGTCCTTGCCCAATTCCTTTTCTGCTTCTTTCAACGCTTTTTGAACATTTTCATGTGTTAATGGATCATTCCCTTGAAACCGTATGTTTCTTAATTCCTGAGGAAATGGGGAAAACATATTACAAACAACGCTGGCTTTTTGTTTTCTTTCAACTAAAACAGCCAATACTTGTAATGCAGCAATCAGCCCATCGCCTGTTGTGGAAAAATTAGACAAAATCATATGTCCAGATTGTTCCCCACCAATAATACATCCCAGCTCACGCATTTTTTCGACAACATAACGATCACCCACCTGCGTTCTTAACAGTTCAAGATTTTGAGATTTTAAAAAGCGTTCCAAGCCCATATTTGACATGATAGTAGCAACGACATGTTTGTTTGGCAAATAACCTTTGGCAGCCCAAGAGGAGGCAATCACCGCAAGAATTTGATCGCCATCAAGAACTTTTCCAGTCTCATCAATCAACAACATTCGATCAGCGTCACCATCAAGCGCAATACCAATATCCGCTTGATGCTCTATAACGGCTTGGCACAAAACCTCTGGATGCGTGGAACCACATTTGTCATTAATGTTAAATCCATTTGGTTTACATCCCAAAGAAATGACTTCTGCTCCTAATTCCCACAATGCTGCGGGGGCAACTTTATATGCTGCGCCATTCGCACAATCAATGACAATTTTCAATCCATTAAGACGATATTGTCTTGGGAAAGAAGCCTTTGCATGTTCAATATAACGTCCTGCGGCATCATCCAAACGAACGGCTCTCCCTATCTGTTCAGGACCAGCTAAACGATGGGAAAGGTCGGATTGTATTAATCGTTCAATTTCAATTTCCTGCGCATCAGAGAGCTTAAACCCGTCACGATCAAAAATCTTGATACCATTATCATAATAAGGATTATGTGACGCTGAAATCATAACCCCTAAATCAGCACGCAATGACCGTGTCAACATGGCAATCGCAGGTGTGGGCATTGGTCCAACCACAATTACATCGATTCCTGCGGATAAAAATCCTGCAATCAATGCACTTTCAATCATATAGCCTGATAAACGTGTATCTTTGCCGATCAAGACCTGATGACGCCTTTGATCGCCTTCATTTTTAAATAACAAACCAACCGCTTGCCCCAGCTTTTGTGCAACCTCTACAGTCATTGGGTTACTATTTGCAGTGCCACGAATTCCATCAGTTCCAAAAAAAACTCTTTGATTACTCATCTGTCTTTCCAAGGTTGTTTGTTTTTACAGCCGCTTTGCTTTGTTATTTTAATGTAAAGCTTGCCATATTTTCATTGTCTGTACCATTGCCGGTACATTATGCACTCGAATAATCCCATTGCCAACCATCATAAAAGGTAATGAGGCCACCATAGTTCCCCAATCATAATGGTCAGAATCGATATTACTCATAATCTCTTTAATAAATCGTTTTCTTGATACCGCCAATAATAAACGACACCCTAAATTTGCGAAAACTGAAAAATGCTTTATTAATAACAAATTATGCTGTTGATTTTTTGCAAACCCAATACCTGGATCAATGATAATTTGATTCCGTAAAACCCCAGCTTGCTCTGCTTTCTGAATCTTATTACTAAGCTCTGACAACACAACATAAACAACGTTATCATAAGTTGCATGATTTCCCATTGTCTGGGGCGTTCCACGCATATGCATCAAAATCACTGGGCATTTTGCTTGTGCTATAATCTTTGCGCTCTCAGGATCATCTAAGGCTGAAATATCATTAATAATATTTGCACCAGCCTCTAACGCATAATACATGGTTTGGGCGTGCCGTGTATCCACCGAGATCAAAGCACCGCATCCTTGCAATTGCTTAATGACTGGCAAGATGCGCTCACACTCCTCTTGCGGTGTTATTGGAATAGATCCTGGTCGGGTGCTTTCACCACCAATATCAATAATCGCAGCGCCATCTTTTACCATTTGATGACCTGCACAAACAGCATCATTAAGTTGATAATACTTACCACCATCACTGAAACTATCTGGGGTAATATTTAATATTCCCATAACTAACGGACCAGCAGGCAAACCCGCCATCGGTAATGGAGATGATAACCGATTTATTTGTTGTTGCCATATTGTTGGAAATAAATCCGTCGACAAAGCAGGATGATTTTGACAATCACTGATTTGCCTTACCATTGAAAACGCTAGGTTTTGCTGACCCAAAAAAGGATAGGCATGCTTTTTATATATCGCTTGCTCAGCAACATCATCATATAAAAACGCCATTGGCTCTAAAAATAAATTATCTTGCATTCCTTATCTACTATGAAGAAATCATTATTTCGCCAAGCCTATATATAAAAAAGTGAAAGAATTTCTTCTTTCACTTTAACACTTTGTTTAATTATTCAACAAACTACGCTGTTGGATCTGTTTTATCTTCTGATTTATCCAGCTTCAAAGATGTTTCTTTATGATCATCTTCTGTCTGTTTTTTTTCAGATGAAGTCTCTATTTCTTCCGTAGGTGCAATTTCAGGAACAGATGACCGAAGATTTTTTGTTGTATCGTCTACAAAACTACGCTCTATTTTTTCACCACGTAAAACACGTTGGATTTCATCGGCGTTTAATGTTTCATATTCTAACAATCCTTCGGCTAGGCGCTCCCATTTTTCCCTATGTTCAGTCAACAAATTCATGGCACGGGTATAGGCTTCATCGATCAATTGTTTCACTTCAATTTCAATTTCTCGAATAGTCAACCCTGATTTGCTTGGTTTTTGCCAATAACCTTGCTCACCATCACCATAATTGACCATACCGAGCTTTTCACTCATTCCCCATTCAGTCACCATATTATGGGCAAGGTTTGTTGCCATTTGAATATCACTTGACGCGCCACTGGTAATATTTTCAGAACCAAAAGCCAGCTCTTCACCACAACGTCCGCCCATCGCCAAGACAAGACGAGCCTTACACCTTAACTTGGTTTCAGAATAGCGATCCCCTTCAGGCAAACTCATCACCATTCCCAACGCACGACCACGAGGAATAATGGTAGCTTTATGCACAGGATCACAGCCAGGAATTAATAGCGCACAAAGCGCATGTCCTGCTTCATGATAAGCCGTATTTCTTTTCTCTTCATCACTCATCACCAACGAGCGACGCTCTGCACCCATCATGACTTTATCTTTGGCATTTTCAAACTCGAGCATCGAAACGGTGCGACGATTTAAACGTGCTGCCAACAAAGCCGCTTCATTGACTAGGTTTGCAAGATCTGCACCGGAAAAACCTGGAGTACCTCTGGCAATTACTTTTGGATCAACATCACTTGTGACGGGGACTTTACGCATATGCACACGCAAAATCTTTTCACGCCCGGCAACATCAGGATTTGGAACAACCACTTGACGGTCAAAACGCCCAGGACGCAACAATGCAGGATCAAGAACATCTGGACGGTTTGTTGCAGCAATCAAAATAACGCTTTCGCTACTATCAAACCCATCCATCTCTACCAACATTTGGTTCAATGTTTGTTCACGCTCATCGTTTCCACCACCCATGCCGACACCACGATGACGACCGACAGCATCAATTTCATCGATAAAAATAATACAAGGTGCAGCTTTTTTCCCTTGCTCAAACATATCACGAACACGAGAAGCCCCGACCCCTACAAACATCTCAACAAAGTCTGAACCTGAAATTGTAAAGAATGGAACATTTGCTTCACCAGCAATAGCACGTGCCAATAATGTTTTACCTGTTCCAGGAGGTCCAACCAACAAAACCCCTTTAGGGATTTTACCACCCAAACGTTGGAATTTTTGAGAATCTTTTAAATACTCAACAATTTCCTCTAACTCAGCTTTGGCTTCATCAATACCCGCAACGTCTGCAAATGTGACTCGACCTTGCTTCTCGGTCAACATTTTGGCTTTGGATTTTCCAAATCCCATGGCTTTACCACCAGCACCTTGCATATTGCGCATCAGTAAAATAAACAGCCCAATAATCAACAAAGTCGGAAGCAAATTAATAATCAAACGCCAAAATAAATTGGGTTGATTATCCAATGGTTTTGCTTCGATAGAGACATCTTTACTTGATAGTTTTGCAAGCAAATCATTCGTAGAGGGCGGCAAATAGGTGGTAAAAGTCTTGTCGTCCTTATATTTACCGCTTAAATTACGATCTTGAATAACGACAGATTTAACTTTTCCTTGATCGATATTACTGATGAACTGTGAATAATTAACTTGTTCCCCAGTAGTTTGCGCTGTATCTGGACGGAAAAATCCAGCAGCCAGCATGACCATCACGATCACAACAACCCATAAACTTAAATTACGGCCAAAATTCTTTTTGTTCATACTCTTTTATATTTCCATGTTCAAAACAAACACGTCTTGTTTTACAAATCCCTTAAACAAAATGAAAATTATTTTGTTTTATTATTACTATTACTTATTTAACATAAGGACTAAACTGATTTTTTCCTAGTCACAAAAATTATTTTTCCTCATTTTAATTCATTACATTAAAACTTATTACCTTGGTTATATACCTAAAAAAAGATAACTTTGTGTCATTGGTTGTTTAGGCTGAAAAATAATTCGCCAATTTTTAACATGATCTTGTAAAAATACGTCTAAATACGGTACTGCAATTAAAGTTTCACCATTCCAAAAAGCGGGTAATACCCTTAATAACGCCGAAGGAAATGTATTACGATTGGCAAATTGTTTATATCCATCCCCCAAAGCGCCAACCTCTATTCCGTCTTTCATTTGTCCCTCAGGAATCACAACACGAAAACGTTGATCCCAAATACAATCTGGAACAATTTTTATTCTTTGTTGCATGACAGCTTCCTCACGCAACATTAACCATCCATCGCCTAACCGTCCTGCAGGTTGTATTTTAACACCACCAACAGTCATAGAACGTAAATGACGCAACCGCTCCAATGACTGCGATACTGGTGCATAAACAGAACCTGAAATTGTTCGAATAACCGCCCCCAAGGCTCTAGGAGTCATTGTTTTTACTGATAAAAGTGCGAATCCTTCTGGTCTTACCTCAACTTGCCGAACCAATAAATCTGCTTGTTCTTTATCCTTGCTCATGCGATTGCGTCCTTCTTCACGAGAACGCCGTAACAAAGTAGAGATCACACCAGATTTTTTCGAGCTTGTAGATAGTTCTTTTCGTAATTGATTCCGTCGAATATGCATATCCTGGTTTGATGGGTCCTCTACCCAAGACATGTTTTCTTTTTTAAGGGTTGCACGTAATCGTTGTGGGGATACAGATAATAATGGTCTGACTAACCTTATATTAGGTAAATCCATAATCAGTGCCATACCTGCCAAGCCATCTGCAGCACTACCCGCACGAATACGCATTAAGACTGTTTCGGCTTGATCCCCAGCATGGTGCCCAAGCAATAAATCAACACAGCCTTTTTGGGAACAAGCTTCAAATAACGCATCATATCTGGCTATTCTTGCACGCTCCTCTAAAGCAGCGCCTGCATTCAAATTATTTAGCGTTAAAATTTTAGATGGAATAGATAAATTGGATAGGCATCTTTGAGTAATCATTGCTTCTTGCCCAGAAGATGCCCGCAATTGATGATCGACAATAAACGCATAGATATTTCTACGCCATCTAGAAGCCAGCAACGCAAGGCACAAACTATCTGCCCCCCCTGAAACAGCGATCGCTACGGGAGGAGTATTTTCTGTATCCTCTCCCCATGGTCCCAAAGGATCAATATATTGATTAAACTCCTCTTGCAGCAAAGGAGCAAAGTCTAACTCATCCATGCTGTGATTTTAAGGGCATTTTGCCCTTTTATGTAAACTTGATGCCGCGCTTTTAATACGGCTAGAAGCATTTGGATATTTACTATTCAATAAATTAAGTGCTTGGCAAGAAGCTGCACTATCACCATTTTTCAATAATGTAATCCCTACGCCCAATAATGCTTCGGGGGCACGGGTTGAGTCTGGGAATTTTTTATAAATATCAAAATACCCAACAGAAGCATCTTTGTAACGTTGTTGTCCAGCCAAAGATTGTGCCAATAAGAAATGCGCAGGAACAGATTTTTTACCTTGTGGAGTCGCAATGATATTTCGAGCAATCGATTCTGCCTGAGAATAATTTTTACCCAACAACGCTTGTTGACCATCCTTTAAAGAATCCCCTGCTCTCGCTACTGGTTTTGATGTTTCAGATGCAGCAGTTTCAGCCTGTGACACCTTAGCAACAGGCGCAGCCGATCCACTACTATTTCCACCCGCAGCAAAATTCGCATCATCAATTTTCTTATTTAATAAATCAATTTTTGTTTGAAATTGGTTGGTTAAATCATCCAGTTGACCGCGCATCACACGTTGCTGGTCTTCTAAATTATTTACTCTTGTCAATAACTCAGGCAATAACCCACTGGGATTACCGTCGCTTGTATTGCTGTTACTACTCTTAGAACGGCGATCTGAATTACCAGAAAAGGAATTTGTTTGTTGTAATTGAGTGACCTGTGCTTTTAAGGATTCGATTTGATTTTGCAATGAAATAACATCGCGACTGGACACATCTTGCGCAAAAGCACGCCCAGTCATCCCTCCTGAAAGTAAAAACACCCCCAATAATGCGCCTCTAAATAGTTTTTTATACGATAAATATTCTGATTGTTTTACAACACGAGTTTCAAAAAATAGCATTTACATTACCCTTTGAGATATCTTTATAGGATGATCTGGTTACCAATAACTCTATACCTTATTCATCAAACAAATTTTATTTTATGAATAACAAAAAACCGATAAAACATATCATACGTTTTATCGGTTTTTTATCAATATTGATAGATCAATATATTTTAACGTACAGAAGTTGTCGCATTACGATTTTGTGCGTATGATTCTTCGTTATCACCTTCTGCAACTGGGCGATCTTTACCATAAGAGATCGTTGTAATACGATCAGGAGATACACCCAAAGATACCAAGTAATCACGAGCAGCATTTGCACGACGTGAACCCAACGCAATGTTATATTCTTCTGTTCCGCGATCATCGCAGTTACCAGCAACCATAACTTGTACATTTGGATAACGTTTTAACCATTCTGATTGACGGTTTAATGTTGAACGTGCATCGCTAGTCAAATTATTTGAATTGAACGGGAAAAAAATACGATCACCAACATTAGCAACCAAATCAGCTTGACTACCAGGAACTACTCCACTAACAGTTTGTTGGCCAGCACCATTTCCTGTTGACGCACCTTTATCATCACTGTGTCCGCAAGCAGCAAGCATCAATGCAGCACCAAAAGCACCAAGAAGCTTTAATTTCATTATCTGTATTCCTACAAAATCGCTTTCAAATTATCCCAATGATAAATGATCGCAAAACAAATATAAAAATTAAAAGAACAAAGAATATCTCTGTTCTTTTCACCCGAACCTGCAATCAGGTTAAGATTGATTCTACTTTATCAAAAAGTTTGTTTTTTGTTTATAATTTTTAAATAGAATTGATATTTATTTTTTAAGTGTTGCTAGAAGACCAAGATGGTCCTGATGCCATCGTCGATGTACGAATTGAACGTTCATTAAATCCAGTTACATCAATGGTTTTAATAGAAGACGAGAACCCTGCCCCACCAGCACCAGCAGCTGACTGATTACAGAAAGCTAGGACACGACCATTTGGACAAAAAGTTGGGCTTTCAACAGTATAACCTTGGGTTAAAATACGTTCGCCACTGCCATCAGGCGCCATCACCCCTAAGGAGAAACCACCAGAAATACGCACAAATGCAATCACATCTTTGCGAGGAGACCAAACGGGTCCAGCATAACTTCCACTACCATAAGAAATACGATGCGCACCACCACCACTGGCACTCATAATATAAAGTTGTTGTTTTCCACCACGATCAGAAGAGAACACAATTTGAGAACCATCTGGGCTATAACAAGGACTGGTATCAATTGCGCCAGAACTGGTTAATTGTCTTTTTGAACCAGAAGCCAGATCAACAACGTAAATATCTGATCCAGCACCACGAGTCACAGACATCACAACTGAACGCCCGTCAGGGGAGAAACGGGGTGCAAAAGAAATCCCAGAAAAATCGCCTAATATTCTTTGTTGACCCGTTTGCAAATTAAACAAGTAAACACGTGGACGATTATTTACATAAGACATAAACGCCACTTGATTGCTGACTGGACTGAAACGAGGAGTTAATACCAACCATTTTCCATTCGTCAACATACGGCTATTCGCACCATCATAATCCATGATCGCTAGGCGTTTTGTTGGATTCGAACGACGCCCAGTTTGTGCAACATAAGCCATACGAGTGTTAAAATATCCTTTTTCACCCAACATACGTTCATAAATCACATCGCCAATCATATGGGCAACACGACGCACATCCCCACTACCTGAAAAAGAATATGCGGTTCCTTGGATTTGTTGCCCTGTTAACGTGTTCCACAAACGAAATTCCACACGCCCACCAGAAGCATTCCCTGTAACAACAGCACGCGCACCCATTGCTTTATAAGATGCAAAATCAGGAGTTGCTGATGATGACGTCGAGCTGATAACTTTAAAAAGACCCGTATTATTCAAATCATCGGTAATCACTTGTGTAATTGTTGCGCCATTTCCTGATCCAAAGTTTGGAATAACAATAGGAATAGGTTCGTTACGAGCGCGATCTACAGTAATCTCAGCTGCCCCTGGCGCATTGTCCGCAGATTGTGCAAAAGTAGAGGATAAAGGGGTCACCATAATCCCACCAACGACCGCACACCCATATAACACGGTACGACGAGGCATTAATGCATCACGTAAAATATCAGCATCTTGATCAGAAATAATCGAACGCATAACGTTACTATCCTTTTTTAACTTTAGTTAACCAAAAACTATTATTTAATTACGACATAATTAAGGACGAAATACAAATCGAATCGTATTTTTCTTCCCTTGTATCTTAGTGGGTATCTATGGTTTAGAACAAGCTGGATTTAACACAGAATCTTTAAAATGCTCAGCAAAAACAAGATATTTGGGATCACTATATTATTTTGGATTTTGTTGATTTATCCAAATTAATAGCTTTTCCCTTTCCTTCACCATCAAGAATGATGACTACACGCGCTTTATATCCCGTATTTTTTGTATATTAGCATTATGCACATAACAGTTAAATGTATCTAAATTTACTTTTAACGTTTCTGTTGATATATCAAAGATACCAGAGAGAGAAATAATAAGTTATAGGTGATAATACCCTAATATAAAATCATAGTATGAAACTTACTATCTCTCAAACTTTCAAATCATAAAAATACCTAGGGCTTAAACACGAACTTGATCGTATTTCTTTGCCCTAACATATTGCTTGGAATAGGTAATTTAGAACATTTTGGACTAAGCACCGCATCTTTCGAACGCTCTGCAAATGCGCGATAGGCTGGGTCACTGCTCATCTTAGCTTTTGTCGCAGCGTCAAAATCCACCATTCGAGCTGTCCCCGTATTATCAACCGTAACCACCATATGCGCTATGTTATTTGCATAGTTCTTAGCAGCTGTATCTTGGGTATAACATCCCCGCACCGAATCAGCGATCCTTCCTTGCTGTGCTTTTGAAAGCCCCTTGGTAATATCACCATTTCTTGCGCCTCCACCGTTTGGTGAACCGCCTTGACGTGGATTCGCAGCTGCTCTAGGCGGATGCGTTTGTTTTTGCTCAGCACGATTAGAGCTGATTGCAGCTTCCAAAGCAGAAGTATCAGGCACTTCTTGTTTTGCTTTTTCTGGCTTGGTTATTTTTGAAAATGTCTGATGCTCTGTAGGCAACGCATCAGGCATCGGTGAAGGCGATGGTGGTGCTGGTGATTTAGACTGAGAAGACGAAGTTAAAGGCGCCACAACTGGGGGTAAGGTCACCGCAGATTCAGCAGGTGTTTCCATTGCCTGTTCTTGGACAGGTTGCACAGTATCCATCTTAGCCACAGCTTGCGGAGGTGGGGGTAATGCTTGAGGTGGCGGAGGCACAGGAGGCGGTTCTTCTGTTGGTGCATCAATCGGTTTTGTCGGTGCTGGTGGTGCATCCAATTTTTCAGGAGCTGGCGCATCTGGTTTAGGAGAATCCACTTCTGCTTTTGCAGGTGTTTCTTCTCCTGTATCTTTGCTCTCAAATTCAACCTGTACAGGTTGCTCTTCGGGTGGTTTAGGTGGAGGCTCACTCTGAAACGTTAAAGACAATAAAACCAGCAGCACCACAACACTGAGATGTGATCCAATAGACGCAGCAATAGAACAACCAAAAAGTTTTCGCTCGGAACGATACATACCCAGCATCGATAAGAATCCTTTGATTAAGGAGTATGAGAAGGTGCAACTGGTGGCAATGCTGCGGGCTGTTGCCCAACAGGACTAGGCACGTCTGATCCAGATGGCATCTGGGCAAGAAGTGCAACATGGGTAAATCCCCCTGCGGTAATGCGCCCCATAATTTCCATCACACGACCATAATTAATATGCTGATCCCCTTTGACAAAAATACGATGCTCTGAATCATTTTGCGAGACAGCACGGAGTTGCTCAACCAGCTGATTCATATCAACCGCATTGTCCCCCAAATAAACCGATCCATCCTCTTTAACAGTAACTGTAATTGGTTTCGTATCCGCATTAACAGGCTTTGCAGCAGTTTTTGGCAAATCCACATTAATACCACTGGTCATCATCGGAGCCGCAACCATGAAGATAATTAACAACACTAGCATCACGTCAACCATCGGGGTAACGTTAATATCTGCTTGAGGACGACGACCTCGTCTCCCTCTGCCAGACCCACCTTGAACAGAAAAGCCCATTAAATTTATTCCTGATTGTTACCATTACCAGAGTGATGAGAAGACACTGATGCTTCTGATTGACGAGAAAGAATCGCAGAAAATTCAGTTGCAAAACCTTCTAAACGTTCAGCAAACAGGTTTAATTTGTTACTAAAAAAGTTATACGCAACCACTGCTGGAATAGCTGTCAACAGCCCCAATGCCGTTGCAAATAATGCTTCGGAAATCCCAGGAGCAACCACCGCAAGGCTGGTATTATTTGATTGAGCAATCGATGCAAACGCATGCATAATCCCCCAAACAGTCCCAAACAACCCAACAAAAGGAGCAACGGGTCCGATTGTAGCTAACAAAGTCAACCAACGTTCCAAACGTTCCATTTCTCTTGTAATGGTAATAGACATTGCACGGTCAATACGTTGCTTAACGCCTTCGCTGCTCATATCAACACCAGTAATTCTGGCCGATCTGCGCCACTCACCCATACCTGCGCTAAACACGGCTGCCATTGGATGATTTGGTTTTACCCCATATTGATCGTATAAATCATCAAGGCTGCCACCAGACCAAAACAGATCTTCAAATTCATCAGCCTGCCGTCTTGCTTTACGAATAGTAACAATTTTATCAATGATAACTGCCCATACCCAAATACTGGCAATAACCAAACCAATCATAACCAACTTTACAACGATGGCTGCATGAATAAACAATGCCCAAGGGGATAAGTCGGCTGCTGGTGCAGCTAAATTTGCTGCATTAATCGTTGGATCCAAAAATGCCTCCTGCACTATGAATCTCATTAGTACGGATAAAATGATACTAATGAGGCTAAGATTTTATTTCTCTACAAACTTAACTGTTATCTATTTTTTGGAACAAAAACAATCATGTTTTCATCTTGATGAAATTTTTCTTTTAAGCGCTGACTTCTGTTAAGGCGTCAAACATCTTTTGCCAATGACGAGGAAACGGCGTTGGCATATAATCGCCTTTCTTTAAACATACTAATTGCAACTTTATTTCTGTAACAATTTCACCTTCACGTGAAAACACTTGAGACAACCAACAACTGGCACCCAACGCAGTAATCAGACTGGTTTTCACATTCACCATATCATCTAAAAAAAGCGGTTTGCGATATTGGATTTCCATCTGACGGACGACTAGAATTTGACCATATTCTTTGTATAGCTCGGCAAGTGTTCCCCCTAAACGACGGATACATTCCGTTCTGGCACGTTCTGCAATCCCTAGATATTTTGCATGATAAACCACACCGCCTGCGTCTGTATCTTCGTAACAGATTCTAAACTGGTAATTCTGAACTTCTTCTTTCGATAATAATCTTGTTTTGGTTTTGTATTCGTTCTCTTCATAATCAGAATGTTCCATTTTACTCACCTTCCTCATTGACATCATTTAATAAATCAAATTGTGTAGTCATAAATACTGGAGGCACTAAATTTAAATGCTTCCAACCTCTTTCCCCTAAAACGCGTCCTCGACTCGTTCTTAAAACCAAACCTTCTTGAATTAAATAAGGTTCGATTACATCTTCCAACGTATCTCTCGATTCTGCTAGTGCCGCAGCCAACGTTTCAACACCAACGGGTCCACCATGATGGTATTCCGCAATTCGCATCAAATAGCGCCGATCCATCGCATCCAGCCCCATTTGATCCACTTCTAATCGAGACAAAGATGCATCCGCCAGTTGACTGTCCACAGCTTGTCCTTCTTTATGAGTAACCAAGGCAAAATCCCGAACACGTCTTAGTAACCGCCCTGCGATACGGGGAGTACCACGCGAGCGTCTGGCAATCTCTTGCGCACCGTCATCTGTTAATTCAAACCCGAGCTTTCTGGCACCACGAGCCACAATTAATTTTAACTCTTCTGGCGTATAAAAAATCAACCGCAATGGGATACCGAACCGGTCTCGTAATGGTGTCGCCAGTAAGCCTGAACGGGTCGTTGCTGCAACCAATGTAAACGGTGGCAAATCAATCCTGACAGAACGCGCAGCAGGTCCTTCACCAATAATCAAATCAAGCTGAAAATCTTCCATCGCAGGATATAAAATTTCCTCAATAGAAGGATGTAAACGATGAATTTCATCGATAAACAATACATCTCTTGGCTGTAAATTCGTCAAAATTGCAGCCAAATCCCCTGCTCTTTGAATCACTGGACCAGAAGTTGCACGAAACCCAACCCCTAGCTCCTTTGAAACAATTTGAGCCAATGTCGTTTTTCCTAAACCTGGTGGACCGTGTAATAACACATGATCGAGAGCCTCTTCACGTTTACGCGCTGCTTGAATAAAAATGGACAAATTTTCACGAGATGTTTTTTGCCCTGTAAATTCCGATAAAGATTGAGGACGTAAGGCCACTTCAAAATTATCTTCTGGCCGTTTGGTCGCATCAAATGGGCGGTCTTCAACAGAGTTCATCGCGCTAGCTCTTTCAATGATTCACGAATGACAAGATCAAGTTCTGATCCTTTATCCTCTTCATTCAAACGTTTAATCACTCTTGCAACAACAGGCTGAGATTCTATACGGCGGAACCCTAATCCTTCTAATGCTAATAATGCATCAGATAAAATATGGGCTGCTTGAGGGATCGGATTTTGTCCTTTAACATCCGACACAACTGCTGATACAACTTGATCAGACAAAGAAGCAACTTTACCACTCAACTCCGTTATAATACGCACCGCCAGCCTTGCCCCTACACCTGGTGCGCGAGTTAACGTGGCTTTATCAGCAGTCATAATCGCCGTACTAATTTCATCAGGCGATAAGGTCGATAAGATAGACAAAGCCATACGAACGCCCACCCCTTGCACCGTCGTTAATAAACGAAACCAATCTCGTTCATAACTATCTGCAAATCCATAGAGTAAAATCGCGTCTTCTCTGACAATCGTTTCAATTAATACTCTGGCAACTTCTGGAGACTTGGGCAAACGGGATAATGTGCGATTAGAAACAAAGACAACATATCCAACCCCGTTTACATCAATCAGACAACGATCAGCTTCGGTTTGTTCAATTAGTAATCCTGTTAATTGCCCTATCATGCCATAACCTTTCCCAAAGAGATGCAATTTTGACTGGTACGATGATGTGCATGACAAATCGCAATTGCCAATGCGTCCGCAGCATCTGCCTTTTGAATAATCGCACTAGGTAATATACGCTGTACCATCATGGTGACTTGATCTTTGGTTGCTGCCCCTGTGCCAACAACGGCTCTTTTAACCGTTTTCGCACCATATTCAATAACAAGTAAACTTCGTTTAGCAGGAATCAGCAAAGCAACCCCCCTAGCATATCCCAGCTTTAATGTTGCAGTTCCATTTTGATTCACATAGGTTTCTTCAACAGCAGCTTCGTCAGGAGAAAGTTGATCTATCAGTTTTTCAAGCCCATCCGATAAAACACAAAGACGCTCTGGGACTGATGCCTTGCTATCCGTAGCCAATATCCCACTGCCTACATAAGAAAGACGGTTCCCCTGAGCGTCTATAATACCCCAGCCTGTAAAGCGCAGGCCAGGGTCAATCCCTAGGATTCTAACCACGAATTTTAAACCGATAACCGTTCAGCAACATCATCAGGAAGGTCAAAATTAGCAAAAACATTTTGCACATCATCATGATCTTCTAAGGTATCAATAAGTTTTAACAAGGTTTGCGCATTATCTTCGGTCAATGTCACGGTATTACTTGGACGCCATTCAATTTTTGCACTTTCTGGGTCTTTAAACTTTGCTTCCAAAGCATCACGAACTGCAAAGAAATTTTCCATTGGACATGTAATTTCATAATATCCGTCTGCTACTTCCACATTTTCGGCTTCTGCTTCAATTGCGGCTTCGAACATTGCATCATATTCAGCAATAGATTCAGGATAAGTAATTACGCCTAAACGTTCAAACATAAAGGAAACAGAGTTCATTTCCCCTAAAGAGCCACCATATTTATTAAAAGCTGCACGGACATCAGACGCCGTACGGTTACGATTATCTGTTAGTGCTTCAACAATAATTGCTACCCCTGCAGTGCCATATCCTTCATAACGTACCTCTTGGAAATTATCCCCATCTCCACTGCCCGCGGCTTTTTTTATCGCACGATCCACATTATCCTTAGGCATATTCACCGCCCGAGCAGAAGCTACAGCAGCCCTTAGTCGTGGATTAGAAGCAGGGTCAGGCAACCCTGTTTTTGCAGCAACGGTGATCTCACGAATAATCTTTGCAAAATCTCTTGCTCTACGGGCATCTTGAGCACCTTTACGATGCATAATATTTTTAAACTTGGAATGTCCTGCCATAAATTATCTCTTAATTCTTTCTCTTAAAACCAACAACACTTAAACTAACTTGCCGTGACAGTGCTTATATTTCTTACCTGATCCACAAGGACATAGTGCATTACGAGAAATATTTACCCACTCTTCTGGAATATCAATCTCTTCATCATCACTTTTTTCTAAAAATTGACCTTCGCCAAACTCGTCCACAGGCTCTTCATCATCTGTTCTGACATTAACCTCTACACGACATAAAGTAGATATCACGCGTTCACTGAGTTCATCCAACATATAATGAAATAAGTTATAGGCTTCTTTTTTATATTCATTAAGAGGATCTTTTTGCCCGTAAGCACGCAAACCGATCCCCTGGCGCATTTGATCCAAACGCAAAAGATGTTCTTTCCAAACACCATCCAACGTTGTCAATAAGATTTGTTTTTCAACATAGCGCATAATAGAAGCACCAAAATTAGCAGCTTGTACAGCATGTGCGTTTTCAGCAGCTTCTTTGATACGGTTTTCGATTTCATCAATGCTGATGGTTGTTTCTTCTGACCATTCTTTGATAGGTAAATCGAGATTTAACAAACGTTTGAGTTCGACAGTCAATTCCTCAGTTTGCCATTGTTCAGCAAAAGATTTTTCAGGTAAATAACTGGTAACCAGCGTTGCAATCACATCATTACGCATGGTTGCAATGGTCTCAGACACATCTTCTGATGACATATATTCACGACGCTGAGAATAAACCTCTTTACGTTGATCGTTAATCACATCATCATATTTTAACGTGTTTTTACGCATATCGAAATTGCGTTCTTCAACTTTTTTCTGTGCTTTTTCAAGGGCTTTATTAATCCAAGGATGCACAATGGCTTCCCCTTCTTTTAACCCCATTTTTTGCAACATTCCGCTCATACGTTCAGAACCAAAAATTCGCATCAAATCATCTTCTAAAGACAAAAAGAACCGTGAATTACCAGGATCGCCTTGCCGTCCAGAACGACCACGCAACTGATTGTCGATACGGCGACTTTCATGACGTTCTGTTCCGATTACAAACAAACCACCATTTGCTTTGACTTGGTCATGATCTATTTTCGCACATTCACGTAATTCTTGCTCTTTTTGTTTGCGTTCTTCTTCGTCCTCAATATCAGAGAGTTGTTGTTGAATAAGCATCTCAACATTCCCTCCCAATTTAATATCCGTACCACGACCCGCCATGTTCGTCGCAATCGTAATTGCTCCTGAACCACCTGCTTGCGCTACAATTTGAGCTTCTTTTTCATGAAAACGTGCATTCAGGACATTATGAGGAATTTTCTTCTTGGTCAGCAAATCAGAAAGAATTTCACTTTTTTCAATCGATGTTGTACCAACCAAAATAGGTTGTTTCTTCGCGTGAATTTCTTCAATTAATTTACTAACAGCCTCATATTTTTCATTCGCTGTTAAATAAATTTCATCATGTTCATCTTTACGCTGAACTTTTAAATTGGTTGGGATGGATACCACATCTAATTTATAAATCTCTGCAAATTCATCCACTTCGGTCATTGCAGTTCCCGTCATCCCCGATAATTTAGGATATAAACGGAAATAATTTTGGAAGGTAATTGAGGCTAATGTTTGGTTCTCTTGCTGAATCGTAACATGTTCTTTGGCTTCCAAAGCTTGATGCAAACCGTCAGAATAACGGCGACCATCCATCATACGTCCTGTAAATTCATCAATTAAAATGATTTTATCATTACGAACAATATAATCGACATCTTTGGCGAACAAAGTATGCGCTCTTAACGCCTGTTGCATATGATGGACTAAAGCAACATTGTGAATATCGTAAAGGTCACCATCACTCAAAACGCCTTTTTCACGCAAGGCAGCTTCAATATTTTCTGTTCCTATTTCAGTAGGAATAACGGTTTTAAATTTTTCGTCTTTTTCGTAATTCTCTGGAGCTTTGACAATTTCCTTAATTACTTCGTCAACAGAGCGATATAAATCAGAACTGTCATCTGCGACACCTGAAATAATCAGCGGTGTTCGTGCCTCATCAATTAAAATAGAGTCAACTTCGTCAACAATCGCATAGAAAAAGTCACGTTGAACCATTTCATCAAAGCTATATTTCATATTATCACGCAGATAATCGAAACCAAATTCGTTATTGGTGCCATATGTGATATCAGCTTGATAAGATTGCTTGCGCTCATCATCATTAAGATCAGCAATGATAGTACCAACCGTTAAGCCAAGAAAATTATATAAACGCCCCATTTCTTCGGCGTCGCGTGACGCAAGGTAATCATTAACGGTGACGACATGCACCCCTTTGGCAGGAAGTGCGTTTAAATAAACTGCTAGTGTTGCAACCAGTGTTTTTCCTTCACCAGTACGCATTTCTGCAACTTTACCGTCATGAAGAACCATCCCACCAATTAATTGCACATCAAAATGGCGCATTCCCAAAACGCGTTTCGACGCTTCTCTGACCACGGCAAAAGCTTCGGGCAATAATGCATCCAATTCTTCGCCATTAGCAAGACGCTGGCGAAATTCAACCGTCTTATTTGCAAGAGCAGCATCATCCAAAGCCTGCATTTCAGGCTCTAAACTATTAATTTTGGGCACTCGCCGTTGATAGGCTTTTAATGAACGCTCATTAGATGTACCTAAAACAGCACGAGCAAATTTTGCAAACATCAATATTTTCCAAACAACGTCCCCGTAACTCTGCCTGTTAGTACAAGGTCCGTCAGTAATCTTATTTAAACTTAACAAAATTCAGGCAGAACTTAAGCAAACAATATTATTATAAAAAATTTTTAATACCATAGCATAAAAAATCCTGCATTTATATTTTTAAATATTTCTGATTTTTTCATATTGCTCTAAATAATAACGACTTCTTTAAAGACAATCTTTTTTTTGTATGGTATAATTACAACTAAAGTTTATATTTCATAAAACAAACTTCAACCAATTTTCTAAGGTATTTTACATGTCTATTTCTAAAAAAACATTTCGTTTTGCTGCAAGCCTTTTGATTACATCAAGCCTTTTCAGCGCGGCTGCGATGGCTGCAGAACCTGCATCCAAATCCGATACACCCGCAGCAACCCAAGCTGTACCAACAAATGACACATCTTCTCTTGAAAAAGCAGATAAAAGCACTGTATTGGCCACTGTGAACGGTCAAAATATTACCATTGGTGATGTATTAGATGCACGTAAATTATTACCCGCTCAACTAAGCCAAATTCCAACAGGTGTTTTATTACCAATGATGGTCGATCAAATGGTTGATCAAAAAGCTATTCAACAAATGGCTGAAAAAGCTAATCTAGAAAATAATCCAGAAGTTCAACAACAATTAAAGCTTGCCAAAGCAAGCATCATTCAAGATGCTTATTTAAAAGCTCAGGTTGAACCCAAAATTACTCCAGAAGCAATCAAAAAATTCTATGATGAAAATTTTGCGAATAAACCTCCTGTAAAAGAAGCACATATTCGTCATATCCTTGTAAAAACACAGGCTGAAGCTGAAAAAATCATCAAAGAATTAAAAGCTGGCAAAAAATTTGCTGATCTTGCCAAAGCAAGCTCAATTGATAAAGCAACCGCAGGGCAAAATGGTGGTGATTTGGGTTGGGTGAAAGCAGATGAACTTGTGCCTGATTTTTCAAAGGCAGCTTTTGCAATGAAAGCAAATACAACCAGCACAACCCCTGTAAAAAGCCCATTTGGATATCACGTTATCCAAGTCTTAGCTTATAAAGATGTTCCAGTCCCCCCATTGGACAAAGTAACACCAATGATTCGTCAAAAACTCATTCAACAAAATGTTAAAGCTGTGATTGATGACACTGTAAAACAAAGCAAAATTACGAAAAATGATGCAATCATCAAAAAATACACCATTCAGCCCCCTTCAGCTCCTGGGTCTGCACAAACACCTGCAAAATAAGGTTGAATAAAAATAAATGGTTGCTGCCCATAGAATAACAAAATATGGATTATACATATTTGCACTAGCTATTGGTCAAGCAGCCCTTTTTACCACAACAGGAATGGCTGGGACGTCGATTACAATTCCAAAAGAAAATAGCAATCCTCTTTTCTTTGAAATACAATCCCCAGTCAAACCACCTATTACAAACAAAATAACCAATAACTCAGCGCAAATACTAGCACGTGTTAATAATGACGTTATTACCGTTGAAGACGTAAAAAAATTAGCATCCAATTTGCCTAAAGAGTTAAAAACGCTTCCAAAAGAATTATTATATCCCCAATTAACAAAACAACTCATTGTTGATCGCGCCTTGCAAATTGCGATTCAAAAAGATGGCATCGCACAACAACCAGCCATTCAACACCAAATTAATGCTGCGGTTACCGAGTTTACTCAGCAAAAGCTGACACAAGCGTATTTCTTTGAAAAGCTTAAACCTCTACTAACCCCACAAGCAATTCAACAATATTATAACGAACATTATTTACAACATTCCCCCATCAAAGAAATCAATCTACGTCAAATTATTGTTCAATCCCCTGAGATTGCAGAAATTGTTTTGAAAAAACTTCATAATGGACAAGATTTTCAAACGGCTGTGCGTATTTATTCGATCGACTTGCAAAATCGAGAGCAAAATAAAGGGGATATGGGTTGGTTAAATCAGAACGCATTAGATAAATCCATTCTTCAAGCGGTCTCTCAATTAAAGAATAATGAATATACACCACAAGCAATACCAACAAATTATGGCTGGGTTATTTTTCAAAAAATTGCTAAGCGCAATCGACCTACCCCCTCTTTAGAATCCGTAAAGTCAGTTATCAAAGAACAAATTACAAAAGAGGCAGTCACTCATATTTACGAAGAAAGTTTAGGAAACGTTCATATTATCGAATATTAATCCTTTATATGACGATCGCTATTGATTATCTTCAGAAAATTATCATTATAGATATATATATTTTTGTTCTAATATAAAATTATATGCTCCATTTTCTGATGATTGATTTAATATAAGGTAATTTCAACAATGATTACATATCCAACCTCTCCCCTAGCAGTTCCTCTTCCATCACTTCCTGCTGTTCCTGGGGTACGCTTGGCTTCTATTGAAGCAGGGTTGAGATATTCTGGGCGCCTAGATTTAACCTTAATGGAATTTGCACCATCCACCACTATCGCTGGGGTTTTTACACAAAATAAATGTCCCGGTGCTCCTATTGATTGGTGCCGTGCGATATTACCCAAAGGTCACGCCAGAGGATTATTAGTTAATGCGGGCATTGCCAATGTCTTTACTGGCAAGGCTGGATTTGAAGCAGTTCAACGCTCTGCCGAGGCTGCTGCCAATGCCATTGGCTGCTCTGCAGAGGAAATTTTTATTGCTTCGACGGGGGTGATTGGCGAACAACTGCCATATCAAAAAATTGTTGATAACATGCCAAAACTTTACCAAAATCTCGATAAAAATCAGTGGAAAGAAACAGCACAAGCTATTTTAACAACCGATACTTTTGCCAAAGGATATTCCCTACAAACAAAAATCGGCACTGAAAACGTTACGATTCAAGGAATCGCCAAAGGTAGCGGAATGATTGCTCCTGATATGGCAACGATGTTGTCTTTTGTAACAACCGATGCCAAATTACCTGCTTCTGTTTTACAAACCCTCCTTTCTGAAAAAGTTAAAACAACCTTTAATGCCATTACGGTTGATTCTGATACATCAACTTCGGACACATTATTACTCTTTGCAACAGGCGTTGCAAATACACCCGAGATTACAAACCCTACCGACCCTCGTTTAACTGATTTTGCTAATACATTAGAAAAAGTTCTGAAAGAGCTTGCTTTATTGGTAATTAAAGATGGTGAAGGGGTTAGTAAACTAATTGAAATTACCGTTACGGGTGCTATTAATAATGACTCTGCCCATAAAATCGGCATGTGTATTGGCAATTCTCCTTTGGTTAAAACGGCGATTACGGGCGAGGATGCCAATTGGGGGCGTGTGGTAATGGCAGTTGGAAAAGCTGGTGAACCTGCCAACAGAGATAGCTTATCGGTTGCTATTGGTGATGTATGGGTTGCCCATGAAGGCGGTGTTCTTATGGATTATGACCGCGATACGGTTGCGCAGCATATGAAAGAAGAAACCATCAAAATTAAAATTGACCTAAATCTTGGAAGTGGTAAAGCAACGATATGGAGCTGTAACCTCACCAAGGGCTATATTGATATTAACGGTTCTTATCTTCGTTCTTAAGACATCTATTTTTTCTCTTACTCTGGGATTATCCAATTTTATGACGGCTATTGACACTTTATCCAAAATTGCCCCTTCTGACTTAAGTGAGGAAGAAAAAAAGAGAATATTGGCAAAATCTGCACAATTTTCTCCTCCCTCTTCTGTATTACCTGACGGCAGAACAGAGCTGGTCGGACTATCACGCGCAGAATTAGAGCAACTATTAGTTGATATGGGTGAACAACGCTTTCGTACAAAACAATTATGGCATTGGATATATCATAAAGGTGCTACCGATTTTAACGAAATGACCTCTATCGGCAAGCCTTTACGTGCGAAACTAATCGATCGATGTGTTGTTAGTCGTCCAAAAGTCGTCACAGAACAAACATCAAAAGACGAAACACGTAAATTCTTATTCCAATTCAGAGATGGTCAAGAAGCTGAAACCGTCTATATTCCCGATCGTCGTGAAGATCGTGGTGCTGTTTGTATCTCTTCACAAGTTGGATGTACACTCTCTTGTCGTTTTTGCCATACAGGCACACAAAATTTAGTGCGTAATTTGGGAGCAGCTGAAATTATTGGTCAATTTATGGCTGCCCGTGACAGCTATGGTGAATGGCCAACTCCAACCGCAGACAGACCTCGCCTTTTATCAACCATTGTTTTAATGGGTATGGGTGAACCTTTATATAATTACGAAAACATCGCCAAAGCCATGCGTATTGCCATGGATGACGAGGGTATCGGTATTTCCAGACGCAGAATTACATTATCTACTTCTGGCGTTGTCCCGATGATGGATCAATGTGGAAGTGATTTAGCTATTAATCTTGCTATTTCTTTACATGCAGTCAGAGATGATTTGCGTGATGAAATCGTTCCGTTGAATCGTAAATATCCTATCAAAGATGTATTAGCCGCTTGTCGCCGTTATCCAGCTGCAAGTAACTCAAGGCGTATTACGTTTGAATATATTATGTTACGTGGTATCAATGACAGCGAAGCGGAAGCTCGGGAACTGGTGCGGTTATTAAAAGGCATTCATGCCAAGGTAAATTTGATTCCGTTTAATCCTTGGCCTGGTAGCGATTACAAACCATCAAAAACAGAACAAGTTCAAAAATTCGCTGATATTATTATGCAAGCAGGATACTCATCCCCTATTCGAACCCCAAGAGGCAGGGATATTCTGGCAGCTTGTGGACAGTTACGCACTGAAAGTCAACGAATCAGAGCAACAGAAAGAGAAGACAGTAAGGTAATAATGTAGTTTCTTTTATTAAATTTCGACATAAAAATCAATTAACTTAAAAATGACATATTTTATTGTCATATTTTTGGGAATTTATTTTTTAGTTAATACAACCTTTTGTGATAAAGACATTATTTAATGATTGTTAATGCAAAACGTGGTCTTCGATTTATTCTTCAAGATAGTGTTAAACCTCTTTCTATCCTTTTTATTTGGGATATGCTGGTTGTTATTTGTTATAAATATTTCCACATTGACTGGTTTGACCAATCAGCGTTGCCAACAGCTTTGATTGGATCTGTTCTTGTATTATTCATGAATTTTCGCAATAATACAGCTTATAATCGGTGGTGGGAAGCAAGATCACATTGGGGATTAATCACCAATAATTGTCGTTCTTTTTCCAGACAATGTTCAACAATTTTAAAAAGTCATCCTGATCTTACCCGTGCTATTGCTGGATATGCTTATGTTTTAGCATATCACTTACGTGGCAAGGATGCCTTATTAAATAGCAATGTCAAACGTGTATTGCCCGTTCATATTCAGGATTATATCAAAGGATTAAGAAATCAACCTAACGGCGTTTTATTCCAAATAGGGTTAATGGTAACTCAAGAGGTTGAAAAGAAACAAATTGATGGCGCCATTCATTCTCAGATCGATCGAATTTTGTCTGATATCGCAAATGCGCAGGGTGCATTGGAAAGAATCAAAAATACACCTTTATCCATTCAATTTTCTACCTTACCATATTTCTTGACAGAAATAACCTGTGTTATTTTACCTTTTTCAATGGTACAAACTTTGGGATGGTTCACACCACTAGGTTCCGCACTTGTGGGTTTCCTGTTTATGGCATTATACAAAATTGGTAGTGATTTACAAAATCCCTTTGACGAAAGCCCACATGCTGTGCCAATGTTAACCATGACACGTAGTTTAGAGATTGATTTACTTGAACAAATCGGCGATCCAACCGGGGCTCCGATTGCGCCTGTGAATGGTATACAATGGTAATATAAAATTCTCTTACTTGTAAATCGAACAAAAAACAATTATGGTGACAATTTATTAAATTTATGATAGCTTCATCGTATGAATATATTCCGTTCCCCTCCAAAAGGCGGTGTCACTGATGAAATGGCACGCGCTGCTATTGCGAAAACAGCTGCTCAAGAAGTAGACAATAAAGATACTTTCCCTTTCCAAGAAGGTGATGCCATTGTATATGCGGCACACGGTGTTGGACGTGTTGATCGTATCGGTGTTGAAGAAATTGCTGGTACTAAACTGGAAATGATACAAATTTCATTTCCTGATAATCAAATGACCCTGCGTATTCCATTATCAAAAGCAAAAAAAGCTGGATTACGTAAAATTGCTTCCAGAGAGATCGTTAGCAAAGCGATGTCAACAATCAAAGGAAAGCCACAAAATAATAAAGGCATGTGGGCCAGACGTGCTGTTATTTACCAAGAAAAAATTAACTCTGGTGATTTGATGCAAATCGCAGAAGTACTTCGTGACCTTCGCCGTAATGTTGACAGTCTTGATGGCAGCTTCAGCGAAAGAAAACTTTTCGAAGCTGCACAAGAGCGTTTTGTTAGCGAAGTCGCAGTGCTAGAATCCAAAGATTCAAACACTGTTTTAAGTGAGCTTACTGAAGCCATGAAGTCCGCTTAACGAAACAAACCGCTATTTCATCACAAGAGGGTTGTCAAACCCTCTTTTTTTTATCTATTGATATTTCTATAAATTTATAATTTAACTAATGATTATAATAAATTAAGTTCATGGACTAAAAGGCACATTTCGCCATGTTTTTCAAAAAAAAATCACAACATATAGTTTCAAATACTCAACAACAGATTCTCTCTACATTAACTACAATTGTTGGTCATCGTAATATTACGATTAATCCTGATAAAATGGGTTTATTTTGTAATGGTTTTCGGTATGGATCAGGCAAAGCCATTGCCGTTGTACAGCCAAATACGTTACTTGAACAATGGCAAATTTTAAAAGCATGTGTCAAAGCCAATGTGATTATTATTATGCAAGCTGCCAATACGGGCCTAACAGGTGGATCAACGCCTGATGGCAATAATTATGACCGTGATATTGTTATTATCAGCACAATGAAAATGAAGAAAATTTTTCTTCTGAATAATGCCGAACAAGTCATTTGTTTGCCTGGTTCAACATTAAACGATCTGGAAAAGAAGCTGAAACCTTATCATCGTGAGCCACACTCTGTCATTGGTTCATCTTGTATTGGAGCTTCTGTGCTTGGGGGAATTTGTAATAATTCAGGGGGTGCCCTAGTACAACGAGGTCCAGCCTATACAGAAATGGCACTTTACGCCCAATATACGCATGATGGGCATTTAGAACTGATCAATCATTTAGAGATTGAGTTGGGAAATACACCCGAAGAAATCTTAACCAATTTAGACAATAATCAATTTGATAGCCATAACGTAAAAAAGACAGAGAAACATTGTTCAGATCATCACTATAAAGAGCAGGTTTGCCAAGTTGATTCCCCTACACCTGCGCGTTACAATGCTGATCCCTCTCACTTACATGAAGCCTCAGGCTGTGCAGGTAAACTTGCTGTATTTGCAGTAAGGTTAGATACTTTTCCGCAAGAAAAAGAAACGCAAGTATTCTATATTGGCACAAACAATCCCGATGATTTAACACAAATACGATACGACCTTCTTTCTCAACATATTATTCCTGTTTCAGGGGAGTATATCCATAAAAAAGCCTATGATATTGCTGCTATTTATGGAAAAGACACTTTCTTGTTCATTAATTACTTTGGAACAGATTATATCCCACTATTCTTTAAGATTAAAAGTCGCTTTGATTATTTGACGAAAAAATTCAGTTTTCTACCTTTGCATTTCAGCGATAAACTAATGCAATTCGCAAGCACTTTATTTCCTCAACATCTACCTGCCCGCATGAACGACTATGCAAAAAGATACGAACATCATCTTTTATTAAAAGTAGGAAAAGATGATATTGAAACAGTAAAAAAATACTTAGGCAACTTGTTTCAAACACACAAAGAAGGCAGTTTTTTTGAATGTATTGCTGACGAAGGGAAAAAAGCTTTTCTACACCGTTTTGCGGTGGCAGGTGCAGCTGTTCGCTATCGTGCCATTCATCATAAAACAGTTGAAAATATCCTCGCCCTTGATATTGCCTTACGTCGCAATGATAAAGAATGGACAGAAATCCTACCCCTTGGAATTGAAAAAAAATGTATGCATAAACTCTATTATGGTCATTTCTTCTGTCATGTATTTCATCAAGATTATGTGATCTATAAAGGACACGATATTTTTGCACTTGAAGAAGAAATGTTAGAGATTTTAGATCAAAGAGGAGCAGAATATCCCGCTGAACATAATGTTGGACATTTATACCAGGCGAAGGAATCTCTCAAAAAATTCTATCAAGAACTTGATCCATGTAATATTTTTAACCCAGGTATCGGTAAAACTAGCAAATTAAAAAACTGGGAAAACTAAAATAATTTTGATAAATAAATTATTATCTTATTATTTTATTGATCTAGTGATGGAAAAAATTTCTAACTCTTCTAATGATGATATAATCAATCAAGCAAATATTCTTTTACATCAAGGGAAATTTGAAGAAGCCCTTATTTTACTGCTTCCCTATAAGAATGATAAATTCAGCCTACCAATCATGACTTTAATTGGAATTGCATATGCAGGGTGTAAAAAACCGAAAGAAGCTGCATATCATCTTTTTTCAGCACAACAGCTGAAAGAAAAATCCTATCAACATGTTTGCAGCGAATTAGAACCTTATTTGGGCAGCTATAATTTATACGATGTGATATTTAAAGTATTCAAAGAAGCCTTTAAATATCAACCCGAAGATGAACTCTTATATATTGCTTATGCTAATGTTCTGCAACATACAAAACAATCATCAAAGGCAATTTTATATATCAAAAAATGCTTAAAATTTTCAAAAAAAGAAGATTGGTTACTAAACATATTAGCCACTATTTTTTTCGAAGCAGGAAAATACCCACAAGCTTTCAAACTATATAAAGATCTAGAACAACGCAATCCAAATAACATCACTGTTCTTGCGAATATTGCCTCTTATTATAATGCTATCAATGATGCAGAGCAGGCTTTATTATATTATTGTAAAGTCATTATGCTCAATCCCCTATGGCCAGCAATACGGGTTAATTACTCATTATGTTTGTTGAAAGCACAATATTATTATCAAGGCTGGGCAGAACATGAATATCGCCTAGATACACCCAATCACACAAATTTACCGCGTGAAACATTGCTTCCCACATTAACAAAAACAACGGATATCAAAGGGAAAAAGATCCTGATTACCCAAGAAGAAGGGCTTGGAGATACCCTAATGTATTTACGCTTTGTGCCAGAGCTTATCCAACGGGGTGCTATCGTTGAATTATGGGTGGCGGAAACAATGAAAGGGCTATGTGAGCGGATCAAAGGAAACCCAATAGTCAAAATTGGTGGTGAGGAAGCACCCCCTTTTGATTGGCATTGCCCTTTTATCAGCTTGCCCAGAGTATTCAGTGCAGATCCAAATAAAGTTAAATTTAAACCTTATTTAACAGCAGCTCGCAAGAAAATAAATTTTTGGAAAAAACAACTCCCCCAAACCCAGAATTTAAAAGTGGGGATTGTTTGGGGAGGGTCCCCTCATCCCAGCGATGCTTATGCGGTTATGACAGATAATAAACGTTCTATTGATTTACAAAAGCTCATCCCTTTATTCCGATCGGTCAAAAATGCCACTTTTATTAGTTTACAAATGGGACATCATGCTCACGAAATAAATGATTTACCAAAAAATATTTCAATCTTTAACCCGATGAACGAGGTCAAAGATATGGATGATACTGCTGCGATCATTAAAAATATAGACCTCGTTATTTCGGTTGATACATCTGTCATTCATTTAGCAGGCGGACTTGGATGCAAAGCTATTTTATTGGATCGTTATGATAATTGTTGGCGTTGGATTTCCGGGGCAGAATATAGCCCTTGGTATCCAAAAACCAGAATCATCCGACAAACACGCCCCAGAATATGGAGTGACGTTGTTCAAAGAGCCATTTCTATTTTACAAGAAATGGCTGATAAGCATGAACCAAGAACAACCTAGTAATCGAATTTATATAATAATCCGATACTGCTTCCTGGATCATTATCTGGTGTGACAAAGCCACTTCTGTCTTGACCTGTTCCGACTGTTGCTGTGGCTTTTAAACGCTTGGTAATATCAACCTGCACTTCGGCTTGTGTTCCAGCCGTTCCCGTGGATTGTTTAGCACCAAGATAAACACCTTTCATCATATATTTACCTGCTGAAACACTGGTTCCTGTGGAGGAGCCTTTACCATCGCTGCTACCGCCTCCAACGGATAAACGATCAAGCCCCAAGGTTTTACGAACTGTTCCCAATGGGTCAAATCCACTTCCTTCACCACCTAATGTTGCCAACGCTACCCCAATTTCAGCCATTTGAGTTGTAGAAAGACTTTGTGAATCAACACCAAACAGCAGCATTGCTAAGACGCGATCTTGAGATAAAGGTGGAGATGAAGTTAACGCTATTTTAGGAGAGCTGGCATATCCAGTAATGGCTAAGCTGACTGTATTGCCTTCAACAGATTTTTTGACTTCAAAATCCAAAGAAGGATCCATTTTATGATCGACGTTGCTACCTTTAAACCCAATAATCCCCTTGGTAAATTCTAGGGAAATACCAGCCAAATCAATATGACCATTCTGCATTTCAAAACCGCCTGAGATTTGTGGTGCATTGGCTGTCCCGCCAACATGTAAAGAACCCGCCATATCCGTAAACAGCCCAAACCCACGCACTAAAATTTGTCCAGCAGATTTGACAGTTAAATTCAAACCAATATCAGGTCCTGAAGAGTCATGCTGCACGACTTCGACCTTATCGCCTGGGCGTATCACTTTTAACGGAACAACAGAACGTGCCATAGAATGGGGAATATTAATATCCGCATGTTTAATCTTAACAACTCCATCAACATCAACACGGGTTTTAGCCATTCCTTTGATGTTAATATCGCCATCCAAGACCGCTGTCAGTAAATCACTGACCAATGGTCTGGCATTTTTCATACCAAAATGCAAATTAATAGGCATACCCGGTTTAAACACACCTACTTGACCATTGGCATCCATTGTTCCGTTTCCCGCTTTGGCTGAAAAAGACTGTAAAATAATGGAATCTCTTTGCCCAATGATAGAAGCTTGAATGTTACGAATACTTACCCCTTGAGCATAATCACGAAAGTTGCCATTCGTTAAATCAATATGCCCCGTAATGACAGGCGAATTAATATTCCCATTGACCTGCATTGCCATATTCACTAACCCAAGAACTTGTTGACCTGATGCACCAACAATTGCGTTGGCTACTGATAGATCAACGTTGCTATTTAATAGCAATACCAAATTCCCTTTAGGTTGTAATGGCACGGTTCCAGTCACACTGGCATTTACTTTTTGTCCAACTTGTAATTTTGTATCCAACCTTGCTATATTACCATTTAAATTTGCCTGAGCATTTAATTGTGCAGGGGGCAACGAAGCCGCTGCACCTGTCATCAATTGCATATTACGAGCACTAACTTGAATCGACCCTTGTGGTTTTTCGATTGATCCTTGTAATTTTGCTTGAGCGTTAATAACGCCTTTGGCTTTTAAATCTGGAGCGAATGGTTTGGCCAACACTGGAGTAATATTTTGAATCGACGCTGTTAACGCCAATTTTGGCTTAACCTCGCCTGCGATATCAATGGTTGCTGGGGTTGCACCAGATGGAGCTATTGACATTCTAAGGCGATTCACGGCTATTTTTTCGCCGAAATCAGCTTGTACAGGTGATAATAAACGAATATTCTCGCCTTTTACCAATGCCGTAAATTTTTGAATATCTAATTTTTTCTTTAATAAATTTAGCGTAAGCGCCGTATTAATATTACCTTTGGCATCCATTAAGCTAGGGAAATTACCATTTAAGGTTAATTTTAAATTATCCATTCCACCATTCGCAGTCATATTTGCGTTCCCCTGAACTACTTGAGGGACTTGTAACTGGTTGGCTTGTAATTTCAAATTAACAACAGGTTTTTGAATTAGATTTTCCACAGAGCCTGATAAAGATAATTTGCCAATTTTTGCCTGAGGCATTGCAATTTGGCTATTCAGATCGACCATTAATCTTGATTTATTTTCAGGTGAACTATGAATATCTAAATGAATATTCCCATCAATCTTTTGATTAATTAACCGGCTAAAATCAGATAAACGCACAACATCAAATTTAATTGTTCCAACAGGCAACATGTTATTTTTCGACATCACAATATCTGCCACAGCTTTGATGCCTCGCCACTCCATTTGTTGTAGTTTTAAATAATAAGCTTTTTGTTGTTCGGATTGACCTGCTTGTAATTGTATATTCACAGGCGTTTGATCCAAAGTCCCAGTCAGCCCGACCTCAGCAATTGGTTTTGAGGGCAAATGTTGGGCTTTCGCTGTCAGCTTCAACTGGCTGGGTCTTACCACATATCCACTTTTGGCAGCGGTGGTAAAATTGGTTGTTAATTGTAATTGTGCGGCTAAGTCATTTAAAGAACCATCCAAAGTGACCTGAGCATTTGCTTTACCTTTTAACATTGGCGCTGCTGCTGCCAACTCTTTGATGTCCAAATTTAACAAGCCTTTGACTTGCTCACCAATCAATGAACCTTGCACATTTAAACCAATCTGTTTTCCTTTAAAGGTCAAAGATTGTAAATCAATTTTTTGATCTTGCCCTTGAATAATTTGTGCATGTAACCCAAGATGCCCTTCTGATCCAACCATTTGCACCGCAATGGGCATACCCCCCGTAATCATTAAGGGTCCATCAACATCGATATATATAGGGTTTTTAGGATCTTCTGGTAGTGCAAAAGCCATATTGAGAATTGCAGAACCTTTTAGATCAACATTACCAGCTTTTGCCAAAGAACTGAGTTGTGGAGCAAATAAATCCAAACTTCCATGCAAAGAAGGTTTTATAAAAATACGCCCCACTGCTTTCATCAATTGATGATCTAATTGTAGATCAATAGGTTGGTCCTTTTCCTTAGGATGATAAATTATATCCAAAGATAATGGACTATCTGCTAATAATTGAGGTTGGCTGCCAGGAATTCGCAACCCATCAGCAACAAGGTTTAATCGAATCCAAGGGTCAAACCGCGTCCTTTGATCATCCAAAGAGGCTAAATCTTCCCCTTTGAACTGTAACAACAACTTATTTACCATGGCGTCCCCAGCCGCCAAGTTGGTCAGCTCAAATTTCCCTTTACCAGATGGAGATTGAAACGCACCGTATAATTTCGCATCCAAATTCCACCCACCCCATCCAATTGTAGGGCTTATCGTCATTTCAGGGGAATGCCCAGCTAAAGCAATATTCATTTTAGAATGAATAAGATCAACATCACCATTCAGATTTAATTTGGCTTGAGCAGCAGATAAATCTAGGTTTGTTTGTAATTGATTATATGAACCTTTTAATACAAGATGTAATGCCAATGGCGTGACTTGATCCCTCTTTAATAGACGTTCAACCAATCCGTCAGATTGTTTTTTGACATTAATTTTTAAAGACGCATTATTGAATTTTTGATTACCAATATCTGCCAATAATTTCAGATCTGTAGCCTGATTTAATTCCCAAAGATGTAGAGACAAATGAATATTTGATAAATCACTCACAGATTCTATCTCAACGACTTTCAAAACATTTTTAATCGCAACGTTGCCTTTTAGCCCTACAGAAAGGTCAATCGGTGCGACTTTGTTTGAAACGAATAATTTATCAACTTGAATATCCTTAATATTCGCTGCAATCGCCATATTGGGTAAAGAGCTAGCACTATTTTCAGAAGGTGCCTCTGGCTCTGTTGGCGAAGGCAAATCATATACATTAATCTCTTTGGCATATAGGCGATCGACATGAATTTCTTTACTTAGTAATGCCAATAAAGACCAATCTAGTTCGGTTTGTTTTAAGGATAACCAAACCCCTTTTTGTGGGTCTTGTAACTCGATGGTTGCAACACGTAAATGATTAGGAAAAGACCCTGATAATCCACTGACAATCACTGTATGATTTGTTAATTCCCCAATCTTGCTCGCTAAATAATTTTGTCCTTTTTGGGTATTCACAAAAACCATAGCACCTGTAATGACAAGGATCATCAATCCCAAAACACCACCGACAAACCATCCCAAACCCCATAGGATACGATGCCGTTGACGCCATTTTTTCTTGGATGGTTTTACATGTTCATTTGTTTGTTGGTCGATAGGGTGCATCAAAGTTTGTCTCCTAAACCAAGATAAATTCGCAATTTGTCATGACTGGCAGGGGTTGGATATTCTGGTAACCGAATTGAAAAATGCAAAGGCACCAAAGGTGCATTATATTCTTTTCCATATATTCTTTTCCATTTTTACGTTCGACGCTGGCACTGATTTTTTCTTGTAATAATGCCCAAGGCGACCAATTCAATTGCTTTTGTTTGACATCAAGCCATGTCCCAATTTCGACATTTTTAAATTGCATTTCAGCAATATTCATATGCGTAGGAACAAACCCCGTTATTCCCAGAATCTGAATACGATCGTTGGTATGTTTTTGAATTTCAGTAGCGATATAGTTTTTACCTGTTGATGTATTTACAAACACCCACACACCAACAACAAACAAAAAAAACAGGGCTAGAATACTGAATACCCCCAGCATAAAATACCGCAAAATGAGATGTTTATGGCGCCACTTTTGGGAAGTTACAATATTTTCTTGTTGTTCCAGCATCATCAGAATGTCTCACCTAAACTAATATACACCTCAAATTTATCGCCTCTAGGTGGACGATTCATCGGTAATGCAACATCTAAACGAATAGGTCCCAAAGGTGTATAATACTTACCGCCTGCCCCCACACCCACTCTTAAATCTCCTTGGAAAGGCATACTGGTTTTACTGACTTGCCCAGCATCCACAAACGCTTGTGCGCCAATAGATTGTGTAATTTTTTGACGAAACTCCACCGTTCCAGCATCCATCGCTTTTCCCCCAACCGCATATTTCGTTCCTGGGAATTGAGGGCCTACCCCTTGAAAACGAAACCCTCTGACGGTTGCAGTCCCCCCAGCATACATACGTTGATCTGGTGGCAAGTTCATTCTTGAGGCTCCTTGAATACTTCCGACCGTTCCTCTGAATGCAAACACACTATCCCCTGGATCTGTTAAACCTATTTTTGCAAGGTCTAAATATGTTGAAGCACTACCTTCTAATATTGCAAAGAAAATCGTACCATCACCAAAAGAAGTTGTCGGTGTTACGGAAACCGATCCCTTCATTCCATGAGTTGGCGACATCATTGGGCTGTCCAAATCTGTGCTGTCATATCGAACATTTAATGGCACGTTAATCATCGTATAGTCATTGCGTATATGTTGCTGAATAATGCGCTCTTGTATCGCGCCTAAATAAACAGAAGCCCTCCACCGTTTATTGATTTTCCGATTCAGCCCCCCTTTGATTAAAAACGCGGTTTGATTGTACGAATATAATTTTTGTTTAACCGCTTCGATACGTGCATTCAGATCTTGATCTCTGCGTCCAAAATCAGGCTTGGTAAAATCAGCATAAATATCATATCCCAATCCTTTTTGTGCTGTGCCACCTAGTCCCGTCGCCAAAGCCGCAATATTCAGTTTTTCAGCATTGCCAAACAAATTACGATGCGCCCAACGCACCCCTAAACGTCCGCCTAAATCTGTTGAGTATCCTGCTTCAAAGCTAACAGACCTTCGTTTTGATTCTTTGAAAGTTAGCACCAAGGGTAATTTGCCATTCGCATCGAGCTTTGTTGCTGCGGTGGCATCAATACTGGAAAAAACACCCAAAGAAGCCAAATCTTGTCGCGCGGATTCTATTTTCGAAGGCTGATATAACTGACCATCATGCAATAATAAACGCTTACGCACAAAAGCTTCGTTAACTTTTTTCAATCCTTTAAAGTCAATATCCCCCAAGTCAACTATCGGTCCAGGATTGACTTGATACACAATATCGAGTGTTTTCGTATCTGGGCGCAAATAAGCCACAGGATCATTGATCTTTGCCAATGCATGCCCATCTTCTCGCAACGCTGTCAATAAACGCCCCTTCGCTGCAACAACATCGGCGGATATGGCAGATTGTCCAGACTTTAACCCAAAGGCTTTTTGCTGATCTGGGGTTAATGTTATGGGTTGAGTGGTTACTTGAGGCTTGGGGTTTGATGGTGTCGAACTTTTGACAGGTTGTGGTATTATTGGTTTATTTTCCACCAACTCTATTTTACCAAGATGGTATTGATCCCCTTTATCAATCTCAACAACGATAACCGCCTCTGTTTTTTCAGGAATATTTGCAATAAAGCTAGGTAGGTCGGGGTTACTGCCATCCATTGCGTTGGTTAATTGAGTAACTTGATGTATATCCGATTCTGTTTTGTCTTTTTTCTTATCCTCGTCAACGTTTGCCAAGGCTTTTCCTGCACCAAGTTTAATGTGTATTTTAGCATTGTAATATCCAAAGCTATCCATTGCACTTTGCAGACGATCATAGTCGCCCTTTACCCGCCCAGCCAAGGCAAATGCTCCGACAGGTTTGGTTTTTTTCAAAGACACAAGGCTTGACACATCGGATAAAGTGGCATCAATATCCTTATTGCCTGTTGGTCTTATTTCTACTCTATAAGTCTGAGGGTCGGCTGCCATTGCGACATATGTCGAGGAAAAAGTCCCTGCAACCACCCCCCAACACAAGCAGAAAGCTATTTTTGAGGGTCTTATCTTTTTTATACAATAAAAGTAACTTAATTGCAGTTCAGTGAACAACAAATCTTTATTCCCTCTATCCTATTGATATAATTACAGTATTTTTATTCGGCATCGATTGTTAAGAAAGACAAAATTAATCTGAGCATATAGTGTGACGACCTATTTAACCTTATATATAAAACATTTCACAGCACATCATTATGAAAAACCATGTATAATTTATAAATATTGGCACTATAAAGATGTTGTGATATAAGTACAACATTTTTAAAACGTATTATAAGACATATCCTTGTAGTTCTTTTTAACTTCTTATAGAATGCCGACAATTGTTAGTAGAACATTTTACCCAATTTTCAAAACCTTTGTAATAAGCAGCTGTCATACCTTGAAATACTTATCCTTTTTCAAACGAAATTTACAAAAAATATTGTGCAAACCAACCTCGTCACAGATGAAACATTCCCCTTTGCGTTCTCCTAACCAAAAAAAGCATTTTATACAACTTGATATTCATCAATCACCTATTACATACCCTCATTTTTTATCTAAATTTTCGACTATTTATCAAAGAATCAGAGCCGCAAAAAAGATTAGCATTGTCTTGATATGGACTATTCTTTGTATGCCTTTTCAAAGCCTGTTTATCAAACTACCTGGCTCTGCGAAAATTAATTTTGCACGTTTTTATTGGCGTAACGTTTCTAGAATATTAGGGCTTGACCTGCGTATATTTGGAAAACTTGCAGAACAAAAACATCAATCTGGCTCACAAAAACGACCTATTATTTATATCGTCAATCATACTTCTTGGCTGGATATTGCATCCATTGGAGGATTATTACCAGGAGCTTTTGTCGCCAAAGAAGAAATTGGCTCTTGGCCAGTGATTAGTACATTATGTCGTTTAGGGCGCGTTTTATTTGTCAGTAGACAGCGTCAATCGACAATCAAAGAACAACAAACCATGGAAAAAAGATTAGAAGAAGGTGGAAATCTAATTTTATTTCCAGAAGGCACCTCAACCGAGGGGTCTCATCTTGCGCCATTTCTATCTTCTTTCTTTGTGTTGGCAAAACCCATCAGCAAAACTGTTGCCTATCCTATCCCAATCATCCAACCAATTTCAGTTGTATATGATCGTCTGGGTATGTTGCCAGTCAATCGCCTACGCCGCCCTATCTATTCTTGGTATGGCGATATGGAGCTGACACCTCATTTATGGGATTTTTGTAAATGGTCTGATATGAGAGCCTCTATCATTTATCATGAACCACTTTATCCCGAAGAGTTTAAAAACAGAAAGCAATTATCACAAAAAACATGGGATATTATTGCGACAGGTACAGCTTATTTAAGACAAGGGAAATCTGAGGAGGATATTAAAAAAATAATATAACTTATTTGAACTATTATTTTTTTTAATATTAACCGTAATATTGCAAAATATTTCAATAACTGTTGATAAGACCTAGCGCTTTTGTGAATAGCCTTTTGAATATTTTACTCTATTTAATAAGATGAACCTATTTAATATCATTCAAGGTTCTGAAAATTATGACAAACGCATCCTCTTTACCTCATGATGTGATAAAACCTTATGTTACAGGAGCAACGCTAAGCCTTTCCTATACACATGGGTATCACGAACAAGTTGACAATGCTATTGCCGGCTTTCTACAAGGAACGGGAATAATAAAAGCACCAACTTTATATATCAATCTTTCCCGCGCCACATTAATCGAACATGCCATTAGCAACCAAGAAGGAACCTTGTCCAAAGACGGTGCCTTTGTTGTTAAAACAGGACAGTTCACAGGGCGCGCCGCTGGCGATAAATTCGTTGTCGATGAAGACGAAGTTCGCGATCAAATTCAATGGGGGGATATTAATCATAAACTCTCCCCTGCTCATTTTACGCAATTATTGTCAGAAGTTGGCGGTTATCTTCAGGGACAACCATTATATATTCAAGACCTGTATGCAGGGCGTGATATGAATTGTTGCACACCAATCCGATTAATTACAACCAGTGCTTGGCATGCTCTTTTTGCCAAGAATATGTTTGTCAGACCCGAAGATTTAAGCGAGGAAGAAAAAGAATCTGTTAAACAAAATAACAGACAACCTTATACAATTTTACATGCCCCTCATCTGTTTTTAAATGCGGACAGATGTGGCACACATGGATCAACGGCTGTTACCACTTCTTTCAAAGAAAAATTAATTGTTATTTGCGGCACACAATATGCTGGAGAGATTAAAAAATCTATTTTCTCTGCGATGAATTGGCAGCTTCCTGCTGAAAATATTTTGCCAATGCATTGTTCTGCTAATATTGGTCAGGACGGTGACGTTGCTATTTTCTTTGGTCTTTCTGGAACAGGTAAAACTACTTTATCCTCTGATCCTGAACGTATTTTAATTGGTGATGACGAACATGGTTGGTCAAAAACAGGTATCTTCAATATTGAAGGCGGATGTTATGCCAAAGTAATTAATCTTAATAAAAAAACCGAACCTGAAATCTGGAGTGCATCTTTACGATTTGGCTCAGTCTTAGAAAATGTTATTTTAAATACGGATGCTTCTCCTGATTTTGATAACAACTCTTTAACAGAAAATACGCGTTCTTGTTATCCTGTTGATTTCATTCCCAATGCCTCCACATCTGGCAAAGGTGGTCTTCCTTTAAATATCGTGATGTTGACCGCAGACGCGTTTGGTGTCTTACCTCCTATTTCAAAACTGACCAATGCACAAGCGATCTTTCATTTCTTAATGGGGTATACAGCACGTATTGCTGGCACAGAAAGCGGATTAGGCAAAGAGCCAAAAGCTACATTTAGCCCTTGTTTTGGTGCCCCGTTCTTGCCAAGACCTGCAGATGTGTATGGGGCGCTGTTAATGAAGCGATTAGAAGAAAATCCTGACATTCAATGCTGGTTAATCAATACCGGTTGGAGCGGTGGTCCATACGGGATTGGCAAACGTTTTTCTTTACCTCATACCCGTCAATTATTGCATATGGCGTTGAATCATTCGTTAAAAGACGTGCCTTTTGAAACAGAAAAACATTTTGGATTGCAAATACCCACAAAAGTAAATGGAATCCCAAGTGAGTTGTTAAATCCAGCACTCTGTTGGGCGGATCCACAAGCCTATCATAGACAAGCAGAAGAACTGGCGAAAATGTTCCAAAAACACTTTGAAACGCTTTCTCAAAATTTACAAGGTGCGATTCGTTTTGATGGGGATATTTTTTCTTCGAACCTAACGGTTAAACGTTTATAAAATACTTGTCTCAACGCCTTTATTTTTATAAAAAGATAGCTTGGTTCAATTTTTCTTGTTAAAAATAAGAACCTTGCTGTCTTTTTTATTTATAATAGGTTGCTTACCGAATGGTTGATACCAGTTTTTCTCAAATTGCTCAGTCTACACAAACGATACCAAAACGTTATTTGCATGTGATTACATGGGGATGCCAAATGAATGTGTATGACAGTAATCGTATGGTCGATTTATTACGTCCCCTTGGTTATAAAGTAACTGACGAGGCTGAAAAAGCTGATGTATTAATTTTAAACACATGCCATATTCGTGACAAAGCAACTGAAAAAGTCTTTTCTGAGCTGGGAAGATTAAGACAAATCAAAGAATATCGTGAAGAGCAAGGTAATCCAACATTAATCGCTGTGGCGGGCTGCGTTGCACAAGCTGAGGGTGAAATTATTCTCAAACGTGCTCCTTATGTTGATATTGTTTTTGGACCCCAAACCTATCATCGGCTACCTAAGATGATATTAGATGTCGCTCGCAAATCGGGTAATGTGATTGAAACAGACTTTCCAACCGAAAGTAAATTTGATTTCTTACCCGCGCCCGATAAATCGCAAGGATATACAGCCTTTCTAACCATCCAAGAAGGCTGTGATAAATTTTGCTCTTTTTGTGTGGTTCCTTATACAAGGGGTGCAGAAGAAAGCCGTCCTGTACAAGCCATTATCGATGAAGCAACCCATTTATGCAGCCTTGGTGTCAGAGAGATTTCATTACTTGGTCAAAATGTCAACGCGTATCACGGTCAAGGTCCTGATGGAAATATTTGGGATTTGGTCAAACTGGCTGAAAAATTATCGACCATTCCAGGGTTGCTTCGTATTCGTTACACGACCTCTCATCCAAATGATATGAACGATTCCCTCATTGCAGCACATCGTGATTTACCCGCTTTAATGCCATTTTTGCATTTACCTGTCCAATCAGGGTCAGACCGAATTTTAAAATCGATGAATCGAGGGCATACGGTCAGTGAATATTACGCAATTATAGAAAAATTAAAAAAAGCCAGACCTGATATTGCGTTATCCTCAGACTTTATCATCGGGCACCCAGGTGAAAGCATCGATGATTTCAAAGCAACGATGAAATTGGTCAACGATATTACCTTTGCACAAGCCTATTCTTTTAAATACTCACCTCGTCCTGGCACTTCTGCTGCGGTTTCAATGAATCAAATCGCAGAACCCGAAAAAGATGCACGTTTGCAAGAATTACAAGCTGTATTAAAAGATCAGCAAACACAATTCAACAAAGATACTGTTGGACGCAAGATTCCCATTCTTTTTACCCATAAAGGTCGTAAAGAAGGGCAAATCGCTGGCAAGTCCCCTTATTTACAAGCCGTTCATGCTCAAGGAAATGATAGTTTGATTGGTCAAGAATGTATGGTAGAAATAGATGAATGCCTTACTTTTTCTCTATCAGGATATCTTGTCAAAGAAAGCACATCCCATTGAGCAAACAAACCGATAACCGCCCTTTTATCGTTTCAGAAGAACCACTAGACGCGTCCTCGTTGAAAACAACATTGCAGTTTAGTGACAATCTTGTCCTAGCACATTTGATCGGCGAACATGATCGTTACTTGATGCAAATTGAAAAAGAGCTTCAAGTAAGCTTAGGTTGCCGAGGAAATTATGTTGTTATTGAAGGGAATATACAACAAGTCGAGCTTGGTAAAGCCGTTCTTAGCAATCTTTATAACCATATTTATCATCAAAAAGACATTAATTCGACTGTCGTTGATACGATTATTCGTATGACCCAAGATGGGTTGCTGGAAACCAGCACATATTCTCAGGCTTCCTCTCCTGAACAAGCTGATGTGATACCCAGCAATGCCCCCAGTATTACGACACGCCGAGGAACAATTTCTGCACGCACGGCTGGGCAGGCGGAGTATCTTAAACTACTACTCAAACATGAAATGGTTTTTGGAATTGGTCCTGCTGGCACGGGCAAGACCTTCCTTGCCGTTGCACAAGCTGTTTCAATGTTGTTGTCTGGTCAGGTAGATCGTATTATTTTATCTCGTCCTGCTGTAGAGGCGGGCGAACGATTGGGCTTTTTACCTGGGGATATGAAGGAAAAAATCGACCCTTATTTACGTCCTTTATATGATGCACTCCATGCCATGATGCCTGGCGATCAAGTCATTAAACGGTTAACCAATGGTGAAATCGAAGTCGCCCCTCTTGCGTTTATGAGAGGGCGTACGCTTGAACATGCTTATGTTATTCTGGATGAAGCGCAAAACACCACCACTGCACAAATGAAGATGTTTTTAACACGTTTAGGACCAGGATCCAGAATGGTGATTACAGGGGATCTCAGCCAAATTGATTTGCCTTCTAATATCAAATCAGGATTAAAAGATGCTGTTGAAACGTTGGAAGGAATTCAAGGCATTGAAATCATGCGTTTCCAAGCCCAAGATGTTGTCAGGCATCCTTTGGTTGGTCGAATTGTGAAAGCATATGACAAGCGTTACGCACAACAACATCCAGATTTTCAGAAAACATAAAACATTTATAAATCCATGCAGCCAATTTATCAAATCCGCCATAGCCTTAATGAAAATTTAATTATACAAGAGCAACAATGGCGGCGTTTTATGCCTAAATTATTGCCATTGATCTATCGTATCCATCAAATTCTTCCTATTACCGAAGATACCAATTTATGTTTTTCCAATGATCTTTCAATTAAAAAACTGAATGATCAATTCAGAGGGAAAAACAAACCTACCAACGTATTAACCTTTGAATTACCTGGTGGGGGTATGATAGGCGGTGATATTATTTTTGCACTGCAAACGATTCAAAAAGAAGCACAGCACAATAAAAGACCTTTTATGCATCATTTGGCGCATTTAATGATTCATGGCTTATTGCATTTACAAGGTTACGACCATATTTATGTCAACGAAGCCAAAGAAATGGAAATGAGAGAAGCAGTTTTATTACAGAAACTTAATATTCCCAATCCTTGGAAACTCTATCCCTCACGGAGTATATAATAATGCCTCGTGGCTCTGGTTCTGCAAATAACTCACCATTTGATAACGGACAAAATTCCTCTCAGCAAAAACCCAAACGTTTTAAATCAGTTGTTTCACGTTGGATATATAAAAGTAAACATCCCAGCTTACGTCAATCCATTGTCAATTTGGTTGACGAAGAAAACGCTAACGATCAATCCCCCCAACATGCTAATACCGAAGAACTTAGTACTCAAGAACGCTTATTAATCTCTAATATTTTACGCCTGCGTGGCAAAACAGCAGATGACGTTATGGTGCCAAGAGCCGATATATTTGCCATTGAGGATACAATTACCTTGGAAAAGGTACTTGAGGTCATGCGCCATGAAAATCATTCTCGCGTCCCAGTATATCATACTGAACTCGACAATATTATTGGCATGTTACACGTCAAAGACTTGATCGCCTATACTGGAACTCAAGAAGAATTTAATATCACTAACCTTTTAAGACAACCCCTTTTTATAGCACCACAAATCCCTATTTTGGATTTATTGTTACAAATGCGTCAACATCGAACGCATCTCGGGTTGGTCATCGACGAATATGGCGGTATTGATGGTTTGGTCACCATTGAGGATCTTGTTGAAACAATCGTCGGCGACATTGCGGATGAACATGATGATCCTGATGTGGAAATGATCGTTGAACGTGATCGCAATACCCTAGACCTTGATGCCAGAATGGTATTGGAAGATCTTGAAAAACATATAGGCTCTTTTTTAACCGAAGAAGAAAGTAACTCTGACATTGATACGATTGGTGGTCTTGTTTTTCGTTTGGCAGAGCATGTTCCCACCAAAGGTGAAGTATTAACACATTCTAGCGGTTTGGTGTTTAGAGTATTAGACTCTGACCCAAGACATATTCGACGTTTAAGAATGCATATTCCTGATAATTGGGTTTTTCCAGCTTCTAAGCAAGCAGATGAAAGTGACATTAACAAAAGAGATTCTTAATCAATATAATTTTTTTTCAAATGCTAGATATGGATCTAACCATCAAAATTTCATTCAAATAATCACCATTACTTCACTTCACTGCATATGGGTCGAACCCATAAGAAATAAATTTCCATTTTTTATAAAAACTAATGGCACGTAAATTACTACTGACAACAGTTAATATTACTCTTTCAATTTTACTATCAGTTGCATGCCCAATTAACAATGACATAATGGTGTTTGCAACATTTTTTCCTCGATATTCTGAACGAACATACATTCCCCATAACAACGCTCTATGCTGTAATTTTGAACCTGCAAATCGTGTCAACCCGCCAATACCAATTAAATTATTATTCTCATATGATCCAATAATAAAATCAGATTTTAAACGTTCTATTACAACACTTTTAGATAGTTTTTTCATGTTGAGGGGAAAGGCGAAATTCACGCTCTTGCTGTTCGAATCCTTCTATTCTTATTTTTTGGCAATCCTCAAAATCATCAGCACCAAGCCTTTTCAATGTATTACTCATTTTCTTGCCTTTGATAGTTTTCCTACAACCATCAATGATTAAAAACCGATTTATTTGAAAATATGTGTAAATTTGAAGGGCAAAGAAAAAACTTTATCTTTGCCAATTTTAGAAGTTACTTTTTAGACGCAATGCGTGCCGCAACCTCTTTTTCCCAAGGAGGATTAGCCCCACGACGTTGACATATCATTGCTGCGGCAACAGATGCATATTTTAATGCTTTGGTAATTTGATCGGGCGTAATTGTTTTAATATTATCCAATGTTAACAACTCTTCTTTCTGCAAATACGCCAAGGTTGCAGCCATGAACGTATCCCCAGCACCAATAGAATCGACAACATCATCAATATAATCGGGCTCTACGGTAATTGTTTTTTGACCTGGCAAATAACATAATGTGCCTTGGCTACCTCGTGTCACGATCACGATCGAAGTCCCTTGTGAAATCCACATTTCAGCAGCCTCATCAAAAGAGGTATCCGGCATTAAGAATGCAAGATCAGACTTGGAAAGTTTAATCACATCTGCCATAGCAAGCAAGCGTGCCATTCGAGCACGATATACGTCTGGATGTAATGTATTACCAGGACGACAGTTTGGATCAACAGAGAGAATCCGTTTCCCCTTTTCAATTCTGAACATTTGTTCACATGCCTCTGAAATGGGGGGGCCGATCAAGGAAGTTGAACCAATATGGATTAAATTAACATCTTCTGTAAATCCAGGGGATTGTGAACGCACCCAAAGACGAGATACTGTATTTTCATCATAAAAAGCGTATTGAGGTTCTTCTTCTCCCAACTCTACAAACGCAAGCGTCGTTTGTTGGGGTCCCCGTGCAACATAGCGTGTTTCGACATTAGAGGTTTCAAGAAATTCCATTAGTTTTTCACCTAGAAAATCATTGGATATCCCACCCATAAACCCAACTTTTCCGCCCAAACGACCAATCGCCACGGCAATATTGGCACATGACCCACCGGGGGCTGGACAATAGCAATCTGCTCCATCCGCAGTTTTATCTGGGATAAAATCAATTAAAACATCCCCACACAAAATAATCATTAAAAATCTCCTACAACAGAATATGATTATAAAATAGTATTATCTCCAGTATTTTACTATTGGATCATGCTTATCAAGCATATAAAATAAAAAATTGTTTTAGCCATTTGAATAATTTCATTTATATATCAAAAATTATTACCAAATGTTAGCATATTCAATTTATTTAACAAACCACTAAAATTTATTTAAATTCAACAAAATTTATACTTGAAAAGAGAATCAAATGCCTGTTTGGTTAACGACTGCGTCGATGTTGGTCTTATCTAATCTATTTATGACCTATGCATGGTATGGACATTTAAAAACATTGGAAAGCAAACCTTGGTATATTGCTGCACTCATTAGCTGGTGCATTGCTTTGGGCGAATATATGATCCAAGTTCCTGCCAACCGTATTGGATATACCAAACTCTCTTTGGGTGAATTAAAGATCATGCAAGAAGCCATTACGCTATTGGTTTTTATCCCATTTAGTATCTTTTTCATGAATCAATCCTTTAAGCTGGATTATGTATGGGCAGGGCTTTGTATTGTTGGTGCTGTATTCTTTATCTTTCGGGGTGGATGATTGATATTATTGACCAATGCCCCTATTTAGGTCTCTCTTTGCATACTGCAAACAAATTATTTATAATCATCGACAATATTTATGATAAAATAAGAGATTAACCATCAATTTTTATGTTAAAATTGAAACAAATATAATTGTCTTTTTTTACTATTTTAGGAACACTATTATGGCTATTACTCGTCGCCTATTTCTAAGCACTGCGCTTCCCGCAGCAACCTTATTTGCATCCAACCTACGCGCCAAAGCAGCAACGATTTCACCTAGTTTTACAGCACCACGCGCATTAGGGAACCCCAATGCCAAAGTCCATATTCAAGAATGGTTCTCTTTGACATGTGCTCATTGTGGTCGCTTTGCACAAACTATTTTTCCTGAAATCGAAAAACAATATATTAACACAGGCAAAGTCTATTATATTTTTAAAGATTTTCCTTTGGATAAAATTGCATTAATGGCAGCTATTGTTGCACGCAGTTTACCTGTTGAACAATATAAACCATTTGTTTTTGCTTTGTTGGATAATTTAGACCAATGGGCATTCAAAGAAGGTGCAGACCCAGCCAAAGAATTACAAAAATATGCAACACTTGCTGGTATGAATGCTTCTCAATTTGAGCAAGTCACAAACGATTCTGCGTTACGTAATGCAATTTTAGCAGAAGTTAAACAAGCAGAAGATCAATATAAAATTGATAGCACCCCCACTTTTATTTTTAACAATCAGCCCGTTGTTGGTGAATTAACTATTGAAGATTTTGGGAAACAGGTTACAAGTGCTTTAAGTCGCCAACCAACCCCTTAATTATAAATAGTCCCAATTCCCTGTATGACCATCCGCTTTACACATCTTAAAATCGCTGGATTTAAAAGCTTTTCTGATCCTATTACATTAGAAATCTTGCCAGGGTTAACAGGGATTATTGGTCCCAATGGTTGTGGCAAATCCAACATCGTCGAAGCGATCCGCTGGGTCATGGGGGAAAGCTCTGCCCGATCCTTACGAGGCGGGGAAATGGACGATGTTATTTTTGCAGGAACAGCACGCAGAGCAGCACGCAATATCGCCGAAGTTTCTTTAACCATCGAAGGCACAGAACATATCGCGCCAGCCCCTTTCCAACAACAAGATCAATTACAAATCTCACGGCAGCTGGAACGTGGTTCTGGTAGCCAATATCGCATTAATAACAAAGTTCAACGCGCCAGAGATGTGCAAACGTTTTTTGCAGATTTGGGGTCTGGACCACGATCTTCGGCTATCATCAGCCAAAACCGGATTGCTCAACTGATTTCAGCATCACCTGAAGAAAGACGACAAGTTTTAGAAGAGGCCGCAGGAATCGCTGGTCTATATAGTCGGCGCAGAGAGGCTGAGTTAAAACTCAAAGCAACCGAGGAAAACCTTGCCCGCTTGGATGATTTGCAACAACAATTAATCATTCTTATTGACTCTCTGAACGAGCAATCTTCACAAGCAACGATCTATAGACGCCTTTCAACAGAACTGAGAACTGCGGAAACTACGTTACAATCCTTATATTTTCAACGGGCAATTCGTAGTCTGTATGTATTCGAACAAAAACATTTACAAGCTGAAAATGCTCAAAAAGACGCTGAAGATCAATATATCAAACAACAAGCTCTATTTGCATCTTTGGAAGAAAAGCTGCCTCAACTGAGACAAAAAGAGATTCAAGCTCTTACACAATGGGATCATGAACGCCATGCCACACGATCCTTGCAAGAACAAAAGAACAAAATTGCTGAACAAATAGAACAACTTCAAGAGCGTATTCAAGAAGCAACAGAACAACAAAGCACGACCAATGCTCGTGTAGAGAAAACAGAAGCTGATTTAAATCAAGTTCATATCAATTTACAAACTACAGAACAAAATTTACAGAACCATCCTGAAAAAGAACAAATTTTACAAGACACTATTGCTTCTTATGAAAAACAATTAACAATTTTAACATTAGAAATCCAAAAAGAAGAAAATATCCTTGATGAACAACAAAAACAACATCAAGCTATAACCCAGCACTATGAACAAGCAAAACAGGCTCAACATAATGCTGAAATAGAATATCAAAAAATGAGTGCTGAATATCAAATCTGCCTTGAAGCCCTTCCCAAAGAAGAAGAAATTCATAAACTTGAGAATAGTCAAATCAATGCTCAACAACATTTACAAATAATACAAGCGCAAAAACAACAAAGCGAAACACTGCTAAACGAAGCAAAATTACAAGCAAGTCATGCACAACATCATGCGCAACAAGTAGAGCAAGCCTATACACAGCTTGCTCAAAGAATTCAGCAGCAAACAGAAAAACAACAACAAATTCTAAGCCAGAAAAATAATGTAGCCACACAAATTCAAACGCTACAAAATCAATCTTTGACAGAACAGCAAAAACAACAATTTGTTGTTGAATTATCAGAGCTACAAAAAACATATGTGAGTGCCAAAGAACATACGCAAGTTACGATTCAACATCATCAAGAGGCCATCAAAACGCATTTTGAAACAGAGTCTGCCACTCAGCAAGCAAAACAAACTTATGATAATCGTCAAAAAAATCTGGTAACTGCGCAACAAGCATTCCAACAAACACAAAAGAACTTAACACTCTTGACCGAGCAAATCGACAAGGTCAAAGCAACCCTTATTGCCAATCAAGTGTTACAAGATAAAAATACAGTATTAACCGAGCAAGAAAGTCGGGTTACAGCGTTACAAGAAACCATACAAAATTTAACGATACACTATCAACAGGCTCAAGAAGCAACGGAGCAAGCACAAAAAAAACTGTATCAACACGAAGCAGAACAGCAGAAATTGCAAGCCAAGCGAGATGGTTTAGCACTTGCTTTGTCGCACGATCAAAGTGAAAAACCATCACACACGTTACCTGCTGTATTGGACAGCATCACGATCCCATCTGATCTCATTATTGCTGTGGCTGCGCTATTTGATGAAACCTTGGAAAGCCCTGTAAGCTCAGAGACACAAACAGGTTGGATTGTACTACCACCTAGTCATTCTGTTTTTCCTGAATCTATACGAAAACTTTCAGAAATCATTCCTCCTTCCCCTGCTCTACAACGTGCTTTTGATCATATTGGTGTGGTTAAAACAGTCCAAGAAGGTCAAGATTATTCTCATAACCTGACTTTTGGGCAAAGCCTGATGACCAAAAAAGGAGATATATGGCGTTGGGATGGTTATCATCAAAAAGCAGGATTACAAAGTAAGGCTGCGCAACGCCTATTACAAAAAGAAAATCTGAAGCAAACCGAAGAAACACTTGCAGCATTAAACACTCAATATCCTGCATTAAAAACACAACTTCAAAAGCTGCAAGATCAGTACCACATTCTCAAAACACAGCTTGCAGAAAAACAAGCATTTTACAAAACGACAAAACAAGAATTTCAAAGACTGCAACAAGAATTCTTATCCCTTCAAAATCGTGCTCAAGCCGCTCAAACTCAGTTTGAAGCGTTACAACCTGCTTATTCACAAGCACAGCAAGATTTTAAAGACAAACAAACAAATTTAGAACAAGCTCAAAAAGAGGCTGAGTTTCCTAACCCTGATGATACCCTCGTTCAACAAAGCCAAGACAAATTACAACGCTGTCAAGAAGCTGCTCGACAAGCACAACAGCAATTACAAACGATTGAAAATCAACTATCCACACTCAAAGATCAACAACAAAAACGCCTCAGCGAAGATGAACAAAATCATATCCGTCTTGAGGCGTTGCAAGAAAAACAATCCCAACTACACACAGAGTTAGAGCATTTAGAACGCTCTTTGCATCAAGATCAAGAACAGAAAAAACAACTGGAAAATCCCCAACAAGCACTTTCGACACAAGAAGCAGCACAAAAGAAAGTCCTAGAGCTTGAACAACAGATACTCAACTTACAAAAAGATTATCAAATTGCTGAACAAGATTTTTCCGTAGCGCAAAAAAAATATCAAGCGATCAAAGAGAACTATATTCAACACCATAGCCGTATTGAAACACTGCACCCCCGTTGTGAAGATGCAAAAAAATATTTGGAAATCAAACAACAAGAATTCATTCATTCTACACAAAACTACGAATCCCTTCCTGAACTAGACACTGTTAAGAACAACCTTTACACGGCTCAAGAAGCATATAAAAACTGTAAAGAAAAAGAAGAAAAAGAACGATTAGCGTATCATTTGTTACTCAATGAAAAAGACAATCTCTTGAAACAAAAAGACGCTTTGGAAAACCAATCTAAAGACTGGCAAGCTCGTTTATCTCAGGCGCAAGAGGAAGCCAAAACCTCTCTAGGAAAAATTACCCAGCTAAAATCTGAATATACGATCCTCAATCAAAAACTGCCTGATCTTGAAGCACAACATGACTCTTTAAAAGAAACAGAAACTCAAGCGGGTCAACTTTATCAATCAGCACAGCAACAGTTAATTCAGTTAGAAAAAAATCTTACAGAAGCACAAAAACAGTTGCAACAAGCTGAACAAAACACTCAGAAAACCAGAGAAAATTTACTGAAAGCACAAGCAAAACAAGAACAAGCAGAAGCATTATTAGAACAATTAAAAAATAATATTGAACCTTCTATTCAAGAAGTTGCAAAACAGCAATCTGACCTCGATATTAGTGATACAGCTGAGAGAAAACTTAAAACTATCATTGCCGAAAATTCTGCTGAGCGAGATACTTTGGGAGCCGTGAATTTACGGGCTGAGATTGAGCGCGAAGAAAAACAAGCACGATTAAATACCATTGAAAAAGAATATAACGAGCTAACTGCTGCTATTCAGCAATTACGAGAATCTATTCAAAAGCTCAATCAACAAGGCAAAGAAAAACTGAACGCTATTTTTAATGAAGTCAACCAACATTTCCAAGATTTATTCACCCGTATGTTTAATGGCGGTAGTGCATATTTAAAATTATTGGCACATGAAGATCCTTTGCAATCAGGATTAGAGATTTATGCTCAACCTCCTGGAAAGAAACTCGCTACATTGTCTTTGCTATCAGGTGGAGAGCAAGCATTAACTGCTCTTTCTCTTGTCTTTGCGGTCAGTCGTTGTAACCCTGTTCCTATTTGTATATTGGATGAGGTTGATGCGCCTTTGGACGATCCGAACGTAGAGCGTTTTTGTGCATTAATATCCGATATGACCGAACAGGCTGGCACACGGTTTTTAGTGGTCACCCACCATCAACTGACAATGAGCCACATGAATCGTTTATATGGTGTCACCATGCAAGAACGTGGGGTTAGCCAAATTATATCTATTGATTTAGAACACGCCGTGCAAATGCAACAAGATAAACATGTCGAGCAATTAGGGTTAATTTAACTATATAACATATCGCTTTTATTTAATATTTCTATTTTTTATGCTCAGCATCCATTCATGAGCAAAGCCTAGAAAAGCTGAATATCATAACATTACATGTAGGAATTGATCGCGTTGTTTACAGTGATATGGAATATCACTGTAAACAATACGAGCAATTCTTACACATAATATGTTGGTCATTACAGAAATCATTTATTGCCTTTGAAATCTCAGAATGGTTTTTGATGCTTACCACATATTGATCGCCAGATTATTTAAAACTGTACAATTTTGCATTATCACAACAAACGCCTGACCAGCTTGCAAAAGCGTATCATTAAAAAATTAAAACGTAAATTGTAATCTTGATGTAATAAAATCGCTGCTGCGACCATATAAATTATATTTATTTCCTTTAGATCCCGTCGCATGCACATGATGATATTCAAGCATGATACGCATATGTGTTGATGGATACCAATTAAATCCTGTCGTGATAATCGTTTGCTTACCCCCTTGAACGCCTTGGAACTTTCCTGTTGAGCTGTAACTATGCACACGATCATCCAAATCCATTTGGCTGAACCGTGTACCCCATTCCAAAGCCCCCCATTGACCTGCCGCTGGATTGAAATATGACCCTGTTGGCGGATTAAAAATAGCACGTGCGTTATTGTATGAACGCGGTTGACCAAAAATAGTATAAGAAGATAAAATATACCATCCTTTGAAATTAAAATTCGGTCTGTACTCTGCCTGGCTTGAATTACGCCCTAAATGAACATTATAAAATTCTGATTGTAATACAAGTCTTTTCCAACGAAATGCCACTTCTGGTCCAATCGCCCATACATTATCAACCCCGTTTAATGTACCCGTACGAATATATTGTTTACTTAACCATAATTGAGCATCTTGCCTGGCACTTATTCCATATTTTTTATTATCGCCATGCAAAGCAAAAGAGCTTGAAAGTCCGACATGTAAATCAAGATCACGTGTAGAAAGAGGATGCACAGCGGCTCTGAAAACACCACCGATCTGATTATTTTGGAAATTTTGTTGAAATGCTTTGCCTAATCGTTGCCCCGTAACATAAGCACTAATCAGATATCTTTTACCAAAATGTTGAGCACCAAAAGACAATCTTGGCTCACCCCCAGCAATATTACGTACCACATCAACAATGGCTGGTCGTTCCATGAATTCATAGCCAGTTGAACTCTCTGCATCCTCCATTGACGATCTTGGTTGGAATAAACCAATGCTAATGATTGTGTTTTTAAAACCTTTATATGCTAAGTTCGCTTCATATAAATTATATGTATCTCTAAAAAACTCACCAAAGTCAGGACTAACAGTTAACAAAAAATCATCATATTGCACGCCCAAACTAAAACGCCCACGACGTATATAGCCCCGAGATCCTGAAACATCTTGTCCATATTTATTATCAGGACCAATAAACCCGCCAATATCATAGTTAATAATCATCCCCAAAGTGATTTTTAAACGTTTATCTTGGGATGTTAAAGTTGGGCGACCTTTTGGAAATGTTAAATTTAAGCTGCCTATACGATATTTAATGTTCTTGTAAGGGTCGACATTAACAATTTTAATTGCATTCCACATTGTGCAAGTTTTTTCAGTTTCTGAACAAATATACCACCCTTGTCCAAAATCTGTCTTTTGCTCGCCTAATTTTGCAAGCTGTTTATCGTCAGGCATTTGCTCTGATTGGGTAATAGTCTTCGTGCTAGCGGCTCCACTTACTGAAGAAAAACTTGTAAAACACACAGCAACACTGAAAACAATGCTATATGGTACAATAAAGCTATTAATTTTGCTGTAATTTATTTTATTTATACACATATCACACACCATATTATTAAATATATAGATTAATTAATTAACGAATATCAGAGAATCAAACTATGAAAAATAATCTTATGTATGAATATGGTGAAAGTTAAAGTAACATTTCGGTCAGGTAATTTAAGAAATTTTACACATTAATTTTGAAATAATGTGTAAAAGAAGCTTAAAAATTATATTGTAGCCTTGAAATAACGAGATTACTGTTGCGCCCTCTGGGGTTATACTCATTTTTTAACGAAGATGACGCTTGAATATGATTATAATCTAACATTATTTTTACCTGAGAAGATGGATACCAATTGAACCCCGTCGACCATACGGTCTGTTTGCCACCATTGACACCAAATAATTTATTGTTAGAGCCATACCAAAATTTATGGCTATTTAAATCCATCACACTCCAACGTGCAGACCACTCCAAAGCCCCCCAATATCCTGCTGCTGGGTTAAAAGTGGGACCTATTGGCGTGATAAATACACCTCTTTGTGCTTCGTAAAGCCGAGGTTGCCCAAATAACGTGTAATTGGCACTGACATACCATCCAGGAAAATTCAAATTTGGAGCATTTTGACCATTTACTGCTGATCTTTGTATATGGATAGAATAATATTCGGACATTAATAAAAACCGCTTGTACCGCAAGGCGATTTGGGGACCAACGCTCCAAATACTATTCACCCCATCCATCGTTCTGGTCTTTATGTAAGGACGCGTAAGCCATATCTGTGCCTCTTGCCCTGTATTCATCGAATATTGTCGATTTTCCCCGTGAAACGCAAAAGATCCAGAAACGCCTACATGTAAATCTATATCATTGGTGATAACGGGTCGTCCTGCCAGCCTAAATACACCACCAATTTGATTATTTTGGAAATTTTTAAAGGGTCCATAACGTGGTCCTGTTACATAAGCTGCGACAATATATCTTTTTTCCCAATGCGTTCCCCCAAAAGATAGACGTGCATTTGCCGAAGCGATATTACGAACCAAATCAATTACCATGGGGCGTTCAACAAACTCAAAGAAATTAGACCCCTCGGCATCTTCCATCGTAACACGAGGTTGTAATAACCCAATATCAATGGAGGTATGACGAAATCCTTGGTATCTTAAGGACGCCTCAAACAGAGAATCATTTTGTGTGCCAGAGGTTCCCAGATCAGGGGTCACGGTTACAACGAAATCTTTGTATTTTGCACTGACAATAAAACGTCCACGCCTAAGATGACTGCGGATGCTATTCATTGACGGACCATTTCCTTTGGGATTAGCGCCAACAAAAGCACCCACATCATATTGAAACATTCCCCCCAAAGAAATAACCAGCTCATTTTTATTCACAGAAAAGGTTGGTCGTCCCTTGGAAAAAGTAACTGATAATTTACCTATTTGATAGTGAATATCTTGGTATGGATCAATATTGATCACTTTCACCGCGTTCCACGGGGAACATGATGAAACTGTCTTTTCACACGCAATCCATCCTTGTCCAATATCCACCTTTTGCAAATGAGACAAGGCTTTTGCTTGGTCGGTTGCATCCATCGTACTATGAGAAATATTCGTTTGCGGGGTCGCACTGTACCCAGAATCGTGCAAACACGTTACACCACCACCAATTAAAAGTAGCGCTATGGTGTTTTTATATCCATAATAATATTTACTCATTTTCTTATGATTTACCTATTTAAAACGACAATCGCCCAGCTAATTATACATACTATAATGCTCCTAATAATTTATTACAATATTTTTAAGTAAATTAAATTTTTAAATGCGATTAAAATACTATTTTATATAGTGTTATGTATTCATAAACCAAATTATTTTTATACCCATTTTACAAACCAATCTTTTAAATTATACTCTATTCTGAAAATATTTGGATTATTTAAAGAATATCGTCACAAATCGAAAACTTACATAGTTTTATTTGCTTACAAAGAACTCCTATGCCGCACCCAATGTCCGATCTTATTAAACAACCTTTAATCACAGCGTATGAAAACCGATGGTGCTTAGTGCTTTTTAAAGTGCTTCATAAGGAGAATAAACAGCTTCCCTATGTGATTTCTATCCATCACCATGACAGCCAAGAATGGGAAGAAACGCATTATTTGCAACATTACTTCTGTTTTCTACAACATTGGATAATGGGGATTATATATATACCGAAACATAGTGACAAAGTGAAAATAAGTTCTCTTCAAAGCAAACAGAATATTTCTACGAAGATTGTCGTTACAATTATTCCTTTATCCCGATTGCTTGCAGGTAGCTTGCTGGCGTTCAGCAATCCAAAAAAAATCTTAAAAACACTGATTGGATCCCCTATTCATCTTAAAAAACGGTTACGCACCGCCATTCAACATCACTATAACCACTCAAAAATTAATTTATCCTATAAGGATTGGTGTGATTTATATGATTGTTGGGGAGATAAAGAAAAGGAAACTTTATATCAAAGTCCGTTTTATAAAGAATGGCCTGTTATTCATTCAATAATATATAATGCTGACGATCATCATAACTCACAAACAAATATATCTTTAAACCAACAATGGACGACACCAAAGAAAGCAACGCATTCTTACGTTGCTATTTTACAAAATGGTGAGGTCTTGTCAGATCATGCTTTGGCTATTTTCGCCGATCAAGCTGCACGAGCAAATTTTCCACAAGCACTTTATGCAGATTCTGATATGTTCGATCAACATCACCACAGGGCAAGTCCGCTCTTTAAACCCAATATTGGATATTTAACCTTGATATCAGGTATCCTTACCCAAGATATTTGGTTGTTTCGTCAAGATATTTTTGAGTCTTTTCAACAAAACTATCCAATCCATTATTATTCTGCCTATACACATCGTCTTGCCTTGGCGTTGTATCTTTGGAAGAAACGATCTTCGATCCATCATGTGCCTTTTATCCTAAGCCATCGCCATATTGTTCCTGATTCACAAGCGATCCAAGAGATGCAACAGAGTGTTAGAAACGATATCTCATCTCGGCAATGGACGGGACACGTAAAAGACAATATTTTTCCTTTGAAAATAAATTTATTATCAAACCATCATCCTGTCAGCTTGATTATTCCAACAACAATTTCATCCAAAATAATTCGCAATTCAATTTTAAGTATTCTCAATGAAACGAATTATCCGAATTTTGAACTTATATTAGTGATTTCACAACCAACTTTTTTAACTCGTGCACAGCTTCATTATTTACGCCCATTACTGAAACATACAAACTTACGCGTGGTCTGGTTAAAAACAAATCAGTTTAATTTTTCACAAAGCTGTAATTTTGGCATTCAGCACACAAAACATAATTTTTTCGCCATCGTAAATGACGATATTCGCCCTAAAACTGCACAATGGCTGAATTCCATGATGGGACATATGCAAGATCAAGATGTAGGTGCTGTTGGGGCAAAACTCTATTATCCGAATGGGCAAATCCAACATGCTGGAATCATTATGGGAGCCGCTAATTTATGCGAACATGCAGGGCGTTTTCAGCACTCTAATCGGTTTACGTTAACTCATGACCATGATGTGTCCGCCGTTACAGGAGCTTGCATGTTAATTCGTAAAACAGCGTATGACCAAGTACAAGGATTTGATGAAGAGTATGAAATTGCTTATAATGATATAGATTTTTGCTTAAAATTACAAAAAGCAACCTATCGCATAATTCAGTGCCAACAGGCTGAACTTATTCACTATGAATCTCTTTCTTTGGGCAATCATTATACAGGTCAACGCGCTGGCAAAGAACGGCAAGAAATCCTCTCAATTCGTAATAAATGGAAATCTATATGCAATTATGATCCTTTTTATAACCCCAATCTTTCTTTACAACGGGGAATGGACGAAGAACTTGCTTTTCCTCCACGCATTACCCGTCCCTTTGCAACCTCTTCTTCAAACAAGTCATTGCCGTGTCAAACCCATCGCCAACCATTCATATTCGTGACTTAACACTCAATTATCGCAACGAACCGATATTTTCCAGATTAAATACATCGTTTCAAGGAGGTGCGTTCAATATTCTCCTTGGTGCAAGTGGTGTAGGGAAAAGTAGTTTATTAAAAATGATTGCTGGTCTATTACCAATCACCAAAGGTAAGATTACTTGCGAGCCATTAACCTCGTTAAATTCACAAATTAGCTATATGGCACAACAAGATTTGCTGATGCCTTGGGCTACGATCATAAAAAATGTAATGTTAGGCAGCAAATTACGCAATGAAAAACCAGATAAAAACAAAGCACTACATATTTTAGAACAAGTAGGGTTAACCAAAGCAGTCCATCAATATCCTTCTCAACTATCTGGGGGAATGCGCCAACGTGCTGCCCTTGCCAGAACTTTATACGAAAATCGTTCCATTATACTAATGGATGAACCGTTTTCAGCATTGGACAGTGTCACCCGTAGTAAAATGCAGGATTATACAGCACAATTACTACAAGGAAAAACAGTCATCTTAATTACACATGACCCTTTTGAAGCCTGTCGATTGGGTGAAAATATCCAAATCCTCGTTGGCAATCCTGCACAAATTCATTATATACCATCTATTGAAGGGGCTATCCCTCGTCATCCAGATAATTTACATGTGCAACAAGCCCAAGCCAATTTACTCGCTTTCCTAATAGAAAAAAGCGCACTATAATGCCCTCTCTTCCAATTTATTTCCGTATTCCTATCTTAATCATTGGCTTGTTCCTTTTATGGCAAGGCATACATTTATTCCTTCATATCCCCCCTTATTTATTACCGTCTCCATACTCTGTATTTATCGCTTTTAAAGACAACCAAGCATTATTGTGGAATGCTGCTTTTATTACCTTTAATGAAACAATCTTGGGTCTCATTTTAGGATGTGGGTTAGGAATGATTTTGGCGTTAATGATGAGCCTCATTCCTTTTATAAGACAATGGTTAATGCCAATCATTTTGATAAGCCAATCCATTCCAACCTTTGCGCTTGCTCCCTTATTGGTATTATGGTTCGGTTTCGGGGTTAGTTCGAAAGTGGTCATGGCGATGATTATGATTTTCTTTCCAGTCACTTCCGCCTTTTTTGATGGTTTAACCCGAACCCCGACAGGATGGATAGAGTTAGGAAAAACAATGAACGCTTCCCCCTTGCGGCAGTTATTATATATCCGTATTCCTGCTGCATTGCCTTCATTTGCTTCAGGACTGCGCATTGCCGCAGCAATTGCCCCGATTGGTGCAGTGGTTGGGGAATGGGTGGGTGCCTCTTCAGGACTTGGATTTTTAATGCAAAATGCGAATAGCCGATTTCAAACCGACCTAATGTTCGCCGCTTTATTTTTATTATCTTTGATGACCATATGTTTATGGGGAACTGTGACGATAGCCACAACGAAACTGATCCCATGGGCAGAAGATACAAGGGAGTTTTGATACATCAATGAGTGACGAATATCAATTAATAATCAGCAGCCCATTACCCGATCATTTCTTTGCCCACTTAGCGAGTAAAATCAATACAACCACAACTTTTCATGCCTTTGATGTAACGTCTTATTCCATCTGTTGCATTCATAAAACCCAAGCGTTCAATAAAGAAATATTGAAATGGGGTGGGCATTTCAATTTATATCATGTAAGTGGCAAAATAATTTTAACCATCAATGGTGGCAATATCACTAATATAAAAACGATTATTATAGAGATATTGCAACAACTCAATATTGATTTGACGCTTAGCCTGTTAGAGGAATAATTCTTATTATCGTGAATATTCCTCTTTCAACGCATATCATCTATTTACAATAACAGACCATTGATTTTTCGCAAAATATGCACCAGCACATTCTTTAATCTTCGACAAAATAAGAACCTGCCTCTACAATCTGAATGGATAAAAAGATTTTTCCCGTTGTATCTATAGGTTGTAAAGGAAGAAACGCATTTCCTGATATCTATCTGGCACTTAATTCAGATAAGGGCAACCATCCTGACAATTCTCGCTTTGATAAATGGATATCAATATTTTGTTCTTGATCCTGATGATGTAAACAAATTTTTCCGACTAAAATACTTAAAGTATAACAATTATCGACAAAAGATCTAAATGCATCACACGGACGATAAGTCCTAGACATTAAAGGAACCGTTTGAACAGTAAAGGGTAACTTATATGGAGCAACTGTGCCCTTTTATTTACCCACCCATGTAACTTGACGTAATTACCATATATTTCGATGCCTAAGACTATATATCAAATTCTCTGGAATTATATCTTCAACCCTCACCATTCCATTTTGCGCACAAATAAAAGTGCCAGTCAAAAACAAGCATCGCCATCATCTAAAACCAGACTAATAAACTGAGTTTTATATTGAGACTGATTAAAATTGTTATCTGACACCAATATTAAAGATTGCCGACCATCGGGCAATTTTGGTCCTAATGTCATTCCTTCGATATTATCAATTTTTGTCTCATTCGTATTTAATTTATCCACGATAGAAGAGTCCTGAGAGTCAAAAATTTTAGTCTTATCCAGTAATTTAGTATTATTTGCAGCCAAATAATCTATATCCAAAACATTCTGCGCATTTATTAAACTAACTTTATAAATACGTACACGGTTTCTTGATGCCCCTTCTGTAACACCTGTTTGATTTTTATTATCGCCTCTTTCCATAATTAAAAGTGTGTTATTATCCAAAGACAGAATCTCGGAAATTCCATTACTGGTTGCACCAATCGTAGAAGGGCGATCCGTATAATACGCATATTGTGCCACGATATTTCCATTCGCATCATATTTCATAATTCTGGAATATCCAGTTGCATCACCGGTTAAATTACGCTCCATTGAAACATAATATGATCCATCAGGCGCAAAACTAGATCCTTCTAGACTTAAATTATCTTGAGCACGCGTCGTAATATTATCTGGCACGGCAATCTTGGTTACTGAACCTTCTTGATGATAATGGTATATCCCTGCAGGTTTCTCTTCTGTTGTATACCAAAAACCATTACCATTCGGGTCAAGACGAATGGATTCAGCATCGGATATGGGATTACCTTTTTCATTAACCAATGGCTGCGCGCTTAAAAACTCGATTGTTGGGTGCTCATTTTTATCAGTTAACCTGTTCAATTTAACACGAAACATTACCGAATATCCCAGAGAAGCACCGTCTATTGTCTGATGATCAGATTCAACCAAATAAGTATCTGTTTTTGGATCATAATCAATTCCTGATAAACCACCGATACGATATGTTATTCCGTTAGGATCTGTGTATTGACAATCAAAAGGCAATCCAATTTGATTAATATAATGTAATTGTAAATTGCTTGATGTTGTATCAAGCGCAAAACTAACTAATTTTGTATTTTCTGGGCTAACTGTATTTGGAGTATCTGACGCAAAAACAACCGAACGCCTGCCATCAGATAAGGTCGGTCCTAAACTCATGCTAGCAATATTATTTAATCTTTGCGTTTGAGAATTTTCAACTTGACCAATATGTAAATTCTTTAAATCACAAACAAGATTTTTTGGAATCAATTGCATATTTGTTTGATCTATATTTGCACCCCCCAAAAATATTATGAGCATCTTGCAAATTAATTTCATAAATTCTGGCATCAGAATTAATTCCTGTTGTTGTATTACTTTGATTTGAAATATATCCTCGTTCCAAAATCAATAACTGATTATTATTTATTACCAATATTTCAGCAACACCATCATGCTTAACATTAATCATTGCAGGGTGATCGATACCATAAGCATATTGTGCAACCGATTGCCCATCTGAATTCAATTTCGTGATTCGAATATATCCTGGAGCATCTTGTTTCAAGTTCGTTTATAACGAAACATAATAATACCCATCAATAGAGAATGTTGACGCTGTTGATTGTTTACTCTCAGCCTCTGAATTAGTGTTTGTAAGGTTCGGAATGGTTCCGAAGTTTGCGACATTTCCATTGTTATAATAACGATAAATACTTGATTGCGTTTTAACTTACCGTTACCAAAAGCCCCTCCCCTGTTGGGGATTTACGAATAAATTTCACATCATGAACGTTTGTCAAATCAACAGGAACTTTTGTCGTTTGAACTTGTGAATTACCATCTAGATTGTATAAAATTGAAGCCGAATTTATCCTTTATATATATATGTATTTAATAATATTACATTACACATTCAGCTTTAAGAATAACTATGTTGTCAACATTTTTCCGTCATATCCAATCATTTTCATCGGTCTAATCACAACACTTTCAAAAAGCCCCGCTTTGGTATATGGATCACTGACTGCGAACCCTTCTGCTGCTGCACGATCTTGCATTTCGATCATAATCAAAGAGCCACAGCTTTTTTCATCTTTATTCAGCAAAGGACCGCAAACTTTAATATATTTTTCGTATGTTTTTAAATATGCGAGATGTTGCGGACGAACTGCCATTCTCAATTCATTACTATCGGGTTTATCGGTGCACATAATGACAAATAACATTTTAGATTCCTCACCTTAATAATATTACAATTAAAACTTTCTTAATTATGCACAGTAAAATAAATCTTTCTACTTTTAAAATTGAAAAAAAATACATTCACTTGTAATAGTATGATTATCTTTCTTTTATTTAATCTCTTCCGAATGACAAATACATCACCTTCCCCACAGAACCAGTCACCTTTTAATATTCATCGTTTTGCTAACCCTGGAACATTTTTACGTTTTGCCAGCAAAATACAACCATGGGTTATAATATCGGCTATTATCTTCCTTGCGATCGGAATGGTCTGGGGGTTATGCTTTTCCCCTGCGGATTGGCAGCAAGGAGACAGCGTCAGAATTATGTATATTCACGTTCCTATGGCAATTCTGGCTAGTGGGGGATATTTTGCGCTGGCTCTTTGTGCTTTATGCTCTTTGATTTGGAAGCATCCTTTGGCAGATTTAGCCGCAGGTGAAATTGGACCCATTGGTGCCGTCATTACAGCACTTTGCTTAATTACAGGCTCTTTGTGGGGCAAGCCAATGTGGGGGACTTGGTGGGTATGGGATGCCCGATTAACCTCGGTGTTAGTTTTGTTCTTTTTATATCTTGGGCATATTACCTTGTTACATGCTTTTGATAATCAACAAAAAGGCTATAAAGCAGCCGCTATTTTAGCCCTAGTTGGTGTTTTTGATTTACCTATTATTAAATTTAGTGTTAATTGGTGGCATACTTTGCACCAACCTAGCACATTTAGTATAACACATGCACCAGCAATGAGCCTTTCCATGATGTGGCCCCTTATTTTTTGTTTTGTGGGATTTGTTTTGGGCTTTATTGCTTTGGTTTGTATGCAATTACGTGCTGCTATTCTTGAACGTCAAGTCCGCCATTATTTATTAAATGAATAGGCCATTTAAATCGTGACCCATTTACCTTATCTTATTGCTGCTTACGGTATTACCGTTCTCTCTCTTAGTGTCTTATCCTTTCACTCTTGGACAAGGTTAAAACGCGTTCAAAAAAAACTTATTCAAATTCAAAATAATCAGCAGCCATGAAACGTAAAACGAAAAGATTATGGATTATTCTGGGATCTATGGCTTCTTTTGCCATCGCTATGGTTTTAATTCTTTCTGCATTTTCAAGTAATCTGGTTTATTTCAAAGCCCCTTCACAACTGATTAACCATCCCACCGAAAAAGGCACAACGATCCGATTGGGCGGAATGGTACTAGCAAATTCCTTGCACTATTCCCACCAAGACCAAACCCCGACTGCACAATTTAAAATCACGGATGGACAGGCCGCCATTGAAGTCCATTATACAGGCATTTTACCAGATTTATTTCGTGAAGGGCAAAGTGTAATTGCTATTGGAACATTGGATAATAACAATATTTTTACGGCTAACGAAGTGCTTGCTAAGCATGATGAAACCTATATGCCCAAAGAAGTTGCCGAAGCTTTGCGTAAAAGCGGAAAATGGGATCCTAAATATGGTCCTCCTCCTGATGCTGCAACATGGGATCATATGACTAAACCCAAATAATCAAATAAATGAACCAATTTTTTCAATAAAGTTAAGCTTACTTTAACAATTCAAAATGTCTGTAAGTTTAACTATATTCACAATTTCATTATTCCCTTTTAAAATAGCTTTTGTTAGAGAAGATAAAATAAAAATTATTTTAAAATACACTCTGGACAAATACTGTGATCTCAAAAATACTTAGCCCAGAATTTGGTCATTTTACTTTGGCACTCGCTTGCTGCTTGGCAGGAGCGCAATGTATCATTCCTTTGATGGGTGCCAAGGTAAAAAATAACCGTTTGATGGCTTTGGCTTCACCCTTGGCGTGGGGGCAATTTTTGGCTTTGGCTTTAGCGTTTGCGTGTTTAATCACCGCTGCGGTCACAGATGATTTTTCTGTTTTGAATATTTTGCAAAATAGTGCTGCGGACAAGCCTTTACTTTATAAAATTACAGGGGTTTGGGGAAATCACGAAGGGTCTATTTTACTCTGGGCTTTTATTCTTGCACTCTTTGGAGCCATTGTCTCTGCATATAGCCATCACCTCCCCCTATCTCTTCGCGCCAAAGTAATTGCTATTATGGGGGGAAGTGCTGCTGGATTTGAACTTTTTTGCTTAATGACTTCTAATCCTTTTTTACGTGTATCACCTGCTCCTCTAGATGGGCAAGGCATGAATCCTTTGTTACAAGATCCAGGTTTAGCCTTTCATCCTCCTATTCTTTATATGGGCTATGTTGGGTTTGCAGTTCCTTTTGCTTTTGCTGTTGCTGCATTATTAGAAGGAAAAGTCGATGCCGCATGGGGGCGATGGGTTCGTCCTTGGACAGTCTTAGCTTGGGCATTACTCACATGCGGAATTGCCTTGGGTTCTTGGTGGTCTTATTATGTGCTCGGTTGGGGAGGCTATTGGTTTTGGGATCCTGTCGAAAATGCCTCTTTATTGCCATGGCTGACGGGAACAGCTTTGTTACATTCAGCCTTAGTCGTGGAAAAAAGAGAAGCCCTTAAAATCTGGACTATTTTATTGGCTATTGGGACATTCTCTCTCTCATTAAGTGGCACGTTCTTAGTTCGTTCTGGTATTTTAAACTCAGTGCATGCTTTTGCATCCGATCCAGCCAGAGGGGTCTTTATTTTACTTTTACTGGGCGTGATTAGCGGTGGGGCTTTATTACTCTTTGCATGGCGTGCCCCGACTTTGACCTCTACAGGAATCTTTACATTTTTTTCCCGTGAAGGTTCAATCGTTTTGAACAATATCCTGTTATGCACTATGGCAGCGGTTGTATTAACAGGAACACTTTACCCTCCTTTTGTGCAGCTGATTAATGGACAAACCTTATCGGTTGGTAAACCTTTTTTTGATAATGCACTTATTCCCATTGCACTCTTTTTATTCCTTGTCATGGCGATTGGTCCTGTCATTGCCTTTAAAAAAGGCAATATTCAACAAACAGTTAAAACATTAAGTATTGCTGCATGCTTATCCATTATTTCCATCGTCATTGCGTTTATCTATCTTCATCAAATTTTCCCCTCACTTGCAACTGGATTAAGTATCTGGATTATTCTCAGTTCATGTTCAGACTTTATCAAGCATATAGCCCTTTTTAAAACATCTCTGAACAATTCAATGAAAAGAATGGTTGGATTACCCCAAGCTTTTTATGCCACTAACATTGCTCATATTGGCGTTGCTATTACTGTCTTAGGTATCGTTGGAATGGCTGCCAGCCAACAAAAAATCGTTGAGGTGCCTATCAATACCACGATCCATCTTGCTGGATATGATTGGACATTAACCAATATTGCAGATCGACAAGAAGCGAATTTCATCGCCACAGAGGCAGTCATCAGAGTATCTAAAAATGGAAAAGTCATCACATGGTTGTTCCCTGCCCGCCATTATTTTGATCGTCAAAAGCAAGTCGTTACCGACGTAGCCATTCATACGAATTTTCTATCTGATTTATATGCTGTTCTTGGCGATAGCAAAAATAGCACCCAGCCAACCCCTTTATTCGTACTACGTCTGCACTATAATCCCTTAGCTCCTTGGATATGGCTTGGAGGATTCATCATGGCAATGGGTGGTTTTATTACGCTAACTGACCGACGTTTCAGAATTGGCACTCCTGCCCAACGAAAAAAAATAAAGGAAGCATGATATGAAACAGATAACCCGTCGTCGTTTATTATGGTCACTTCCTTTTGCCACCGCTGCGGTTGCAGGTGGAGGTTTTTTCTCAATGCTATCGGGATTACGCAAAGGTAATTTTGATCCACGAGAAATTAATATTCCAGTAATCAACAAACCCATCCCCTCTTTTTCAGTAGCCAGTCAACCGCCATCAACTGGGTTCAATCAGCAAGAGCTACAACAACAAACCAAACCTATTTTGATTAATTTTTTTGCCTCTTGGTGTATTCCTTGTTTAAGAGAAATGGGCGTTTTACAACAACTTTCCAGCCATATTGGAATTTGGGGGATTGCGTATAAAGACAAACCCGATGCGGTTTCTGGCTTTTTACAACGGAATGGCAACCCTTATCAACGGATCGGTCAAGACCCCGAAGGCAATATCAGTATTGATTGGGGGCTTTCGGGTGTTCCAGAAAGTTTCCTTGTTATGCCTGGTGGCATTATCAAATGGCATTATCCCAAACCATTGACGGTTACTTCTACTCAAACTCTTTTATCTCTTTTGCAATAAAGCATCGTTCCCATGCGTTATTTAACCATTTTATTTCTATTTTGCATTGGTCTATCAACACCACATCTTTCCTTTGGTATTGATAGCCCAGATGAAATGCTTAAAAACACTCAACAAGAACAAAGAGCGCAACATCTGGGTTCACAATTACGATGTTTGGTTTGCCAAAATGAGAGTATCGAAGATAGCAGCGCCGATCTTGCCAAAGATTTACGTAAAGTCGTCCGACAACGCATTGTTGCAGGAGATACCGATTCACAAGTCATGCAATGGATGGTCGACCATTATGGGAATTTTATCCGCCTCAAACCACCCTTTACGTTCACAACAGCTCTGTTATGGTTTATGCCTATATTGGCTTTGGGAATAGGATGTATGATTGCTTTTGTAACCTTGCGTAAAAACAAAAATACAGTGACCACAGAACTGAGTAAAGAAGAGCGGCAACGCCTTGCCAAGTTAATGAAAGAGTAAACAACGATGTTATGGACAGTGATTATTCTTTTTAGCCTGCTTTGCTTAGTTCCCTGTTGGATTGCTTTATGCAAAACCCCTGCCACAATCAGTACGCAGCAATCTGCTTTGCGTGTTTATCAATCTCAATTAAAAGAGCTGACAAACGATTTAAAAAACGAATTTATTCTAGAATCGGAATATAAACAAGCACAACTGGAAATCCAAAGAAGATTATTGAAAACAGATTCTTCTGTTGCATCATCTGCCATTCAATCCATCACACCCAAAAGCAGCGTGATTGTTACTGGTTTAGGATTATGCTGTATTCCTTTGGCAGCAATGGGTTTATATTTGATAAATGCTAGTCCCTCGTTACCTGCTGCACCTTTGGCTCCAAGATTAGCAGAACAACAAGAGATGAACCAAAAAGTTGCGCCTTATATCGAGCAATTAAAAGTGAAACTATACAATTTATCCATAACCGACCCCAAAAGGATAGAAGGATATTTACTCTTAGGTAAAGTTGAGGCTTCTCGTGGCAATTTATCAGCAGCAGCCCAAGCATGGAAAGAAGCACTAAACCAACAGTTTGATCCCAATCTTGCTGCACAAATTGCCGAAATCCAAACCCAAGCAGAAGGAAAAATTTCTAAGGACAGCGTCAATTTATTCCGTAAAGCTCTAGAAACTGCTCCTAAGAATGTCCCTTGGCGAGAATTAGCCGAACAACGCATTGCGGAATATGAAAGATCTCATCACTAATATAAACGATGCCCTGATTATTATTGCTAAACAGGGCATTATTACAGTTTAAGAAAAAGGATTATCAGCAAAAGCGACTTTATGTTCTTCTTTTTTCTTGGGTGGATTTATATTACAAGAAATCAAATATAACCCACATACTGATAAAATATTACTGATACAATATAACATGGTGAATCGACCGATCATACTGCCCGATGATAACCAAATATAGATACCATATAATGTAAATGGAATCGAAATAATCCTGATCCCAAAGAGATGATATCGTAAAGGATTCATAAAACCCTCTCTGACCATATCTTGATGTCGATAGACAAACATATAAAAACAGATGACCATAATACAAGACATCAAATTATAGGTCGAATTAAAGAATCCAACATTAAAAAAGAATAATGGCATTAATAAAAATGCAAAAGAAAAAATAACTGAACCCAACAACAGATTCATCCCAAGGCGTATATTCATCTTTTCACCTGGAAGACGATTGGCAATGGGTTGAAAAATAGTATCCAATATCCAAAAATCAATTTGAACCAATACATTATCTGTATTTTGTGCCATAAACTTACTCTATCCTCTGTTTCTAAGCTATTCTAGTCATAGTAGGAAATCTTAACAAGGTAAAAAGATTTTTCAATAATCGCTGTCAACAAAACAAAAAAAAGCTCGTTCATTACAAACGAGCTGAATAAGTTCAAGAAACAAAATATACAAATCTATGCCAAGACAGGGTCTGCCTTGTGTTCTTTAAGCATATTAACAATCCGGTTAACACACCGACCACAATCAGGTTTGCATCCACAAGATTCATAAACCGCACTGGGGCGATCTGCACCGCTCCGAATTGCGTTACCAACATCCTTATCCGTTAAAGCTCTACATGAACAAATATACATTGCCAAAATGCCCCAAGACAACAAAGTTGTTAATAATGATATTAATAACCATTCTCAATTAATTTGTCCAGTGTTTTTTATTAAAAATATAAAAAAACAATTTTAGGAGTGTTTATGCTTTTTACTTATGACAATAAAAGTGGTAAGATCAGCCCCAAGGATGTCATCATCCTCAAGAAACAAAATATAATAAATTATAACATTCTAAGAGAAACCAAATGATCAAAGACAAAAAAGTTATCGAATATTTAAATATTCAATTAACCAATGAATTAACGGCCATTAATCAATATTTTCTTCATTCTCGCACATTGAACCATTGGGGTGTTACCAAATTAGGGAAAAAAGAATATGTCGAATCCATTGAAGAAATGAAACATGCTGATGAAATTATCGAAAGAATTTTGATGCTAGATGGTTTACCCAACATGCAACGTTTAAACACCATTCAAATTGGTGAAAACGTCGAGGAAATGTTGAAATCTGATCTTGCAATGGAACAAAAAGCAACCAAAGACCTTCGTGAAGGGATTGCTTATTGTGAATCTGTTCGTGATTTCGTCACTCGTGATTTATTCCTTTCTATCCTTGATGCAGAAGAAGAACATATCGACTTTATCGACAAACAATTTGACCTGATTAAACGTATGGGTCTGGAAAATTACATTAATTTAAATTCTGACAGCGCAGACGAGTAATGAACTCAAAGATATAAAGGGGCTCTCCCTTTTATCTTTTCTTAAGTGGGTAAATAATACGACATTCAAAATACTTCGCTTTTTTGTTTGTTGCATGATGTTACCCCTTGTAAACCCTAGTAGTGCCAATGCGATCTTCACCAGTGGCTTACCGATAAAAACCTGTGAATAACCTTGTTTCCTGACTGGATCCTATGCAAAGGATGATTGGGAACGTATTGATGGGACAATTCAAAGAACTGATGGTGCTGGGCAATATTTGTGGCCTAACAAACTGGTTTCAAAGCAGCCAATCAGACATTAAAATCGTCAATATTTTCAACATCACACCGATTTTTTCATTATTCTCATCGATATATATTTTACTAAATCTGTTTTTTCTACTAACCTGCTAAGGGACATTTTTATAAAATAGGATAAAAATAACGATGAAATTTACATTTGGTACAGCAACATTTTCTCTTGCTTTACTAGCATCAACCCCGTTAATGGGTGGCATTTCCTTTACTCAAAACGCATCTGCACAAAATATCGCAACCCATCCTGTAAAATCCTCGGTATTGATTAAACAAGATGTTGTACGGAAAACGCTGAGAAATGGATTGCGTGTCATCGTTGTCAAAGACCCTCTGGCTCCTGTTGTAACGGCTCAAATCAGCTATCTTGTTGGTTCTAATCAAGCCCCTGCTGGATTTCCTGGCACCGCACATGCCTTGGAACATATGATGTTCCGTGGCAGCACAGGGCTAGACAAAGACCAACTTGCTGTTCTCGGCGCACAATTAGGAGGCAGTTATAATGCCTTTACCACTGAAAATGTAACCCAATATTACTATACTGCCCCTGCTGAAGATTTAAACATTATGTTAAAAATCGAAGCATTACGTATGGGGGGGCTTAGCCTCAACGCTGCGGATTGGGAAAAAGAACGCGGGGCTATTGAACAAGAAGTTTCAAGAGACTTATCCAATCCTATTTATAAATATGTTTCAGAGCTTCAAAAAATTATGTTCGATGGCACGCCTTATGAACATGATGCCCTGGGAACTCGTCCCTCTTTTAATAAAACGACTGTGGCAATGCTACGTAAATTTTACGAAACATATTATGCGCCCAATAATGCCATCCTCGTGATTTCTGGGGATGTTGATCCTAGTCAAGCTCTTGCACAAGTCGAAAAAGATTTTGGCTCTATCCCACGCAAAGATATTCCAAAAACCAAGCCGATCACTCTAAAACCCATCAAAGCACAAACCTTAACGTATCCTACCGATTTTCCAACCAGTTTGGTTACAATTGCATGGCGTATGCCTGGTGAAAAATCACAGAATTTTGCCGTAGCAGATATTTTAAGTGATGTTATTTCCAGCCAGCGTGGGGCTTTATATGGGTTGGTTCCTCAAGGCAAAGCCTTAATGGCGGATTTTGAGTATGTTCCCAAAGGAGAGGTTGGTTTTGGGGTTGCAATTGCGGCGTTTCCAAAAGGGCAAGATTACAAGCCAGTTTTAAATGAAGTAAAACAAATCCTTCAAAATATTCACGAGCATGGGGTTGCCCCTGAGTTGGTTGAAGCCGCAAAGCGTAAAGAAATTGCCAGCCTTGCGTTTTCTGCCAATAGTATCACAGGATTGGCCAGCTCTTGGTCAACAGCATTGGCATTCCAAGGGTTAAATGATCCAAATGAAATGGTCGCGGCTTATCAAGCCGTCACACCAGAGCAAGTTAATACACTAGCCAAACAAATCCTAAATCCTGATGAAGCCATTACTGCCATTTTAACCCCTGAAAATTCAGGAAAGCCCATTTCAAACAAAGGATATGGGGGTGCGGAATCCTTTGCTTCTGTGCCAAACAAACCCGTTAAACTGCCTGAATGGGCAGAATCTGCTCTTAAAAAACTCAATATTCCCAAAGAAAGTGCTGCGCCTAGTGATATAATGCTCAGCAATGGGATACGTTTAATCGTCCAGCCCATCCATGTCAGCAACACAATCAGTATATTCGGGCAAATTCGTCAAAACCCCAGCCTCCAAGAAGGAAAAGGAAAAGAGGGCATTGCGGGTATTACCGATGATATGTTCAAATATGGCACCAAAACGCTCGATCGCTTGGCTTTCAGAAAAGCTGTCGATGATATTGCTGCGGATGTCAGTGCTGGAAGTGATTTTTCATTATCTGTATTAACCCCAGATTTTGATCGTGGTGTGCAATTACTTGCTGATAATGAGTTAAATCCTGCTTTCGATCAAAAATTCTTTGATATTGTGAAACAACAAACCTCACAATCTTTGGTTGGACTATACCAATCCCCTGGCTATCATTTCAGTCGAGCCATTACCAAAGCCATCAACCCACCTAATGACCTCAGTTTGCGCCAAGCAAACCCTCAAGAAGTTATGAAATTGACCCTACAAGATTTAAACGAGTTTTATAAAAAATCTTTTAGACCTGATCTGACGACAATTGTTGTGGCTGGTAACATTACCCCTGAACAAGCAAAAGCAACTGTCGAGAAATATTTTGGTCAATGGAAAGCCGAAGGACCAAAACCTGATTTAAACATGCCTACACGTCCCAATAGCAAAAGCTCTGATGTACATGTCCCAGATAAAAGCGCTGTGCAAAATAGTGTTGCCTTAGTGGAAAGCATCGGACTGGATGTGCATCACCCCGATCATTATTTATTAAACCTTGGCAATGAGGTTTTAAGTGGTGGTTTTGCAGGGCGTTTTTACAAAGATTTACGCGTCAAAACAGGCTATGTTTATAATGTCAATAGTGATTTTAGCTGGTCTCAAACCAGAGGAGCATACAGCATTAGTTTTGGTGCTGATCCGAACAAAGTCGCCTTGGCTCGCAAAGCTGCCTTAAAAGATTTGACTGCGATGCAGACTGCCCCTGTGACAGATGACGAATTACAACTGGCAAAAGCCTCTTTGTTACGCAGTATCCCTTTGCAAGAAGCAAGCATTGATGGCATTGCCAGTCGCTATTTAACCTATACTAGTTTGGGATTACCTTTGAATACGTCTCATGTCGCAGCCGAAGCCTATTACAAAGCAACCGCCACTGAGATTCAAAAAGCATTCCAAACCTACGTTCGTCCAAAAGACCTTGCACAAATTATTAAAGGTCCTGCCACTCCGTAAACCATAATATCCTAAAGGTATATATATACCTTTAGGATATTACATTTATTAAAGATAGTATCATGCAACATAAACAAAAATGGTTTGATCATATTCTTAACTCTCAATGGGTGATATTAGGAAGCAATGAAGTTATTCAACCTCAAAGAGATTCATCAAAAGGTATATGGTTACTAGGAAATATTACAGTCGATGATCAAGAAATATTAGAAGCGTATCCTAATACTGATATTCATGGTATTAAAGAATTTAATATCATTCATGATTCTTGGAAAGTTGCCTCTTTTAAGCTTTATCGCCCTTTAATTTATTTTTGTGCTTTTGGTAAAAGTGAAATCTTTGAGTGCGTATACACAGCCATACAATCATTAATTGAATTTGGAAAATGGAAACATGATATCGTTATATTCACCGCCACAGAAACCAAAGAGTTTCTTGAAAATAAACTACTAGACTTAGAATTAAAAAATAAACTTCATATTATAACCATTACCCCCGCAACAGATACACTAGATTGGGTTATGGCAAGATATCGAATCAATCATCCTATACTCCAACAAGCGCAACCTATCTTATACCTAGACACAGATATTGTCTGTAATGCACCACTGGACACCCTTTTTATCGATAATATCGACAGCTCACTGATCCTCGCTTGTAAAGAAGGAAGAATAGATGAAGGTCATCCTGAATCTGGAGGCTATTGGTATGGCTGGCGTTTGATGAAAGAAGATAATGTCCCCTTTAATCCATATGGACGAGGTTTTTCCGCTGGTGCCATGTTTTTTCGAAATCTAGAGTTAGCATTGCCTCTATTTAATATAATTATTAAATCAGTCTATGGATTCATGAAGCAACAAGGATATAATGATGATTTTTACGATCAACGTTTTACAAATTATATTTTATTTAAATTAAAAAAAATAGATATTGAAATACTAGCAAACTGGTTACTTTTACACCGTATTGCACCAGGAACTCATTCCTTACCTACTCAAAACAAAAAACTAGGTCTTGTACATTTTTTGAACGTATCAACCAAAGATAAACTCATCACAATGAAAAAATATCTAGATACAATACGCCCTGAAAATGCTATTCTTGAAACAAGTCATTTTATGAAACATCTCATAAAATAAACTTAAATTCATTCACAACTAAAGAGCAACCCCTTTTAATTGAACAATGTTTTGAATGCCTTCGCGGTTTAAAATCTCGACAATCTCTTTTTTAATACGCCTCACAAGTCCAGGACCTTCATAAATCAGCGCACTATAAACTTGGGTAAAATCTGCACCGTGCATGATTTTATCAATTACATCAGCGCCTGTTTCAATGCCTCCACATCCAATTAAGGTTAATTGATTTTTGGACAGGCGCGCAACCCGAGCCAACATTTCTGTGCTTTTTTGACGCACTGGACGACCTGACAACCCACCTGGTTCATAACGAAAAGCCCCTTGTAAATCATCAGAGCGTGTAATGGTTGTATTGGTTAAGATTAATCCTGTAACCCCAGCGTCTATAACGGTTTCAACAATTCCTTCAACCTCTTTATCTTCAAGATCAGGAGCCAATTTAACCAATAACGGAGGGTGATGCGGATATTGATCCTTGATCGCTGCCAAGATACCACGTAAACGAGAGGGATGCTGCAAATCCCTTAGTCCAGGCGTATTAGGAGAAGAAAGATTTAAAACAATATAATCTGCATAATCCTGAACTTTTCCAACTAAAAACGGATAATCTTTTTCAGGATCAGCCCCCACTTTATTAATTCCAATATTGACACCAACTGGAATATTCGCCGTTGTTTTCAATGAACCTTTTGAAGCTCTCATTCTTTCTAGTCGAGCAACAATACGATTAATCCCATCATTATTGAACCCCATACGATTAATAATGGCGCCATCTTCAATCAAACGAAATAATCGCGGTTTTGGATTCCCAATTTGTGGTCGAGGAGTAACCGTGCCAACCTCTACTGCACCAAAACCCAGTCGAGCCAACGGTGAAATCACCAAGGCATTTTTATCAAATCCAGCCGCTATTCCAACGGGATTGGGAAAAGACAAGCCCATTGCATTGACGCGTAATACAGGATCATCTTGCCAAGGTTTATGTCCACCGCATAACCCCAATAATAAACTGGTAATTGCTAGCTCATGACCTGTTTCAGGCTTGAAACATTGAAATCCTTTAAAAATCCAAGGGTAAAAAATTGCTATTGCCTCTTGTTCAATTTCAGATAGCCGGTAACCAATTGTTGACTTCATTTACTTTATTCCAAATCATGCAATCTATTAAAAAATAAAACAGACCTCGCCATGAAATCTGTTTTACAGCTTACGCTTATCTTTACTAAATAAAACCCATTAAGTGTTAAAATAATCTTAAAAATATCCAAAATAAACAGCCTGATAACAAAATAGAAATGGGTAACGTTAAAATCCATGCCATTGCCATATTGCGCACTGTACTCCATTGTATTCCGTTTCCGCGTCCAACAGAAGTTCCTGCAATCGCAGACGTCACAACGTGGGTTGTACTAATTGGCATATGAAATTGATTTCCCATTTGAATCATTGTCATTGCCACGGTTTCAGCAACAGCCCCTTGACCGTAACTCATTTCTTGTTTACCAATTTTTTTACCAACCGTGACAACAATGCGTTTCCATCCTACCATTGTCCCCAATCCCAATGCGATTGCGACAACAACTTTAACCCAAGGGGGAATGAACTGAATAGCACTGACAATATCACTTTCGAAATCGTTAATCACAGCTTCTTCCGCTTTTGGTAAGTCAGCTTTTAAATGGGTAAAATGAACTAAATTTTGGTCTAGGAGATATAAATTATTTCTTAAATTGGTCTGGTGTTCGATCGGTACTTCTTTAAATGTGGTTCGATTGCCAACGTCAGCCCTGATTGCCTGCAACATTGTTCTCATCGCAGGAACAGTTTCAGGAAGCAGATGATTTTGTTGGATTGTTTTGGTTAAAACAGCATGACTTTCGTCCAAAGATAATTTAATATCCGAACTATATTCAGCTAGAATTTTATCCACGACAATGGCTTTTTGAGTAAAATCCTCAACTTGTTTCGAAGAAACGGTACTATTTAATGCATACGCAGTTGGAACCGTGCCAATTAGAATTAACATAATCAGCCCCATTCCCTTTTGCCCATCATTGGAACCATGACTGAAACTGACCCCAGTGCAGGTCAGAATCAAAAGCAAACGCATCGGCCAAGGTGGGGCTTTGCCATCTTTTGGGGCTTGATAAAGCGTTGGAATCGGTAATAAAATTCTTAAAAGTTGCATCCCCAAAAATGCAATTGCAAACCCAACCAAAGGACTGAAAATCAATGCTTTGAAGACTTGTAGGGCTTGTCCCCAATCAACCCCACTAGAGACACCATCCCCCATCAAGAGCTGATTCATAATTCCAACACCAAGAATCGAACCAATTAATGTATGTGAAGATGAATTCGGAATACCAAAAAACCAAGTCAGCAAATTCCAAATAACCGCCGCCAATAGCAAAGCGAAAATCATTGAAAATCCTGCTTCGCTGCCAACTTTGAGTACTAATTCAATAGGTAACAAGGAAATAATCGTATAGGCTACGGCACCACTTGACAACAATACGCCTATGAAATTCCAAACTCCTGACCAAATGACAGCAAAAGTCGGGGGCAATGAGTTACTGTAAATTACCGTTGCAACAGCGTTGGCTGTATCGTGAAAGCCATTTACAAATTCAAACCCTAATGCAATAATTAATGCTAGGCCCAATAATAAAAAAGCCAAAGCCGATGCATGTGCTGAACCCATCAAGTCCTCACGCACATGCATAATGGTATAAATAATTGCACCTAGTAAAACAGTTAAAAAAGCAATCGTATTAAGTAGCGATCGATTACGAGGGGTCATATTGCGAGCTTTTTATGTAAAATAATAAGATGTACTCTAAAAAAAACATGGGACAATTAATCTTTTCTTTTTAGAAACAACTGGAAATAAAGGTCTATATGTATATTCACTGTTGGAAAATAAACAACGAACCTGTTTATCGGGTCTCATCAGCGAACATCCTGACCTTTACGAAAATTATGATATAAACTTAGTTTTGACTTTACAAAAGAACGTTTATCATCACAAGAGGCAAGTCGTCAGAAAACACAAAAACAATAAAGAAACTTGCACAGCGTTATAAATACATAACATTTTTGTTACAGGTAGTCGACGGATCATTCTCTTGTCGTTTTATATTTTTACTGTGAAAATATACTGCCCGAACAAAAAATTGCCTTTTATACTATTTAAAAACAACTTTCCTTTCAATACCTATAAAATTAAGATATGAACAATTTTATCGACTGCATTTATATTTTTACAATTTTATCAGGTAAAATAATCACATTATGGATGTTTCTACCCCTTTTTCTTATTTCCCTATTACATTACGCATTGATCGTTCACGCCTTATTATTGTGGGCGGCGGACAAATTGCAGCGAGAAAAATTCGACTCTTATTGGATAAAAATGCTCAAATAGAAATTTTTGCACAACACTTATGCAAAGAAATTCAACAGCTTGTACAACAAGATCGCGTACAATTCCACGGGCAAATCGAAAATAAAGAGCAATTTCAAAACCATATTCACGGCGCCCGTTTAATTTTCGCCGCAACAGACGATCAAGACTATAATACTCAAATTTCTCAATGGGCACAGGAATGCAATATTCCTATTTGTGCAGTCGATAATCCCCAACAATCGAGTTTTATTACACCGGCTATTATTGACAGAAACCCAGTTCAAATCGCAATTTCGACAGGCGGAACCGCCCCCGTTCTTAGTAGACGTATTCGTGAATCCATCGAACCTATCATCAGTCAAACCACAGGGCAATTGGCTCGTTTTATGGGCAGACATCGTCATTGGATTAAAAAACGCTTGCCCATCACAGAAGAACGTCAACGTTTATGGGAACGTTTCCTAGATGGTCGAGGTGCTTCTTTTATAGAGCAACATCAAGAAGACCGAGCTTTAACCTATTTAGAACAACTTGTTCAACAAAACACACCGATTAAGGGAGAAATCTGGTTGGTTGGTGCGGGTCCTGGCGATCCTGATTTATTAACCTTAAAAGCAATGCAGTGCTTGCAAAACGCAGATATCATCTTGTATGACCATTTGTTATCAGAAGACATTTTAAAACGTATTCGCCGCGATGCTGTATTAATTTACGTCGGAAAGCAGAAAAAGAAACATACCCTTCCACAGCAAGAAATTAATCAACTTTTGATCCAGTATGCTTTGAAAGGCAAACGGGTCTTGCGATTAAAAGGCGGAGATCCCTTTATCTTCGGTCGTGGTGGCGAAGAAGCTGAAGCTTTGGTTGAGGCTGGAATACCATTTAAAATTATTCCTGGTATCTCGGCAGCTAATGGATGTGCTGCCTATAGTGGCATTCCCCTGACCCACCGTGATTGCGCCCAATCATGCCTGATCCTGACGGGTCACACACAACATGAGGGACGGTTGGATTTACCATGGGAAAGCATGATTAACCAACAACAAACATTGGTTATTTATATGGGGCTCAGCACATTAAGCCAGCTATGCCAAGAATTGATCCATAAAGGGCTGCCTTCAACTTACCCTGCTGCTGCTATTGAAAAAGGAACTTTGCCCGACCAAAAAGTAATCACTGGGACTTTGGGGAATTTATCTCAATTAGTAAAAACAGCAAATCTGAAAAGCCCTGTTTTAGTCATAATTGGTCAAGTTGTTCAACATCGTGTGATTTCTGTTGAGTAAATTCAGAGAATTATATAAAATTTCAATAAACTGGCTTTCAGATAAATAAATAAATATATAAATTAATTTCTCATTATATTATTGATTGGATCCCTATATGACTGAATCACTTATTTCCAAAGAAGAACTTCAACAGCTGCAAGAAGATGTAAAAAACCTTAAACTTGAAAATCAGCGGCTTAGTGCCGCGCTATTGTTATTAGAACAACTGATTTCATCTTTTGCTGTTGATTTGGATCCAAAAGACCGAACCGCTTTAATTCATAAAATCGACAATAATTTTCATGAATTAGGGGGCGCGGATACAATTCCAATTGCTTCGACCCCTTCACGCTCATCAACAGCTTTAAATGTCGCCAAGAAATTGCACCAATTAAGCAGCATCTCTGCAATGTTTCCACAAACCAAAGATTTTATTTAATTAAAATACTGAGACAACAGACATAAACCTGTCTGTCTCGTTCTTTTTTTAGTTGGCAAATTCATCATTTAACGGAATAAAAAATGTCTTTGCTGTTGATTGGCGCCATTTATCGATGATAGGACCATACTGTAACCCTTTGATAATCGATAAAGAATGCAATTGTGCAAACAAAGATAAACTGCTAATTGAAATGGGTTGTGTAAGATCAATTAATGGATAATCAACTAAAATATTTTCAAGCCTATCGATTGCCCTCTGCGCTCTTTGCAACAACGCAGGATCAGCCAAATCAGACATAAACCCTCTGCCAGACGGATCCTTGCTTTTATAAAAATACTTTTTTGCCTCCTCAGAACTAAATTCTGGAAAGGGAGCTCGAATCCAACGAGGATAGGTCAAACGATAAATAAACCTCTCGACCTCTTTAACCCATTGCCCAACCTCGTCAACCACAGGTAATATTACTTGGGGTTCGCCTATGTTTCGATCCATATAGTGGATAATATCAACGCTTTCAGACATAAAACGATTAGGTTTATATTCTAAAATAGGCAGTAATTTACGCCCAACCATCTGCATTGGCGTTTGCACATCATCATATAATAAATAAACAGTTTCTACGGGATAGTTCTTTAAAACAAAAATCATTTTTGTCATCACACAAAAAGGACAATGTTCATAAATATAAAGTTTCATAGCTTATCCAAATCAAAACCATTATTTAAACCAAGGAAAGTTATCCATAGCGATAATATGTATTATTTATAATTTATGGTCGCGTTATAATAAGGTTAAGAGAATATCTCAAAATCTTATAATATTCATGATAAGGTATTTCTTTACCCATCGATTTTCAAGGAAATAAAATGCGTTTTTCAAAGAATTTTTTACTCTATAAACTATGCTTATCTCTCGTTGGTTTGTTTACGCTTTTTTTCTGCATAACAGCAGATGCAGAAAATACAAAGGATCCCATGTCCATTTGGCCTAAACCTGAAAAAGGATATAAACAAGTTGTTATTCAATTACCTAACTTAAAAGATGAAGATTTATATCGTATCGAATTAATCCCTGAAAAAACATTAAAAGCAGATTGCAACCACATCATGATTAATGGAACAATCGAAACAAAACCTTTGACTGGATGGGGCTATGACTATTATGTATTAACTCAAGTTGGGCAACCCGCTTCTACAAGAATGGCTTGTATTCCACAAACGACACAATTCAAGAAAATCGCAATTCACACGAATTTAATGTTCTTAAGATATAATAGCAAATTACCTCTTGTAATTTATATTCCAAAAGATATTCATTTATCGTATCGCGTATGGTCAGCTGGTGAATTGAAAAATGCCGAAGAAAAATAATTAATATGATTTAAAAAGTATTTTTACTTTTCAAGATTTATCCGTTACAAGTCTGATTATTAATAAAAACACTATCTTAATCAATAAGATCTTATGAGGAATATATGCTGCCTATTTATCTTATTAACTTGCAACATCAAAAAGAACGCCTAGAGCAATTCAAAGTAAACAACCCTTTCCTTGTAGAGCATGTCAACATATTTAAAGCGTATGAAGGAAATCGCCTAGCCCGCAGGCAACTTATTTTTGATGGATTGATTACAGAGAAAAATAACTATAAGCCAAAAGCTCTCGGTATTTTAAAATCGCACGTCGAGCTTTGGAAGATCGCAGCAAAAAGTGAACATGGTATTACCATCATGGAAGATGATATCATCGTTCACCCTGATTTTGCCAAAGCAAATCAAGTTTTAATTAATAATAAAGAACAATACGATCTTATTGCTTGGGGGTATAATTTAGACTGGCCCATTCGGTTACAAACAGCCAAAGGTCTTCCATCTTCTCTCATATCCTATTTGGTGCAGGTCGGAGATCCTACGAAACTGAATATAATTAACCAAATTGGTTCATATGAAAATCAAATAGATAAAGCATCCTATCTATCACAATCTATTACGCCTAACTTTATTTCTACAACAATGTTTGCTGGTTTACCCTGTTACTCTATCACTCCCCAATGTGCACAAGCATTACTGGATCAACTGCCTATAGATATTTATAATATTCAATATTACGGAACTATCACTGCAATAAACGTAGAATTTGGAATCGATATTACTTTGGAGCATTTATACAAGGGAATGAATGTAGTTATAGCATCCCCTTTCCTAGCTTACTCTAATAACCAAAAATCATAAATCAAGCCAATAAAATAACCTAAGACATAAATAATGTTATGATTGATTTTTTAACCGATAAATCCCTTGCGATGCCATAAGTTGAATGCTGGTTGAGATATCCTAGTATGAAGCTAACCATATCGCCTTTTTTGACTGGGTATGTCATGGTAAAAGAAATTTGCTGATGCGCGCAAATTTTACGTGTCACGTCATTGACATAAGGAATCAAAGGAAATTCCAACTGTGTTGGTGGATAAATCTCATGTTTTTGCTCTTTATTACAAGCAATGTTCAAAAGAAACATATCCCCCGCATGATAGGGAATAGGCTCTGACGGATTTAACTGTTCCTCGGCAAATACAAAAGATCCCTCTACATGCAATAACCCCTCTGTAGGGGCTTCCCAGCAATGATCTTCCTCAGACCAATATTGTTGACCTTCACCGCTCAATTGTTGTTCATGTTCTTTGACACACAGCTTTTCCCACACTATTTTCCTCTCTATTGTTTTGGGAATAATTATTTTTTCAAATTGAAATCTTGTATACGTCTTAACCCCAGAACATCGATTTGCTTGCACCGCAACCAATTTCTGTTCATCAGTATTTGGAACTGGTTTGATATCATTCGTATGATGTGTTCTTGACCTTCCTGTTGGAATATTTGGATTAAAGGACACTGGATATAAATGGGGTCTGGATGTTGGAACAATACGTGGCATATAGGGCGGTGTTTGCGGTAATGATTTTTGTTCTGTGCCAACAGATGCAAATAAAGCCTTCCAATCATTTGAGGTTTGCGGGTTATCTTTGTTGGCATATAACAAAACCAAATCAGAATGACCCACATAGTCATAACATAAAATTAACGTCCCTTTGGTGACCTGAGAAGGTAACTCTTTGACTGATAAAGGGGTTAATTGTAAATAATCGGACGAGACCATTTTAGTAGAAACTACCCCGGGCATTCCAATATAAATATTTTTAGGTTTTGCCTCTGGGGAACCGATATATAAGCTATGCCCTGCAATCATTCCTGGGGAAGTAAACAGCATCCCCTCTCCCAATGGATGTCCAGCGATCATTGCTTTGGTATAAATTGAACCGGTTGTAACATCCCCTTGAACGGACAAATTCCCTTTGGAATCTGATTTAACCTTTCCTTGATCGGAATGAATGTGATTTAAAGCCAACCGCTCACCGGGATTTTGTGCATCACTATAAGAACTTACCACAGGATCTGTTGCCCCGTTCAAAATAAACAAGGGCAACCATAGTTCTTGTGCATCTGTTTTTTTGAATTCCCACAAATATCGATTATGGATATTCAAAATCATATCCCCTTCGATCCAAGGTTCCTGATTTTCCTGAACATAATTGGAATCTGGATTACGTTCAAGCCCCCATAAACGACAGGATCTTTGTCCATTTTCAAGATCGCTTTTACTTTTATAAGTACTGATAATGGTTACTAATATTGTAAAATGATAGGTTTGTTTGGTTTTGGTAGTAACCTTTAATAAGATGGAAAACTTAGAGTTATTCCACCCCCCCTCGGCAGTTACTGTAAACTTATTTTGTTCATAAATGAAATTCTTTAATTGAAAAGAAGATTCTTTATTGTCGTAATTGACTTCTTGAATGACTTCATCAGGTTGTAAAACAAAGCTCAGGTCAAATAAATATTGAACGTCCTGATTTTCAGCTTTATAAATAAAATCAATTTGTTGCCCCGTTTGTAACATGGGTAAAACCAGCAAACGTTGTTGAGAATGGTTATATTTAGAACCTTTTTGACCTTTCTTTTTAAACCACTGAAATACCATAAAATTGCCCCAACCTTTATTTAAGTCTATATTTTTATTCAAATATCCAGCATCATAATCTATGCTATTTTAACCACAACCAAAACAGATTAAAAAAGAAATCAAAGATAATAATTACCAATCATCCTTGCAATATATTCCATTAATCAAAATGATTGTTTCATACCATGTATCATAATATAAAAAAAACAACACACCAATTTATTTTTGGCTTTACTTACGTCATCCTTATGTGTTTTTCTCAAGCAGTATTTGCCCAAAATACCCACCCAAATTCAGGAACAGCGATCATGCAGCACCCAATACATGAAAAAGAAACTGTCTTAATTTTAACCACTGGGGGAACGATTGCAGGACAAGCGCAAAACCATCAAAGCCTTGGATATCATGCTGGGCAAACTTCTGGCGAAGCATTAATTGCTTCTGTTCCTGCGCTAAAAGACCATGCGAATATACAAGTTGAAGCCGTTTCTCAAATTGGTTCTCAAGATATGTCCGATGCAATCTTATTAGATCTAGCACATCATATTCAAAAAGCAGAAGCAAACCCAAAAATTGCTGGGATCGTGATTACCCACGGTACAGACACAATGGAAGAAACTGCCTTTTTCCTTAACGAAGTTTTACCACATCATAAACCTATTATCCTAGTCGGTTCCATGCGCCCCGCAGGATATGCCAGTGCAGACGGAAATGCCAACCTGATTGATGCCGTCAAAGTTGCAACCAGCCCGCTCGCCCAAAATCGTCATGTTATGGTGATTATGAATGACACAATTTTTGCTGCACGTTCTGTACAAAAAATGAACACCACCAATTTAGAGGCGTTTCAAGCCCCGAATGCGGGTCCGATTGGCATGGTGAATAATGAACATGTTCGGTTTTATCAACCATCATCTTCTACAAAAATTGACACCTTATCTCTACCTACCCAAGCACCTTTTCCCAAAGTGGATATTATTTATTCTCATGTCCAAATGGATGGAGATTTGATCGAAGATGCTGTTAAAAGAGGCACAAAAGGTATCATTTTGGCAGGCGTTGGAGATGGCAATACATCAGCCGTCGCCTTAAAAGCGTTACAAGATGCTGAAAAGAAAGGTGTCATTATCGTCCGTTCCACAAGGGTCAGTAGTGGCTTTGTTAATCGTAACGTAGAGGTCAATGATGACCAAAATCATTTTGTGGTTTCAGAAGATTTAAACCCTCAAAAATCACGCCTATTATTACAAATTCTACTTGCAAATCACATTTCCACGCCCAATCAAATTCAAAAAATATTCTCAAAATTATATTAACACCCCAAATTGAACCAGCATATCGAATATGTAGTTTGACATTTGAAATTTGATTATATTTCAACTATTATACTCGATAATAAATAAAATAATTTAAATGAAGTTAATGATCCCCTTGATACTAGGGGATTTCTTACTTACTTGCTAGGCAATATATTGGAGATGACCGTTGATAACAAACAGTTCTTTGGGAATATTTTTTTTACTGATGATAAGCAATATTCCATCCAGTTTTGCAACGGCACAACAACATACCACAGCGCCTCCTAAGCATAAGCACAATGCACCGCAGACCATTCCTAAAAATGTGGAGAAATCAATCGTTTCAGATCCTCAGATTACTATTTATAGTGCCCATAAAGATAAAAATAATTATGTTATTGCGCTATATACAGATCGACCTGGAAAAGCGTTAATCACCTATGATTCTCCAACATGTCAGGCAAATTCGTACGGCAACACAACGATTAATCCAAAAAATAAATCTGAGATTGAGTTCACCTCGACAGAAGATCCACTTTGCAAGATTGCATTACAAAAAACAAACAATAATCAATTAAAAATTACCAAAGAAACCCCTGCTTGTGCGGCATGGCATGGTGATTTTTGTACCTTTTCATCTATATCTTTATTAACTCGTATTTATCCACAATAAGCCAAAGTATCATCCGATGAAAATATTTTCTGTTCTCTTTCCATATATGCTTGGTGCTGCGATATTCTTTCCTGCATTGAGCCAAGCACAATCCAGTAAGGAACAACAAGAACAATATGCTTTAAATATGATTGCATACGAACATAAAGCACCCAATCACTACGCAACTGTTTTATATATGCCTTATTACCCTGCCTATGGTATGATTTCTTTGAAATCCCCACAATGTAATGCAGAAATTGCAGGGTATATTGACCCTTTTGCATTGAAAAATAACAAGCTCATTATAACTTATAAAAGATGTAAAATCTCATTTGATATTAATCAAGCAAATCAAGAGCTAAGCAACCCCAATGAAACAACTGTGTGTGAAGAATATCACCCAAAAAATTGCAGCTTCTCTCAAATACCGTCTTTGAAACAAATTCCTTTAAAAATCAAAGATTAGATCACATATCGTCACGCACCTCGCATTCATTCTACAAGGCATACAAAATGAAAACACTATTGTTATCTTGTTCGTTTGTAACTGGCTTTTTCGTAACTTATCACACTTATGGGCAAAATGTACAAAACACTTCTTTGTACCTCAATGCAGTCAGTAATTTACAACAATCTATGCCCAGAAAAGCCACGATTGATGGTAAAAGAATCTATAGCGTTGCTTCGGATCATATATGCTCCATTACTGTTACCATGGAATCTTCTAGAAAATACCAGTTTTCGCTTCTGACATGGCCAGAGAATAGCCATGTTGATGAAGCTGGTTATACAGAGTTTATTTTAAACGATACAGATAATAAACCCCACATCCTTAGAACTGATAAAGTTAAAGGAATGAAGTTCCTTAACAGCATGAAAAATTTAATTAAAAACTGCCAAGAATTTTCCAAAAATAAAAAAATTAATGAATCATGATTTTAATCATATCATCTATTTCCTAGCATTAAATAAAGCAGATAATTGATACCCTATTTTAATCCCTGGCTTTTCAATGAGAATATGTACAATCATTGCCAAAAACAGGATCAAGATACAAATTAAGGCCATAATACCCCAAAACTCGATTGGTCCTCGTAATACATAATGACGTATCAATGGAACGGAATAAATCCAATAAAAAACAATTCCTTGCAGCAAATAAATACCATAGCTTACTTCCCCCATACGTTGAGACGCGGAAAAAGTTAGTAATCCAAAAATCGAACAACCAGAAATGATACAAAAGAAAACCACAGCAAATAAAATAGATGAAATATATACGCCTTCGGGTGCATAAATAAAAATAGCCATTATCATTATTGATACAAAGAGTGATTGAAGGACTGAATGAAACGGAATAGTAAACTCATATTGTTGTAGGGTTGCACAAAACATCCCTATTAAAAACATGAATAATACGGCTAATATTTGCCTGATAATAGGACATGATTGCAACAAATAAGCTGAAATTAAAATAAAAATACTGGCACAAATAATAAAAATAAGTGCACGTTCTTTATTCCGTGCAAACCACGCAACGAAAGGCAATATTCCATAAAACAACCATTCATATTGTAATGTCCATACGACCCCTAATAAAATCATAAAGCTCATCATATGATTATTAATATCAGGCAAAGGTAAAATCCCCAGTGCCAACCAAGCACCAATTTGTTTAACAAATTCCACCCAAGACACTTGCACTACCCAATGGGTTTCCGTCATTACAATGATAAAAACACCCAAACAAGCACACCAATAAACAGGGGCTATACGAAACAACCGCTTCATATAAAAAGCCCGCCAGTTCATTTGCCCTTGGGATACCAATAATTTCGACCAAAATAAATACGCTGTTACCATAAAGAATAAACGAACTGCCACCGTACCAAACATATTATAAAAAGGATTGGCGCTGCCTGCCCATTGTCCTGTTGCTAATAATGTGTAAAAATTTTGACCATGAGAAAATACAACCCCATAAGCCAAGAACCCTCTTACCCCATCAATCGTTTGAACACGATTTATATTTGTTAAATTGGGTTTAATCACCTTAAATACGGGTAAAGACAAAATCGATAAAAGGAACGCCATAATTATAAAAAATGGCCAGATTGAAAAATATGTCATTTAGTTATAGCATACTTATTTCTTTGATTTTTTGTGTATTTATTAGCAATTTCTCGCCCCAAATCCATACAAGGTTTTTCAATGAATATATATAAACAGCAAGCAACAAACAAAAGAACGATGCATTCCCCAAGAAATACACTCCAATAATGCCAAATTGAACGCAAGATCAATTGTTTTACAAAAACCAACGTATCACTAAAGAAATATAAAACTAAACCTTGGCATAAATAAATACTATAACTTACCCTACCCATTCTTTGTGATGCGGGTAATTTAAATAAACCAAATAAAGAACCTCCAGATACAACACAATAAAAAAACACACCTCCCAACAGAAGCATTAAAGGCTCTGGATATTTATGACAAAAAGCCAATAATAAAGCGATACACCCAGCCATAACCAACGACCCATAAAAATCACGAAATGGAGGTTGCCATTTCATATGCTTTAATGTTGCAATTAATATACCAATCGCATAAGACGCAAAAGGCATCATGTCATTATCAGCAATCAAATGGATTTTCCAATAAAATTGCGATAAAATCGTTATTACACATAATGTTATTGCAAAACACAAAGATACCCAAATATTCTTACTAAATACTCCAATAATAGGTAAAGCTAGATATAACATCCATTCATAAGGAATAGTCCATACCACCCCCATTACCAATAAAGAAGTATAAGGATATCCATTAATCGTTGGAAAGGAAAATAACCCAAAGCTGAACCAAGCAACAATTTGTTTGATAAAACTGCCAATCGAAACCTCTAAATGCCAGTTGGTTTTGCCCATCACAGCAATAAACAAACATAGAATACATAAATAATAAATCGGCGCTATTCGAAAGAAACGTTTGATATAAAAAGGAATGACTTTTATTTTCCCTTGATGATTCAACCATCTTGTCCAAAATAAAAAAGCAGAAATCATAAAAAATATACATAGACCTGTTGTTCCCAACAGCTCTACATTCGTTTGCTCTGAACCTTTAAATTGGTGGATTGATATTAAATTATACCAAACGGTTGCATGCAAAAAAACAATAAAATAGGCCAAATATCCACGCAAACCATCAATTGTATATAAACGATTATTTTGTGTCTTTTGAATCACTTGGATATTTCGAAACACAGCTATTGGTAAGCTCAGTAAAATAACCATTATCAATAAAATGATACATAATGGCCAAACCGCATCATAGGTCATTTTACCCTCTACTTGTTTTGAAAAACCATTCTCAATGCACTATGTGCCATATCATATATTTTGTATTAATCAAACTCAGCATTGCCACTTTATGTTTGACTAATTATAATTATTACGTATAAAAACAAAAATATTTTATGTGAACGTTTTTATGATAGCAATCACTTTTTCAGTAATAATACTAGCATTCGAAATAATAAGAATATTTATAAAGAGTTCTATTTATATTAGCCACAAAAACCTAATTAGTTACATAACTTCTATTTTTGTAAGTTCTTTGTATTTGTAATGATATTATCTGCCCATTATACGATAATATCCTCACATATCCCATTTCTTCCTGAAAAATCACAATCTTCTTGGAATGGATATCTGACCATAGCGACTAATATCAATCACATCCTAAAAGCATATCCTGTTGCTGCTATTGTGATGGTTTTGGTAACTCTCGTCAAAGATATGGCTACCTATAGCCAAGATCATAAAAACAATATCTATCTTAAAATATGGAGTGACAGATGCAAATTGGCATTTCTTCTTATCACCGTTTTGGTATTCATACGCGCCGTATAACTTAGTAATATTCATATGTTTATAGCGATTTCGCTTCAATATTTACCAAATAAAAATGCACAAACAGGAAACTATTTGTGCATTTCTTGGTTTCAAAATCAAGATGAATTAAATTATTCTCGCCAAGCCTGACCCAACGCATCAGCGGTCAAAATAGCAGCATATACTTGATCTGGCGTTACTTTAAACGGCATATTATGAATAGTTTCTCCCTCTGCACAACTGGCTTTTGAGACCTCCATAATTTTCTTTTCTTTGAAACCATCACCCTCTTTAACCCCAATCTGAGCCAGAGTAATTGGCAATCCAATACGATCACAAAAATCCAATACGGTTTCCAACTCTTCTTCAGATGCATTTTCCAAGACTAATTGCACCAAAGTTCCAAAAGCAACTTTTTCACCATGATACATATGATGGCATTCTTCTAATACCGTAAATCCATTATGAATCGCATGTGCCGCAGCCAAACCAGAGCTTTCAAAACCTATACCACTTAAAAATGTATTTGCTTCGATAATATGCTCTACAGCTGCGGTTGAAACACCATTTTCAACGGCTAATTTTGCTTTATAGCCCTCTTCCAATAATGTCTCGTAACATAATTTTGCCAATCCCATTGCAGCCAAGGTGGATTTCCCCCCAGCCATCGTTTTGGCACGAGAAATAGAACAAGCACGCCCTTCGAAATACGTCGATAACGCATCCCCCATTCCAGCCACAAATAAACGAACAGGCGCTTTGGCGACAATCGTTGTATCCATAAAAACCATATCTGGGTTGGTGGGATACATTAAATATTCTTCGAACTCGCCTTTCTCTGTGTAAATCACAGACAAAGCACTGGTTGGTGCATCGTTCGAAGCAATCGTTGGTACAATTAAAACAGGAACCTTATTATAAAATGCAATGGCTTTGGCAGTATCAAGAGCTTTACCCCCACCCACACCGATTACTCCACGGCAATTATGCGCTTTTAATACATCACCCAATCGTTGAATTTCATTTTTTGAGCATTCGCCATTAAAAAGCTCAAAATGACTTTGAACAGATTCGGTTACCAAACTTGTTTCAATAATGTCTTTGGTTATATTCATTACAATTTTATCAGCAATAACCAAATAATGATCTGCTAATAATTTTCCATAACACCCGATTTTTTGTAAGGCATTAGGTCCTTGGATATATTTAGAAGGAGACTGAATAATTTGTAACATAATAGCCGTCCTATTTTAATAAAATAAGTATAAGTTAATCATTTTTTCGTTAAAATAACAAATCACATTTATCCATCACTGGTCATAGATCAAGCGAAACAAAAAATTTAATTAATAATAACAATGCAAAAAATACAAATATAAACGAAGAAACAATATCAATTTTCTTTGTATATTGATAATAGGTTCTTTTAATCGTGGAATGAGAGAATAAAATTCCCAACCCTACAAAACAAACAAAGCTTTCGATTAAAAGCAGAGTAATGATTATAAGAATATTCGTTATATCTGATCCTAAAGGCAATGCTGAAAAAATACTCGCAAAATAAATAATTGCTTTGGGGTTGGATAAATTACACATTAATCCTTTTAAAAAATAAAACTGACCTTGAATTTTTTTAACTTCTGCAACCTCTTGATTGGATTGCACAGCAATTCCATAAGCCAAAACCATTAAATAACAAGCACCACCCAGCATGACTAATTGATTAACCACAGGATATGTTTGAAATAAAATATGTAATCCCAAGATGGATAAAATCATCCATATCAATGCACCTGTGCAAATCCCTGCCACAACCTGACAAACTGCCACTTTGCTGTCTGTTATTCCTGTTCTGGAAACCAAAAGAAAGTCTGGTCCAGGAATAATCAAAGCAAAAAACTGAAGGATTAAAATTCCGATAAAAGACATAAGATTGAAAACCTACTATTCATTTTTAAATGATGACATGATTTAGGCAAAACAACTGAATAATTATTATCCAAGGTTCACCTTCAACTTATTTTCTTATATTAAGTCATTATCAGAGCATCTTAGGTAGGTGGGGATTTGATCCCCTGTATAATTAATTCATCTAACTTTATTATCATAAATTTAAATATTTGCCAGTTCGTACGCTAATCCCGATTAACCATTATTGATATGCTTTTTTATTGATTTACAATAATATGGTCAGGTCTTGTTGTGGGAACATCAACTGACCAAGCAACATTTCTACTGTCTTTTTTACAGGTTACAATAATACTATAACGTTCCACATCTATGGTTGATTTATATCCACTCATAAACTTGCTCCCCCATGCTGCCGATATCGAACCGTCACATTGAGACACCATCATTTTCGGGTTCAAAGCAAGCGCCTGCCAATCTGTATGATGCACTTGATTATAATGATTTAAAAACTCATTTGCTTTGTCTTGAATATAACGTAGTTCGCTGCTCACCATATGGCTATGCATGTCTGATTGCGCAACAACAGGGAACGTGACAGCGCTTGCCAATATCATCACCATTATACTTAATAATCGAGAGTATTTTTGCATCAATAATTATATCTTTGATGCTTACCAGGTGAATTAGATTTTTTTTGATATTTTCCCATTTTTGGAAAATTTGGCTTTTGCTCTTTGATAGAGTGTGCCAATGTTGGGAATGGATCAATTCCCGTTTTTTCTGTAAAGAAAGCCACCGTTTGGATATAACATATTGGCTTTTGTGTATTACGACAAAAATAGACCCCCGCTTGCTTCAAAGATGGAATATAAATGGCTTTCCATGTTGCATAAGGCACCCACAGATTATCTTTACCAACTTTTTTCGTTCTTCCTTGAAAATATGGACCTGTTACAACGTAAACTTCACTATTTTGCACCGCCATTTGGCGCGTTTGGTTTTCGATCCAATTCCATTTACCACTATTTAATTGTCGTGTCTGAGGCACCAGATTTTGCGGCACAAATGTTTTGACCTGAGATTCATAATCTCCCATATCTCCGCTTGGTGCCATATGACCCCGATCATATCCAGAATTGCGATAATTTTGAATCAAAGGATCTCTGTTATCAAATGTTCCAAAACGCCTCATTTCCCGAGCTTTGAGTATTTGATCTTTGGTTATATGTTCCGCGGCATAGACATTGACGTTCGTTTTCGTAGAAAATCCCCATGCATATCCGCTATCACAATTTTTCTTATCTGCTTCACCAGCCAATGGGGTAGGCTCTGAATTGATTAATGGCGCTGATGAAGCGGTGATAGAAGGCATAGGAACAACATATGGACAAGCAAGATATGCCTTTGCTGGAACTGTTATCAACAATCCGAATAAAGCAGCAATATATATTTTCTTCAAAAAAGCACCTATCAATCAGATTTTAACATTTGAATGTATTTTTCTTGCTGTAATATACACTATATTTTCGTCTTAGCCGAGTATCATATAATGATTAATTCTTACAGATTAAAATTCAATAGATATCATTATAAATAGTCAGAAATTATCAACAACTTGTTTTAACACTCAAGGAAAACCCATGGCAGAACAAGCCACAACACCCCAAAATTATATTCGTCAATCTTTTCAAAACCCAGAATTTGTTCAAAAACTATGGTGTGCAGAAGATGTTTTTTCAACAATCCTATATCATGCCGTCAAAGAATGTTCTGTTAATGACAATAACAGCCCTTTGAGTATTTGTTGCGATTATCTGATTGATTATGTCTGTGTGTATTTCATTAAAAAACCGTCAGATTTTCTCTATATTTTCCAAGATTTCAAAGACGCAGAAGAGAAAACAATCTTCATGAATTTATATTTTCAAAATTACTTGGTGCATTCAACAATTATCCATGCTTTGTTAAATAATCCTGTTATTATTGAAATGATCGGGAACCATCATGATTGGATTGAATATCCATTAAAATACAGAGCAACCAAGCTTATTCAAAACGCCCCCATTGGTTCCTTAACAACAGCTGATTTATTTCCAACAAAACTCGATTTACCCAAGGAAATCAAAGATTATTTACTCAGCTGTGCTTATGCAGAAAATAAATTAGCAGAAACAGATATCATTTATTTTAAAACAAACTTTGCACGTTCATACGAAATGCTGACACAGGCTAAACAAAGTAAAAAATAATCGATTAGAAATTTTTTAAACTTACGTCATAAATTCAATGATATCAATTTGTATGAACTCACGTTTACCTTTAATCTCTATCATTTTTCCACACTTGTTATCATATTTGGAACCCATCAAAGCAATAATAATTCCTGGTAAAAATCTTATAGTGCTTCTTTGGTAACCAGTAAGGAACCCTCAAAAACCAATGTATCATCGCCGTCATCGATATAAAAATTATCATCAATTGGAGTGTAATAAGGATCATAAAAAAGAAATGTAATAGAATTTATTTTATTCATTAATCTACCATTTATAATATTTTAAAATCCTATTATCTTATAGTGTATCAACTATATAAATTTATAAAAGGAACCAACAATGAAACAAAAATTTGAAACCCTATCCGTGCATGCTGGTGCCGCACCCGATCCGACCACAGGCGCGCGCGCAACGCCTATTTACCAAACGACAGCTTATGTTTTTGACGATGTCGATCAAGCTGCCAATCGTTTTGCTTTATCTGATCCTGGAAATATTTACAGTCGTATCACGAACCCTACTCAAGCTGTTCTAGAGGAACGCATTGCAGCTTTAGAAGGAGGCAGCGCAGCCCTAGCAACCGCATCAGGTCATGCAGCTGAATTTTTAGCTTTTCAAACATTAATGGAACCTGGTGATAATTTTATTGCTGCACGACAACTTTACGGCGGATCGATTAATCAATTTACCCATACATTTAAATCATTTGATTGGCATGTGCGCTTTGCTGATGCAAATGATGCCTCAACATTTGAAGCTCAAATTAACGATCGCACCCGTGCTATTTTCATCGAAAGTTTTGCTAATCCAGGAGGGATCGTTGTTGATATTAAGAAAATTGCCAAAATCGCTCAAAAACACAATATTCCCTTAATCGTCGATAATACGATGGCGACCCCTTACCTCATTCGTCCATTTGAGCATGGGGCAAATATTGTCGTACATTCTTTGACCAAATTTATTGGTGGTCATGGCAATTCGATGGGTGGCATCATCGTTGATGGTGGTAATTTTGATTGGAAACAATCAGGAAAATATCCAAAAATTACAGAGCCTCGTCCAGATTATGCAGGTTTAGTTGCCAGTGATGCGTTTGGAAATATGGCATTTGCATTAACCGCACGCATCCTTGGAATGCGCGACTTAGGACCAACAATCTCACCATTTAATGCATTTCTTATCCTAACAGGTGTAGAAACCTTACCATTACGAATGCAACGCCATTGTGATAATGCACTCTCGGTCGCAACCTTCCTAGAAAATCACCCAAAAGTATCCTGGGTTTCTTATTCTGGGTTAAAAAGCAACCCATATCATGCATTACAACAACAATACGCTCCTAATGGTGCAGGTTCCGTGTTTACATTTGGGATCAAAGGCGGATATGACGCATGTGTTCAATTCGTATCCAAACTAGGTTTGTTTTCATTATTGGCAAATATTGGAGACACACGCTCTTTGGTTATTCACCCAGCATCTACAACACACCGTCAATTAACAGATACACAAAAAATTGCTGCTGGTGCAGGTCCTGATGTGGTACGTTTATCTATAGGGATCGAAAATGCAGCAGATATTATTGCTGATTTAGAGCAAGCATTGGCTATTATATAATAGTCATTTTACTTTTTGCCGATATAGAATAATTTTTATATCGGTAAAAATGAATTATTTTAACATTGCCAATTGTTGTTTTAAGCATTTAATTTCTTACAATAACTTTGGAATATCTTGCCGAGCATAAGCGATAAAACCTTAATCGACGATCATTGCAGCTCATCATTCAATGTCTTCGCCATCTGTCATGATAAAGTTAGACCCATATCCATACTCTCTACTCTCAACATAAGATACCCAAGGACCTTTGGTCGCTTTATCACATCGCTCTCGAATTTCTAATAATTCTTTTTCTGTCATAAAATCCAAGGTCACATCCTTATCAGACATTTATGAATTTATGCAGATAATCAAAGGTTAAAAAACTCACTATTTTAGCAATGATTAGAATCTTTAATAAGTGCTTTATTAATAAAAGCATAAACAAATCTGGAGCGGGCGATGGGATTCGAACCCACGACCCCAACCTTGGCAAGGTTGTGCTCTACCCCTGAGCTACGCCCGCTCTGAACGTAGAGGTTATTTACGATATTTTTTATAGTTATGCAAGAGGGTAATTATTTAAAATCTAATTTTATCTCATTTTGAGGAAGTTGCTTCAAACCTTGTTCCGCTAATGATTGAATAACGTAATTTAGATAATCTCTATCCATTTCAACACAGCATAAACTATATAGCTCTTCTCCTAACTTTGTAGGTTTGCAATTGTTAAATATTAATTTTTCATTACGATTATCATGCGTAAAAACAAAGCAATCATCTTATAACAGAATTTCTGCTGTAACCTTTAATGTATTGGCAAGATTAATTTCTTTTTGAAATTCTCTTTGCACCATATTTTCTGTTATTTGATACGTTATTGCATTGAAATAAGGCTCTTTTGTAACTCTTGCATCGACATCTATAGAGGTTGGATCTTGAGCTAAAATTTTTTCAATAGAATCAATGTTGGTACTGAATATTTGATAGTTTATCCAAATTTTCTATATATAAACGTGCCTTTGCATCCCTTTTCATTACCCAAGGTCTGAATATAGCTATACCAGCTTTTTCTACAGTTTCGCACATTCTCTCAAGTATTTTGCTGCTTATATTAAAATCCATTATAACTCTCTCAAAAGAACAGTGTAAAAAATATGATTATTTTAGAATATGGAATTAATAGCCAAATCAAACATTGCGAAAATGTTACGATAATATTGAACAGAACACGATTATATAATAAATGCTGTTAAATTAATTCCATGGAAAATCGCTGCAGATTTGATAATCTGGAGCGGGCGATGGGATTCGAACCCACGACCCCAACCTTGGCAAGGTTGTGCTCTACCCCTGAGCTACGCCCGCTTTACATTGCGTAAATTGCTTTTAAGAGATTTTTAAAAACCTTGCAAGAGAAAAATTAAAAAATTAAAAAAATTTTTACTTTTGTTTCTCTATGCCCTTATTGATATAATAGAAACAAATACTTTGGGATTGAATTGTATTAACGCACATTTTATTCTTTAAAGACATGATACTTGGTATCATTTTAAATATACCTCTTTATATACGGGATAACAGAACTCTATGACGCCTTTTAACAATTCTTCACCCTCGCCTGCACAACTCTTATCAGAAGATGGCTCTGCAGTTACTAGCGCTCAATCAACTCAACATATGATTATCGATGGCAATCAAAATAACTTTATGCAGGAAGTACTAGACGGCAGTAAAACCATCCCTGTGCTGGTAGACTTCTGGGCAGATTGGTGCTCTCCTTGTAAACAGCTAACCCCTGTTCTTGAAAAAGTTGTGATTGCTGCCAAAGGGCGAATTAAACTGGTTAAACTCAATATTGATGAAAACCCAGCCTTAACGCAACAATTAATGCAAGTGGGTCTACCCATTCAATCGATCCCTGTCGTTGCCGCTTTTTGGCAAGGTCAGATTATTGATTTATTCCAAGGAGTTCAACCTGAAAGTGCTATTCAAAAATTCATCGATCAGGTTTTGAAAGCAGCTGGCAGCGCTATGCCTAGTGAAGATTTCATTGAACAAGGAAAAGAATTCCTTGACAATAATCAATATGAAGAAGCAATGGGGGCGTATTCTCAAGCATTAGAACTTGACCCAGAAAAACCAGAGGCTTGGGGGGGAATGATTCGCGCATTATTGGCTCATTCTGGTCCAGAGGCTGCACAAGAAGTCATTGAACAAGTTCCTGAAAATTTACTTGAAAATGGTGAGATTACAGGCGCACAAGCTGCGATTGACCTTGCTATAGAAGGACAAAAAGCACAAAGTGAATTCCAAACGTTTCTCGATAATGTTTCTGCTAATCCTGACGATCACCAAGCACGCTATGATCTCGCAACTGCCTATAATGCAGCTGGAAAACGCAAAGAGGCTGCAAATGAATTATTAGAAATCGTAAAAAAAGATCGCAGTTGGAATGATGAAGCTGCTAAAAAACAACTTCTCCGTCTTTTTGAAGCATGGGGATTGGATGATCCATCGACTTTAGAAGCAAGAAGACGTTTATCCAGCCTCCTCTTTTCATAATATCGATAATAAAATAGAGCAAATAGATATCTTGCTCTATTCTTTAATTTTTCTGCAACCCATTCAACAAATCACAAGGCTCTCATGACAGAACAAACCTCATCCCCTCCTATTGATCCACGTCTACTCTCAATTCTAGTATGTCCTCTAACAAAAGGTGCTTTGATTTACGATAAAGAAAAAAACGAACTGATTAGTTGTAACGCTGCTCTGGCGTATCCGATTAAAGAAGGAATCCCTGTAATGCTGGTTGATGAAGCCAGACATCTGACAGATGACGAAATCAATAAATATAAATAAAATTTCCTAAGAAAACGCTCTTAGCTTTTTTGATAGCATAAATACATCATGCCCAAGAATCAAATCATGACACAATGCTTCCAGTGTAAATTGAATGGTTTTTGGGCAATTTTCTTTGATTTCTTTTAAGATAGGCTCTATCATTGCTTCAAAATCATTGGCTGCTTGAATAGAACAGAAAAATGGTTCGCTATGATCTGCCTGCTCGTTACAAAGCTGAATAAATCTTTCAAACACTTGATTCAAAGAGATTTTCAAAACATCCCTTGTTTCATCGGGTAACATTTGGTGATATTCATCCATTGCTCTGGCAACAAAAATACTATCACTTTGTAAACGCCTTAATATTGGATAGACTTTTACCAATGTAGGGTCTGAATGTTCCAGCGTATAATTTGGATGCTCTTTGCGTGCTTCGGCGATTTCACTAGCTAAATCACGTAATTCAGAGGCAACATCGTCATTCATTGATTCAACTTCTTCCCATATGATATGGGACGTTAAAACAGAATGTAGCAATATATGTAATTTATCAAACGCAACCTTAGCATGAATAAACGCATTGCATCGTGCTTGTGGACGTAAAATAAAATAACTGGCAGCAAGAGACGCAATCACCCCAACAATAATGGCCATTATACGGTCAAAAGGACGCTCAAACATCCCACCAGGAGACGGAAATAAAAACACCACCGCCAAAGTGACAACCCCCAAACGCATAGAGGGTCGCCAAGCAACCAAAGCAACCATTGGAATAATCACAATCGTAAACACGATCAACGACGACCATTGTGAGTAATTTTCTAAAACAATAGCAATTAACCCAGCCACCCCACCAATCAAAGAGCCAACGATCTGATCTTGACTGGTCTGAATCGTTTGCACAATACGACTTTGCGTTACAATGACCGAGGTAATCAACGCCCAATAAGGCTCATGCAATCTGCAAACATACGCTATCAAACTAGACAAAGCAATTGAGAGCAATAAGCGCAAACTTTGTTGCACAGCAGAATAGATTTCACGTTTTTTAAGACTATAGAACATAATCTTTCGCATTTATAAGTTCATTTCTTTGTTCTTGCATTATTCAAAGCAAGTCACATTACTTTTTACTATCTTTGACAGGCACCGCAATCCAACGCATAGCATTGCCACTTTGAATCAGAAGTAACATCGTTGGTTTTTGTTGATTTTTTTTCTTTGCTTCTTGTTTAAACAAAGTAATTTCTTTTTGTAATTCGGCGGTCTGTGTAATATTACTTTTATTCGTACCAATAATCACATCGCCGACCTTTAAATCACTTTGATTTTTGCCTTTACGGCTATCGATACCAACAATAATGACCCCTTGTTGTTTTTCAGAAAGATTGTATTTTTGTCTTAAAAGATCAGTCATGTTACTGACTGAAACACCTAAATCTTTTAATAAAAAGATTTTCTCTTTTTCATTTTGAGCATCGTGATGTGTATCAGGTTGCGCAGCACCATCATCAGGTAGGCTGGCAATAAGAATAGGTAAATCGAGTTTTTTACCTTGCCTTAATATCCCTATGGTTGCTTTGGTTTCAGCAGCCATTTGCGCAACCAGACGAGGCATCGTATGCGCAGTTACATTATTTCCATCCAGAGTTTGAATCACATCCCCTGCTTTAATCCCTGCTTTTGCAGCTGGACCATTGGGGTCGACTTGTACCACCAAAGCCCCTTGGAATGGTTGGATATTTAAACTATCTGCGATGGTTTCGCTGACCTCTTGGATACGAATACCCACCCAACCTCTGGCGACTTTACCGGATTTTTTTAATTGATCAATAATGCCTTTGGCTTCATTGGAAGGAATAGCAAAAGCAATTCCGATTGATCCCCCAGAAGGAGAGAAAATAGCAGTATTAATGCCAACAACCTCACCCTTCATATTAAATAAAGGACCACCAGAATTCCCCTTATTGATCGGGGCATCGGTTTGAATAAAATCGTCATAGGGTCCTTGCTCAATATCTCGCCCACGAGAGGAAATAATACCCGAGGTTACTGTTCCTGATAACCCATACGGGTTACCAATTGCCAATACCCAGTCCCCTACTCTTGATTGATCGCTATTACCAAAAGAGGTGGCGGTCAAAGGCGTTTTTGGATTGATTTTCAATAATGCTAGGTCTGTTCGCTCATCTACCCCTTTTAACGTTGCTTTCAACATATGATTATTTTGCAACGTGACGGTAATTTGGTCTGCATCTTTAATCACGTGATAATTGGTTACAATCCACCCTGCTGGATCGACCACAAATCCTGATCCCAATGCCTGTAAATGATTATTGCCATCATCAGGAATACCACGATTATTCATATAATTTCGAAAAAATTTTTCAAACGGAGAATTAGGATCCGGGGCAGCATTACTCTCATCATCGCCTTCATCACTGTCCTCATCTTCATCATCATCTGTTGTTTGACCGGGTTTTAACACTTTACTCGACGAAATATTCACCACGGTTGGTAATAATTTTTCTGCTAAATCAGCAAAGCTTTCTGGTACACGCTGAGAATGACCAACTTGCACAGCTTTATGAAAAAGAGGGAAAGAAAAAAAAGAGGATTGCGCTTTACTTTCTGAAACAGGGAATAAACAAGTGGTACCCATGAATAACAAGCAACAAGGCTGTATTAAAAATCTTGTGCGTATTTTCATTCGCATATTTTTCCTGTTCAGATTATTTATATAAACTATTTTACATCAACAAAGCCCACATATAAAGAACGTAGGTGTAGGGTCAATACTTTACCCAAGATCTTTTAAAAGTAAACCATCAGAGCGCTTATTTATCAAGAAAATCTCTATATTTCTTCTAATCATTTCCTGGTTACTTCACATTAAGCATCGCTTTTGCTTTGACTCTTTTTTTATCTAAATATACAGCCAAACAATATAAAAGAAAAACGCCAATACAATTTACAATAAATTGTAACATTAAACTGGTTCCCCAACTTGCAAACATCAGACGACCCCACAAATCAAATACTGTGCTTAAAGAAAAAATCTCTAGCGAATGACGACCATATAAAGCTAAAAACTGTCCAACTTTCCCTTCGGAAAGCCGTTTTGCTAGTTCAGAAGATTGTACTAAATAAAAAATAGCCACCACATCAAGCAATCTTAAAGGGGACAAATATGCCTTGGCTGGAACAGACACATGCAATATCCTCAGATCAGGCAATCCCCAATATTGCCAAGGAAAAGCCTCGAAAAATGAAAATAATAAATATAGAGACAAAAGCCACTTTAACCATGAATAGGCAGGGAAACTTCCTTGGTGTTTTCCTGCAATGATGGCACCATAAATCCCAATCGTAAATAAAAACTGCCAAGCAAATGGGTTAAAAAACCATCCATCTGGGTCTAACCAATTGGGAAAATTAAACCACGGATTAATATTGACCCCCAACCACATTATAAAACTGAGCCCGATTGCCAACCACCATCGGCATTGTATCAATAAATATAATAAAGGAAATATTCCTAATAAAATAATATAAAGCGGTAAAATATTTAAATTGCTAGGCAGCGCATCCAACAATAATAAACGCCAAATTTGACGTGCTATACTATATCCATGCGCTAGCTCTGGTTCTAAAAAATCGACAGGTAATACGCAAAAACGCCGCCACTGATAAATACTTAATAAGCTAATCAGAACCAATCCCATTTGAAACAAATAGATTTTCCAGCAACGATGCAGGATTTTTTTGACAACTCCCCACAAACCATCTTTTGATACTTTCCTGCCATACGCCAACCAAGATGCGTATCCTGCTAGTAATACAAATATTTCAGCAGCATCCGCAAATCCAACATTCCGCATCGTAAAACGATTTAACAAATCCTCTGGAATATGATCCACATACATCATAATCAATGCCAAACCTCGTAAAGCATCAATCCGATGATCTCTACCTGGTTTGGTTGTTGGAATAGACAACGCGCCAGCCCTTTATAATGAATAAAAAAAGTATCTTTCTATTGCATCTTATAAAGGAAATTTAAAAATAATCATAAAAAACTTTTTAAAAATTGTTATATATTATTTTCAAGGATCCTTTATGATCGTCTTTATTCCTATTGTCATCTTTAGAAAGCATATCTATGACTAGCCCAAATTCAATTGATCAGCAAACCATTAAACAGACCTTATCTGATTTTACCCTTCCTTGGGCGCCTGATATAATGTTATTAGATGCCAATATTATTGAAAATATAACCATTCAAGGTCAAAAAGTTCATTTAACATTAAATGTCTCGACGATTCCACCCGATGCTGCTGAACCTTTAAGAGCAAAAATAGAGCAACACTTACAACAACTCGAAAATATTACCCAAGCCCGTGTATTTTTAAATTCAGGAACAGCATCAAGCAAACGTTTGGTTTTCCCCCCTCGGCAACCTGCCAATACTGCCCAAGGAAAGAATGCAGACCCTACTTGGAAACAGCCCCATAAGCATCTACACGCTAAACCGAATAATAATGGTCCAATTGAAACCTTACAATCTATTGGCTGCATTATTGCCGTTGCCTCTGGCAAAGGCGGTGTTGGAAAGTCTTCCACTGCCATTAATCTTGCTGTCAGCCTTGCCAAGCAAGGATTAAAAGTGGGATTAATGGATGCTGATATTTATGGTCCCTCTGTTCCACATATGCTAGGGCTTGAAGGTCAAGTAGAAGTCGTTAACCACAAATTATTACCCATGACCGCTTGGGGAATTTCAGCAATGTCTATTGGAATGCTGGTTCCACAAGAACAAGCTATGGTCTGGCGTGGACCAATGGTGATGGGGGCTGTGAAGCAACTTCTATCCGATGTTAAATGGGGAGAACTTGATGTTCTCTTGATTGACACCCCTCCTGGCACAGGCGACGTTCAATTAACCCTCACACAAACGGTTCAAATTGATGGTGCAATTATTGTTTCCACCCCTCAAGATGTTGCATTACTAGATGCAAGACGAGGAATCGCTATGTTTCAAAAATCCAAAACCCCTATTTTAGGAATTATTGAAAATATGGCGTATTTCTCTTGCCCATGCTGTAATGAAAAAACCTATATTTTTGGGGAAAATGGTGCAAAAAATGAAGCGCAAACCTTAGGATTCCCTTTCTTGGGTGAAATTCCATTAATTCAAGCCATTCGTAGCGGCGCAGATGCAGGCGTTCCAATCGTTGCTCAAGACCCAGACAGCGTGGCTGCAAAAGCATACCAAGACATTACAGAATTAATGGTACCGGTGATTAAGCGATTAACCATCCAAAGAGCTAATAAACCACAAGAAAAGACTGAAGAATAGTTTTTACTTTACAGAAGATGGCGCAGGATTAGCTGGTTTTGGGGCTACACCTGCCATGTAATAACAAACTTTATTTTTAGGAAGGTACTGACATAAAGGTCCTTCCTTTCCATCTTTACCCAATATTCCAAACTCAAACGTTAATCCCAAGACAAGCATCACGACACAAGCAACCAGCCAATATTTTAAATACCCTAAATTCGTATATTCATCGGTATTTAGATATTTAGCATCAGCAGGAACGTCAGAAGGATTTGAAAAAAAAGACCTCCCCAATGGTTCATCAGAAGGATTTAACGGTTGACCTGGCAGTTCGTATTCATATTCTTCTTTGATTCCAAAATCTTTTTTATCTTTACTCATCATGATGCCTTTTTAAAAACCTGTTGATTATTTCTCTGTCAGACACGCACAGAAATAATTTTAACCCTTTGATTCGCTTTTATAGCACACCACATAAAATATCCCTAACTCGTGTGACAATATTGCCTAATAAATTTTGTCCTTGCCATTGATCTTGATGTAAGGCTTTGGGATCAGAAGCATCCAAACCTATTCCCCAAATTGTATCATACGGTGAGGCTTCTACCAACAAAGTGCCTTGTGACAATGAAAGCCGCTTTAAAAGCTCTGGGTTCTGAGAAAATTTCTCAATATTTCCACGAAATACAATATCTACTGACACTGCACCCCATAATGTTGCATTAAAATTAGAAACTTCGCGCCCTAACTTCTTTTGGTCAAAAGGAGATTTTGCCAGCAGGATTTTTTGTGCAACTGCCTGGTCCCCAAAGATCATAGCCTTTTTCCAATGCATCCATTGTTCCGTGCAATTAAATTCAATCCCATTAATCACAAAAGAGCTTTTATAAAATTGACTACATTCTGGATGCACAGCATCCTCTTTATGCCCCCAGAAAAAAGTGTAATCAGAGTAATTCATTAAATTTCCATCATTATCTGTTTGTTTACGTAAAAATAAACATATACCTGAAACAATCTTGTCGCAAATTGATTGTATTAAGTTTAACCTGTAGGAATTAACTAGCTTTATGGTTAATTACAGCACCATTCAATATTTGCGACAAAACTGATTTAGAGCGTCATCAAAAAGTTGTTGATTTTAAGAAACCTGGGCTTACCATTAAAGAAATAGCCCAAGCCACAAACTATAGCAACTCCCAAGTTTGTAGGATATACTAGTCAATTATAAATTTGTAACAAGACCTTTTTATATAGTAAGGCTCGCCTTTAAATACAAAGACGAGCCTTATTTCTATATTTTATCTACATAAATACTTTTTATTTCAGTATTAAATTGTTCTTGATTACTACATATTGCGGTGTTGTTTTCTGTAACTGAAAAATAGTTTTTACTTATATTGACTAATTGATCTATTTTATTTTCAGATAAAATTTTATTATCATGAGTTAAAAAGTCATTAATATGATAATTAGATCCATTATACCAATCTTGAATAGCAATAGTATCTGTAGTGTCGGTATTTTTGATCATCAAATCATTATTGTTTTTATAAAAGTATAATTGATTTGAATTTAAATCAGTGAACTTAACGACATCATTACGACCAGTAGAATAATCATAATTAGCAATAATATCATTGCCATCGCCTCTGGACAGGATATAGGTATCTGACCCATTTCCACCTTCTAGGTAATCATCACCCTTACCACCAATGAGGATATCATTCCCATTGCCACCATAAAGATTGTCATTACCAGCACCACCATCTAGCGTATCATTACCGTCATCACCATAGACTGTATCATTACCAGCAGCACCATAGAACTTGTCATTCCCAGCACCAGCCTGAACATAACTGCCTTTATCTCCTGTCTTAATTACATCATTGCCACTACCTGTATAAATATTAGCATAGATATCTGCAGTCACTTGATTATTGCCGTTACCAAAAGAATAATTTCTACCACTATAATCGCTTGCTTCGATATGCGTTTCTAACAATGCGGTTATATCATTATTCGTTAGTGTTTTATCAGTAAATTGATATGCATTGATTTTATAATTAGCACCATAAAAATAATCTTTTACGGTAACACTATCATTTTCTCCATAACGAATAACAAGGTCATTATTCTTCACAGAAACGGATTTGACATCTGTTGAGGCAATATTGGTGAACTTAACGACATCATTACGACCAGTAGAATAATCATAATTAGCAATAATATCATTGCCATCGCCTCTGGACAGGATATAGGTATCTGACCCATTTCCACCTTCTAGGTAATCATCACCCTTACCACCAATGAGGATATCATTCCCATTGCCACCATAAAGATTGTCATTACCAGCACCACCATCTAGCGTATCATTACCGTCATCACCATAGACTGTATCATTACCAGCAGCACCATAGAACTTGTCATTCCCAGCACCAGCCTGAACATAACTGCCTTTATCTCCTGTCTTAATTACATCATTGCCACTACCTGTATAAATATTAGCATAGATATCTGCAGTCACTTGATTATTGCCGTTACCAAAAGAATAATTTCTACCACTATAATCGCTTGCTTCGATATGCGTTTCTAACAATGCGGTTATATCATTATTCGTTAGTGTTTTATCAGTAAATTGATATGCATTGATTTTATAATTAGCACCATAAAAATAATCTTTTACGGTAACACTATCATTTTCTCCATAACGAATAACAAGGTCATTATTCTTCACAGAAACGGATTTGACATCTGTTGAGGCAATATTGGTGAACTTAACGACATCATTACGACCAGTAGAATAATCATAATTAGCAATAATATCATTGCCATCGCCTCTGGACAGGATATAGGTATCTGACCCATTTCCACCTTCTAGGTAATCATCACCCTTACCACCAATGAGGATATCATTCCCATTGCCACCATAAAGATTGTCATTACCAGCACCACCATCTAGCGTATCATTACCGTCATCACCATAGACTGTATCATTACCAGCAGCACCATAGAACTTGTCATTCCCAGCACCAGCCTGAACATAACTGCCTTTATCTCCTGTCTTAATTACATCATTGCCACTACCTGTATAAATATTAGCATAGATATCTGCAGTCACTTGATTATTGCCGTTACCAAAAGAATAATTTCTACCACTATAATCGCTTGCTTCGATATGCGTTTCTAACAATGCGGTTATATCATTATTCGTTAGTGTTTTATCAGTAAATTGATATGCATTGATTTTATAATTAGCACCATAAAAATAATCTTTTACGGTAACACTATCATTTTCTCCATAACGAATAACAAGGTCATTATTCTTCACAGAAACGGATTTGACATCTGTTGAGGCAATATTGGTGAACTTAACGACATCATTACGACCAGTAGAATAATCATAATTAGCAATAATATCATTGCCATCGCCTCTGGACAGGATATAGGTATCTGACCCATTTCCACCTTCTAGGTAATCATCACCCTTACCACCAATGAGGATATCATTCCCATTGCCACCATAAAGATTGTCATTACCAGCACCACCATCTAGCGTATCATTACCGTCATCACCATAGACTGTATCATTACCAGCAGCACCATAGAACTTGTCATTCCCAGCACCAGCCTGAACATAACTGCCTTTATCTCCTGTCTTAATTACATCATTGCCACTACCTGTATAAATATTAGCATAGATATCTGCAGTCACTTGATTATTGCCGTTACCAAAAGAATAATTTCTACCACTATAATCGCTTGCTTCGATATGCGTTTCTAACAATGCGGTTATATCATTATTCGTTAGTGTTTTATCAGTAAATTGATATGCATTGATTTTATAATTAGCACCATAAAAATAATCTTTTACGGTAACACTATCATTTTCTCCATAACGAATAACAAGGTCATTATTCTTCACAGAAACGGATTTGACATCTGTTGAGGCAATATTGGTGAACTTAACGACATCATTACGACCAGTAGAATAATCATAATTAGCAATAATATCATTGCCATCGCCTCTGGACAGGATATAGGTATCTGACCCATTTCCACCTTCTAGGTAATCATCACCCTTACCACCAATGAGGATATCATTCCCATTGCCACCATAAAGATTGTCATTACCAGCACCACCATCTAGCGTATCATTACCGTCATCACCATAGACTGTATCATTACCAGCAGCACCATAGAACTTGTCATTCCCAGCACCAGCCTGAACATAACTGCCTTTATCTCCTGTCTTAATTACATCATTGCCACTACCTGTATAAATATTAGCATAGATATCTGCAGTCACTTGATTATTGCCGTTACCAAAAGAATAATTTCTACCACTATAATCGCTTGCTTCGATATGCGTTTCTAACAATGCGGTTATATCATTATTCGTTAGTGTTTTATCAGTAAATTGATATGCATTGATTTTATAATTAGCACCATAAAAATAATCTTTTACGGTAACACTATCATTTTCTCCATAACGAATAACAAGGTCATTATTCTTCACAGAAACGGATTTGACATCTGTTGAGGCAATATTGGTGAACTTAACGACATCATTACGACCAGTAGAATAATCATAATTAGCAATAATATCATTGCCATCGCCTCTGGACAGGATATAGGTATCTGACCCATTTCCACCTTCTAGGTAATCATCACCCTTACCACCAATGAGGATATCATTCCCATTGCCACCATAAAGATTGTCATTACCAGCACCACCATCTAGCGTATCATTACCGTCATCACCATAGACTGTATCATTACCAGCAGCACCATAGAACTTGTCATTCCCAGCACCAGCCTGAACATAACTGCCTTTATCTCCTGTCTTAATTACATCATTGCCACTACCTGTATAAATATTAGCATAGATATCTGCAGTCACTTGATTATTGCCGTTACCAAAAGAATAATTTCTACCACTATAATCGCTTGCTTCGATATGCGTTTCTAACAATGCGGTTATATCATTATTCGTTAGTGTTTTATCAGTAAATTGATATGCATTGATTTTATAATTAGCACCATAAAAATAATCTTTTACGGTAACACTATCATTTTCTCCATAACGAATAACAAGGTCATTATTCTTCACAGAAACGGATTTGACATCTGTTGAGGCAATATTGGTGAACTTAACGACATCATTACGACCAGTAGAATAATCATAATTAGCAATAATATCATTGCCATCGCCTTTGGACAGGATATAGGTATCTGACCCATTTCCACCTTCTAGGTAATCATCACCCTTACCACCAATGAGGATATCATTCCCATTGCCACCATAAAGATTGTCATTACCAGCACCACCATCTAGCGTATCATTACCGTCATCACCATAGACTGTATCATTACCAGCAGCACCATAGAACTTGTCATTCCCAGCACCAGCCTGAACATAACTGCCTTTATCTCCTGTCTTAATTACATCATTGCCACTACCTGTATAAATATTAGCATAGATATCTGCAGTCACTTGATTATTGCCGTTACCAAAAGAATAATTTCTACCACTATAATCGCTTGCTTCGATATGCGTTTCTAACAATGCGGTTATATCATTATTCGTTAGTGTTTTATCAGTAAATTGATATGCATTGATTTTATAATTAGCACCATAAAAATAATCTTTTACGGTAACACTATCATTTTCTCCATAACGAATAACAAGGTCATTATTCTTCACAGAAACGGATTTGACATCTGTTGAGGCAATATTGGTGAACTTAACGACATCATTACGACCAGTAGAATAATCATAATTAGCAATAATATCATTGCCATCGCCTTTGGACAGGATATAGGTATCTGACCCATTTCCACCTTCTAGGTAATCATCACCCTTACCACCAATGAGGATATCATTCCCATTGCCACCATAAAGATTGTCATTACCAGTGCTACTTAATAAGAAGTCATTACCATTACTACCTGATAATTTATTCGCTCCGAAGGTGATATCATCCGTTAACGATATTTCATTAAGTGATTGATATAATTGCTCATATTGATCACTATTTAAACTGGTAAATGCAGTTTTATATGTTTGGTCAATAGATTGAATAGTATCTATATCTAAAGATCCTGTTCCTTTTAAATCCAATAAATTTAAAATAGCATTTACAGGGTCTGCCTGTAATTGTCCATTAAATACTCTTTGAATATTATCAAAAGAAATATTAAATGTATTTCCATCGCTACTTGGTGATAAATATATGGCATAATCAGATATTTGGTATGCTTGTGACACAGCTGAACGATATGTAAAGTGTTTTAAATTTTCATAAGCATTCATCATAGGAGTAATTTGTTCATTAATTAAACTTAAATTCTCTTCTGTAATGACCACTGTATCTGTATTTGAATATCTGATGTCTCTTACTGTTTTTCCAACATGAATACGTAAAGTATATGAGGTATCTGTCTGGTTAATAACTTCAAATTTAAAAAAATCACTGCCATTAAAGGCTTCCAATACTTGAATATGATCAAATAATTCTTTTGTTGCAAGTTGAGAGTCCGTTGGTTGGGTTTGTGTGTTATCCCATGAATATGAGAATTTAATATCTTTTCCTAAGTCAGATAACTTATCATCAATCGTTTTATAAGAAGATGTTGAAGCCCAATCTTGGATTAATTTATCCAACATATTTGTTCGTTCGCTGCGACTAACAGACTTAAACGTAATCAAATCATTTTTAAATGTTTCACTAAGCATACTTGCTTGTAAAGATGATCTAACAGCACCACTACCTGAGATATAAGGCAGATTGTAAGTAGTTTCGTCTAAAGCAATATCATCACCAAACTGATCATAAAAATGATTAATAGCTAAATCTACATTCCCTGCAACAGATGTTGAACCATCAGTAAAAGTAACTGTTGACTTTTGAGAAATAATGTTTCCATTGCTTTGGATATTTGTTTTTTGACTATCCAGAGAGATGGAAGCAATTCCTAAGTCAGATAAAGATTTTAACTCATCAGTTTGTGCAATACCATCTTGATTCAAATCTTGCCATACTTTAACTTTTGAAAAAGCCTCGTCTTTTGCATCAAAAATACCATCATGATTACTATCAAGATCGCGCAAAGCATCAAATCCATCGGTAGCCTTTTGCCCATTACTTTTAACTGTATCGATGCCAAATAATTCAGAACCATCGTCAATGATACCATTTCCATTGCGATCCATAACCAAAATACCATCGGTAGAGTTAATCCAACCTGTCCCGTCTTTTACCCCATTACCATCAAAATCAAAACTTGTTCCTTTATCAGAAGATGTCGTTTCAATACCGTTTTTATTTAAATCAATAACAAGAGGGTCTCTTTTGATGGCTTCAACACCAGTAAGAAAATCATTATTTGTATTTCTCTTACTATCATGATCTTTTTTATAACTTTTAACATCATTAAATAAATCTATAGCATTTTTATAACCCCATCCCTCAAGCACATTAATTTCCATTATTTGTTTCCATCCATCCCCCCCGTCATAAGCGGGGTTAAATGGTAAATTATTTAAATTATTATGCAGAAATTCTAAGGCTTGGTCTTTATTCATATTAGCGGTTTTCGAAGCAATATCACTAGCAATAGTTCCCATTTTCAACTCCTTTGGTTTAATATTATTAATATAATAAAATTATAACAATATAAAAATAAATCAACAAAATTTAAATATAAAATAAATGTATTTGATATATATAAATTGTAGGAATTGATCGCGTTGTTTACAGTGATATGGAATATTACTGTAATGACCATGCATAGAAAAACGAAGCTTACGTTGTATCATCGAGAAGAGATATGGCGATTATATCATCAAGAGAAAGCCATGGTAACGGATCTGGCTAAGCGTTTTATGGTCAGCAGACCTACGATTTATGTTGTATTAAGGCGTGCTCGGTTGCAATTATTTGTGCCGATGTCCAGCACAAATGAGCGTTATAAAGTGATCAAATATGGCATTAAACGCCTTGCTAAGATTGAAAAAACACTTGAGGACAAGCTCAGACGGCAAGCCAAAAAATATAACAAATCTTATCCTGGGGAGATGGTGCATGTCGATACAAAACGGCTTCCTTTGTTGAAAAATGAGACTAAACAGCAAACTCGGGAGTATCTTTTTGTAGGTATTGATGATTTTTCTCGAGAACTCTATGCAGGGATTTACAACGATAAATCTCAGTTTAGTGCAGCTCAGTTCCTACAAGACGATGTGCTGGTTCAATGCCCTTATATGATCGAATGTGTTTACTCTGACAATGGCAGAGAATACCAAGGAACGCTTGAACATCTGTTTGTTAAATCTTGTTATACCAATCGGATTAACCAGAAATTTACCAAGCCGGCTTGCCCTCAAACCAATGGCAAAGCAGAGCGCGTCATTCGCACACTCATGGAAATGTGGCATGAGCGTGCATTGTTCGTCAATGCTCAAGATCGAAAGTTAAAGTTGAAACGATTTATTCATTATTATAACACTGTTAAACCCCATAAAGGCATTCAAGGAAAAACACCCTATGAGGTCTTAGATGGTTATTTTAAACAAAATCTGTAAACAACACGACCAATTCTTACATTTAATACAATCTAATTCTAAATTTGTGACAAGACCGTTAATAACTTTAAATATCAGTTTTTGTTAGTGTAGGTCTTGGAATATTGCACGTACGTTTAATAGCTAATATTACGCCACCAATAAGCAAAATAATCCCTAATAGCTCTAGGGGGGGGCATATGATGGAACCAAGCAAAACCATAGACCATCCCAGCGATCGTCTGGACTACTGCGATCTGCCCCGCAATAGAGATAGGTAATAACCCAGAAGCGCGATTCCAGAGCAATGTACCAACCCAAGACACTATTATTCCTATTACCAATGCAGCAAAAATTAGCGGCAGTAAGTTGTCTGCTCCATTAATATGTATTGCACCAGAGCCAATAGCGATTGGTAGTGCGAGTAGGGACATAATATGTGAACTCACTCCCATAAGTGTTGACCAAGTAGACGATGAGATATCGGGATGCCTACGTAAAAAACTTGCGTTGGCCACTGCATATGAAGTCCACAAGGTTAGTGCTATTAATGCTGAAACAGTGCCAATTAATAGGTCCAAATCTAAGTGATTACCTTTAATATTGTTTGCTGCCCCTGCCTCTATAATGTTAACTAAGGTCAAGCCAATAATAATGAAACTGAGTGGAACAAACAAGCGTGGGAACGAAAACTCCTTGCGTATCCAGTTGCCAGTAAGTGCGATGGTAACTGGTAGGGTGCAAATAATCGCTGTGGCGATAGTGGTACCTGCATGAGTTATGGCCTGAACTAAGAAGAAGTAATACCCTAAATGTCCAGCAAAAGCGAACAACAGGGCTGTGATCCATATACGCCAACTAATACCGCGTATTCCCTTACGACCTTGTGCAATAAGAATACAGGCAGATAATACACCAAAGACCAGGTAACGGCCTAAGGCCAGAGCTACTGAATCCGAGCTGGGAAGAAGCACGGGAATTAAAAACGCTAATCCCCAAATTAGGTTGGCACTTAAACCGCACAGGATACCGATGAATATGGGCATAGATTGTATACGCATTTTAAGATCTTTTTATTTTTAGCCCAAACGGATTGAATGGGATTAGTTTGATTTAATCTGTGTTCCAGTAATTTTAGCGTCAGCACGGTCTTGCCGCAAATTTATATTATGTATTTTAGTGTGATATAGATATGAATTTGACTATTTATATTTAGGATTGATTTATGTCTATTGGTATCTATAGCAAGCTTATATTAAGATCTAGGGATGATTTTAAAGATCGTCATTTAAATGGCTTGATGATTATTCAAGCGATCAACTGGTATTTACGCTATCGTCTTAGAGTCTGACTTATAATTATTTTTGTAAGCGTTGCGGGATAGCTCGTGTCATTTTTCGGATTGAAGCGGTGAAGGCCCGTGTTTCGGACAAAGCAAGAGTGGCTGCCCAATCTTTTGCCAATAGCCGACAGCGGTTGAGCCATGAGAAAGTATGCTCTACCACCCATCTTTTAGCGATAACAACGAAGCCTTTCATACAGTCCAAACGACAAACTATCTCAATGGAGGAGTCTTTAATATGCGCCACAGCGGTTGCGAGTTTGTCTCCTGCATAGCCTCCATCGGCAAAGAACTTTATCATGGAGGGATAGTTCCCTTTAGCTAGCTCGATGACGTGAGTAGCACCGTCGCGGTCCTGAATGTCAGCATTATGCACAATAGCTGTCAGCAAGTTGCCTGCTGTATCGGTCAGAATATGGCGCTTGCGCCCCTTGATTTTCTTTCCAGCATCATAACTGCGCGAACCGCCGCTTTCAGTCGTTTTCACCGACTGGCTGTCGATAATATCCGCTGTTAGTAAAGGACTATGCCCTTCAAGAATGCGTTTTGCTTCCACCAAAGTCTCGTCGATCAAGACCAAAAGACCGTTGTCGCGCCAATTGTAGAAATGATGTTGTACCGTCGAGTAAGGCGGAAATTATTTCAGAAGTGCTCGCCACTGACAACCTGTTGACACGATGTACTGCACAGCATCCCATATATCATGCGGCTTATGCGTCCATGGACGCCCAACGGAACTGTAGCGTTGAAGAAACGGTTCTATAATTGACCATTCATTGTCTGAACTATCGCTTGCATAGCGCATTGAGTTGCGTTCATATTGCTTGCGAGTGTTTTTGGTCCACGTCATTTGAGCCTCCGTCGTTGTGCTAACAACAGAGAATCATAAATAACTGAAATCACTCAAATTAATTATCGGTCAGGCACTTACAGGTTAAACTCAATAAAATCAATTTGCAACAAGTCCGAAAAGATAGGTGCCGTCGATATAAATCAAGTCATTTGGATCGTTAATCCAACCTGATTCTGCGGCAATGTGAAATTTTGGATAATATAAATTATCAAGTGTTTTAGCAGTATTTTTAACAAAAACATCTGCTTTTTGATAATTTTTTCATAATTAAATCTTTTTTAATTATAATAAAAAAATAAAATATAGGCTAGGTTGTAAAATATATATTTATATATAGTTTATTATCATTTAACCATATATAAATAATAGTATATACCACTTTAAATGTATTTAAAATACTTAATTTATTATTATAAGAAAACAACTTTTAAAGATAATAAATAAAAACGCTTGCAATTTTTCTTGTTTTTTTTTAAAAGAACATTGTCTTTTGATATGAATATCTGTTAAGAGAATTACATAAGCGAGAGTGACGGAACGGTAGACGTAGTCGACTCAAAATCGACCGCCGCAAGGCGTGGGGGTTCAAATCCCCCCTTTCGCACCAAATTGCATATTATATAATATGAATATGCGTGATGTAATTGTGAGCTCTGATGTCAATGACAATTTCAAATATACCCCCAAAACCCCATCAAAAACCAAATAATCCTTGTTTCTCTTCTGGACCATGTGCAAAACGTCCTGGTTGGAATTTAGATGTATTACAAGATGCATTGGTTGGTCGTTCTCATCGTTCGACAGAAGGGCGTCAGAAATTAAAAGACGTGATTGATTTATCAGCCGATATTCTGGGAATTCCACAAGATTGGAAGGTAGGTATTATTCCCGCATCCGATACAGGTGCAGTTGAATTGGCATTATGGGCTTTGCTAGGATCACGCCCCGTTGAAATGGTTTCTTTTGACAGTTTTTCAGCCGAATGGGTGACTGATGTTGTCAAACAATTAAAATTACCAGAGGCAACGATACATCAAGCTGATTATGGCGATTTGCCTGATTTAAATAAAATTAATTGGGATCATGACGTGGTCATGGTTTGGAATGGAACGACCTCTGGGGTCAAAATTCCAAATGATGATTTCATTCCACAACATCATGATGGGTTAATCATTTGCGATGCGACCTCTGCTGCTTTTGCGATGGATTTGCCTTGGTTTAAACTGGATATTGTCACGTGGTCTTGGCAAAAGGCATTAGGGGGCGAGGCTGCTCATGGCATGATTGCGTTGTCCCCGAATGCGGTAAAACGTTTAGAAGAAACAGAACAATTACGCCCATTACCAAAGATTTTCCGTTTGTTAAAACAAGGAAAATTGAATGATAAAATCTTTGAAGGGGATACAATTAATACGCCTTCTATGTTATGTGTCGAAGATGCATTGGATGGATTGCGTTGGGCGCAATCTGTTGGTGGATTACAAGGACTAAAAAAACGTTGCGATCAAAGTTTAGCCTTGATTGCACAATGGGTCGCACAAACGCCTTGGGTTGAGTTTTTAGCTAGCAAAAAGGAATTGCGTTCTAATACCTCAATTTGTTTAAAAATTGTTGATCCGTGGTTTGTTGGGTTGAATGATACAGAACAAAAAATTGCTTTTTCAAAAATAATCAAACACCTTGCGGATGAAAAAGCAGGATATGATCTGGCCAGCTATCGTGATGCCCCGTTGGGTTTGCGTATATGGGGTGGGGCAACGGTTGAAAGTTCAGATATTGAATTATTATTGCCATGGTTGGACTGGGCATTTGCCTTGGTTAAATCTACCTATTAATATATTTTAGTCGTCTTTTAATAAAATAACGTAAAGCAAGACCCTATGATTGATAATTCAGAGATAAGCAATGCGCTGCTACCTATTGGTTTTCGTGATCTTTTACCTCCACATGCCGAGAGTGAGGATAGCATCGTTCAATGGATGATTGATGCATTTTCTGATTATGGGTATGAACGGGTCAGTCCCCCTTTGTTAGAATTTGAGCAAAGCCTGTTATCTCATGCGGGGTCAGGAATTGCAGAACAAACATTTCGCGTGATGGATCCTGAAACCCATTATATGATGGGGTTACGTCCAGATATTACCCCACAAATTGCGCGTATTGCGGCAACACGTTTGGTCAACTCTCCCCGTCCGTTGCGTTTATCTTATGCCGGACCTTGTGTGTTGGTCAGTGGTGCCAAACATAATGCTGCGCGACAAATTTTACAAGCTGGGATAGAGATTATTGGGATTGATAGCCCTCAAGCGGACGCAGAAATTATTATCGTGACTGCTGAGGCTATGAGTGTAGAAGACCTTTTGCCACCAATTTCAATTGATTTAATGATGCCACAATTGGCAAATAGCATTATTCAAGGCGAAGATTTTGACGAACAACAAACTAAATTATTGATGCGTGCATTGGATCGTAAAGACGTTGCTGCGGTTCAGCAATATGGTGGCAATCTTGCGAGTGTTTTAATAACCATGTTACAAGCCGCAGGTCCAGCAGATCGTGCAATAGAGATGTTAAAAGGGTTGGATTTACCCTCAGATTCACAGCAATTATTAGATCGTTTATTTACTGTCGTGCAAGCAGTCAAAGTACATAATCCCGAATTACAACTGACTATTGATCCCGTTGAATTTCGTGGTTGGAATTATCATACGGGTTTGTGCTTTTCGGTGTATATGAATGGAATTAGTGGTGAAGTTGGGCGTGGGGGTCGTTATTTATCTAATAATGGTGAGCCTGCATGTGGGTTGACGTTGCGCCCTGATCTGTTATTGCCGTTGATTAATGATGATGATTGTTTCCAACGGGAACGTGTATTTGTGCCATTTGGATATACAATAGAAGAAGTGCGTCGTCTGCGTCAGGATGGGTATATTTTAATTATGGGATTGACTGCGGACGAAGATGTGTTGACCGAAGCACGTCGTTTAAACTGTCATTATATTTTGCAAGATAACGCATTACAGCCAGTTTCGGTTTAAAGTTTGTTTGGTTTGATTTTTATATAATTGGATAGGGAAAAATTTTATGTCCAGTGTTACCATCGTAGGTTCTCAATGGGGTGATGAAGGAAAAGGTAAGATTGTCGATTGGTTAGCCAGTCGTGCAGATGTCGTGGTTCGTTTCCAAGGGGGGCATAATGCTGGGCATACTTTGGTAATTGATGGGGAAAGTTATAAGCTTTCTTTGTTGCCTTCTGGTGTTGTGCGTAAAAAAACAAGCGTGATTGGAAATGGCGTTGTGGTTGACCCACAGGCTTTGTTGAATGAAATCGCACGTTTTAAAGAACAACATATTGATATTACGCCTGACTTCTTAAAAGTGGCTGAAAATTGCCCGTTAATTTTACCTTCTCATGTGGCATTGGACCAAGCGCGTGAAAAAGCACGCGGTGATAAGAAAATCGGCACAACAGGTCGTGGAATTGGTCCAGCTTATGAAGATAAAGTTGCGCGTCGTGCTATTCGTTTATGTGATTTGACGGAACCTGAAACGCTTGATTGGCGTTTGGATGAATTATTGGCTCATCATAATGCGTTATTGGCTTCTTTGGGTGAAAAGACCTTTATCAAAGAAGAAATTTTGACTTATTTAGCCGATATCGCACCAAAGGTTTTACCTTTTATGGCGCATGTTCCTGAATTGCTCGCGAATGCTTTGGAACAAGATAAATTTGTTTTGTTTGAAGGTGCCCAAGCAGTCATGTTGGATGTAGATCATGGTACCTATCCTTTCGTAACCAGCTCTAATACTGTTGCAGCACAAACAGGGGTTGGCAGTGGCACGGGTCCTCGTGCAGGGGGATATATTTTGGGGATTGCCAAAGCCTATACGACGCGTGTTGGTGCTGGACCTTTCCCAACAGAATTATTCGATGATGTGGGTCAATTCTTAGGTGAAAAAGGTCATGAATTTGGTACGGTAACAGGTCGTCCACGTCGTTGTGGTTGGTTTGATGCCGTATTGGTTAAACGGGCCGTGCAAGTGGGTGGTTTGGATGGATTAGCCCTCATGAAACTGGATGTTTTAGACGGGTTAAAAGAAATTAAAATTTGTGTTGGATATGAGTTGGACGGTCAAAAAACTGATCGTTTCCCTTATACCTTAGAAGCTCAAAAACGCTTAAAACCAATTTATGAAACAATGCCAGGTTGGGATCAAAGCACATACGGGGTCAGAAGCCGTAATGGGCTGCCCGATGCTGCCAATAATTATATTAACCGTATTGAAGAGTTAACTGGAGTTAAAGTTGCGGTTATCTCCACCAGTCCAGAACGTGAAGATACGATTAAATCTGATGATTTTGTGGTTTAATTATTAACTATTAATTGTAAGAATTGATCGCGGTTGTTTACAGATTTTGTTTAAAATAACCATTTAAGACCTCATAGGGTGTTTTTCCTTGAATGCCTTTATGGGGTTTAACAATGTTATAATAATTTATAAATCGTTTCAACTTTAACTTTCGATCTTGAGCATTGACGAACAATTCACGCTCATGCCACATTTCCATGAGTGTGCGAATGACGCGCTCTGCTTTGCCATTGGTTTGAGGGCAAGCTGGCTTGGTAAATTTCTGGTTAATCCGATTGGTATAACAAGATTTAACAAACAGATGTTCAAGCGTTCCTTGGTATTCTCTGCCATTGTCAGAGTAAACACATTCGATCGTATAAGGGCATTGAACCAGCACATCGTCTTGTAGGAACTGAGCTGCACTAAACTGAGATTTATCGTTGTAAATCCCTGCATAGAGTTCTCGAGAAAAATCATCAATACCTACAAAAAGATACTCCCGAGTTTGCTGTTTAGTCTCATTTTTCAACAAAGGAAGCCGTTTAATCTCAACATGCACCATCTCCCCAGGATAAGAGTTGTTATATTTTTGGCTTGCCGTCTGAGCTTGTCCTCAAGTGTTTTTTCAATCTTAGCAAGGCGTTTAATGCCATATTTGATCGTTTTATAACGCTCATTTGTGCTGGACATCGGCACAAATAATTGCAACCGAGCTCGCCTTAATACAACATAAATCGTAGGTCTGCTGACCATAAAACGCTTAGCCAGATCCGTTATCATCACTTTCTCTTGATGATATAATCGCCATATCTCCTCTCGATGATACAGCGTAAGCTTCGTTTTTCTATGCATGGTCATTACAGTAATATTCCATATCACTGTAAACAACGCGACCAATTCCTAAAAGTTGTCAATTATAATCATTATTTCTACTAAGAACCTAAAAAAGAGGTTTTCTATGCAATTATTACAATAATAACTCTAACTCTGTATCCCGATCAACATTCGTCATAGGATCAAAGCGAACACCCTTTTTAACTTTGGTATCGATCTCAAATTCATGAGTCTTCAGATAAATTTGCAAAATATTTTTTCAGCAATCTCTGCTAAATCATGTAAGAATTCAGATGAAGGTAAAGAAGAATGAACCATATTCGTTATCACTCTTAGATTATTTTGATTTAAAGAGTATGATATATTATGATCTTTTATGAAATATTTAATTGCTGTATTATGATGATTTTAATTCGTTGTAAAATCAATATTTCTATAACTTTGATAAATAGATTGTAAAATAAGTTTAAATTTATTACGATTTAGGAAAATAATCTTTTGCGAATTGAATGTTGTCATAAAATGCAAAACATCAATACACTTAATATTTTTCATTGGGCAACATCTGAATTATCGCAAGACGCTTTTCTTGCTTGGTTAGTAAGCTGGGCAGACCCGCAATATAAATCAATTAATCACGATTTATATCATTGCGCCTTGCAATTTATTCACTCTTTAATCAAAAAAGATCATCATTTAAATATTCAAACAATTGAAGTAAAGCGACAATAGAAAAACATCGATGTTTTAGTCATTATTAACAAGCAAGAAATAATTATTATAGAAGATAAGATTTTCAGTTCTGAGCATTCTAATCAATTAGAAAGATATGCTGAAATAATTAAAAAAGAATATAACACAGAGCATATCCATAAAGTCTATTTTAAAATGCATGAGCAAGGAAATTATAACAAAGTTAATGCTGCTGGATATACAATTTATACCAGAGAAAATATGTTAAGAATTTTAAAAGAATATATTACCTCGCCATCCTCTGAAAGAAAAAACGATATTCTTGTTGATTTTTATAACAAGCTAAACGAAATCGATCATAATATAAATAAATACTTAACAGAAAAAATAAATCAATGGGATCAACATTGTTGGCAAGGCTTTTACATCGCTTTACAAAAAATCGTATTAGACGAAGCCCAACAGCACAATATTTTATTAAAAAAGAATGGTCGTTCTGGAAAAAAATATGTCTTTAGCTCGCTTTGAAAAAAATTATCGTCAAACTAACCTAAACGGAACACTCAATCTTCCAGCAACAATTAAATCTTTAAAACAAGCAATGACATTACTGGATGCGGTATATCACCGTGCATTGGCTGAAATATAATCTATGAAAGAGCGTGACAAAATCGATAACTATACAAAATAGATCAATTCAAACGCTCTTTATTATTGAATATCAGCTTTATTGCCCAGAAGATGGGATTTCAGATAACTTCACTTCAGATAATTTTTGTTGATTGGCAACATCCCAAAGAATCACACGATCAGGCAACCCACCACCGCTGAGCGAAATAACCATGGTTTGATCCGATTGGCGGAACACTTGGGTAATATGGGTGCCATTAGGCTCTTGTAAAACACTGACTGGACGGGTAATAGAGGGTGCAGAGCTTGTGACATTGGCGACATCTGGGTGATCATTTTTATGAAGAATACGACTGACAATGACAAAAATCAGAACTGTCGTCGCAATAATAATCAACACCCCTAGGAAAATAACTAATGCTAACATTCCTTTATTTTTTGGTGTTAAAGGCTCTGTTGTTTGTTCTGGCGGCATATTCATCTCTTTTTTTGGAACTTTCTCTATGTCTGATATAAATACTACGATTGAGTCTTCTATTGTAGCCCTCGTTGCAAAAGAAAACAATAATATCCGTCTTGATCGTTTCCTTGCCCAAACATGCGATGACTATTCCAGATCTCGTATTAAATCGCTAATAGAGCAAGGATTGTGTCAACGCAATCATTTAATCGTTCGCGACCCATCAACTTCTGTCAAAGAAGGGGATCATATCGAATTATCTATTCCAGCCGCCAAGCCTTATATTGTCGAAGCTCAATATATTGCACTTGATATTTTATACGAAGACCATGATTTAATTGTCATTAACAAACCCGCAGGATTAGTTGTCCACCCAGCACCAGGGAATGAAGATGGCACATTGGTTAATGCATTACTTGCCCATTGTGGTAACCAACTGACGGGTATCGGTGGAGAAAAACGTCCAGGGATTGTGCATCGCTTGGATAAAGATACATCAGGCATCATTGTTGTTGCGAAAACCGAGCAGGCATTAACGAAACTATCGGAAGATTTCGCCAACCGAAATATTGATCGTTTATATCTTGCGTTATGTTGGGGCGTGTTAAATCCTGCCAATGGCAGCATCGAGGGCAATATAGGTCGCGATCCCTATGATCGCAAAAGAATGGCTGTTGTCAAACGCGGTGGAAAATTTGCCAGAACCCATTACAAGACTCTAAAAATCGTTAATCCTGCCATCAGTTTAATCCAATGTAAACTGGATACAGGACGCACGCATCAAATTCGCGTTCATCTGTCAAAAGAAGGACATCCCTTGATTGGTGATCCTGTTTATTTAAAGCGCGTCCCTGCAATCTCTAAACATATTCCACAAGAACAAAAGAATAGCGCCTTGGACTTTCCACGCCAAGCACTGCATGCAACCTATTTAGGATTCACCCACCCAATCACTGGGCAATATTTGCAATTTGAAAGTGACCTGCCCCCAGATATGCAAGAATTGATGTACAAAATATATGTCAATTCATAAAATCGTGTAATTGAAAAAATTCATAATGATGACAAATAAAAACAATCAAAATAAATTCTAAAGAAACTTCGATTCGCTGCGCAACGAATCATTTTACCACTATCAAAACGTTACAAATTGTTAAAAATTTATAATTTTTTTCGTTAATTTTTTATTAACAAAGTCTTTATTATGTGCCATATACCAATTTCCAATACAAGTCTGTGCAATATAATTTATTAACGATGAATATTATTGCGATCTAAAATCGATTTTTTCGATGAAAAAGAAAAAAAAAAGACGTATTTCTTTTGACAGGACTAATTTGGTCTGATAGAAAATAATCATTGAGTGATAATTACTCAATCAAAAATAAAAGCGACCAAATAAAGTCGTACACGAATAATTAAAAAGACCTATCAAACGATTTTGCAACAGCAAAGTTAATATCATAAAGGAGCTTAAGCTTATGGTGTCTACAATGTTAAAAGTATCTCCGGATACGAACCTTGCTCAATATATGCAATATACACGCAAATTTCCACTTTTAACACCAGAGCAGGAATATGAATATGCAAAAAAATGGAAAGATGAGGGGGATATTGAAGCTGCACATCGCTTGGTTACTGCCCACTTAAGATTGGTTGTTAAAATTGCATCTGGATATAAAGGTTACGGTCTGCCTTTGAACGAATTGATTAGCGAGGGCAATATCGGGATGTTACAAGCAACTCAACGCTTTGACCCTGAAAAAGGATTTCGTTTCACAACCTACGCTATTTGGTGGATCAAAGCGGCTATTCAAGAATATATCTTACATAGTTGGTCTTTGGTTAAAATCGGTACAACAGCAGTGCAAAAGAAATTATTCTTTAACCTACGCCGTTTGAAAAGCCAAATCAAAGCCTTGGGTGAAAATGACTTAAATCCTGAACAACTCGAAATGATTTCTAAATCTCTAGGCGTGCCTAAAACAGAAGTGCAAAACATGAACCAACGCCTTAGCACACACGATCATAGTTTGAACTCACCTATTGGGAATGATAATGACTATGACGAATGGCAAAGCATGTTGATTGATGAAAGCAGCAACCAAGAGGAAAGCTATGCTGAACAAGAAGAACTATCAAACCGCAAAAATATGTTGCAAGAAGCGATGAAGTCTCTAAAGCCAAGAGAACGAGAAATCTTAGTAGAAAGGAGATTAAAAGAAAAGCCTGCTACCCTTGAAGAGCTTTCTCAAGTGTACAATATATCAAGAGAGCGTATTCGACAAATTGAAGTAAGAGCATTCGAAAAACTACAAGAGTTGATACAAGGCAATGTCATCACTTCACAAAATAATCATTTTGGTAACCATGCCATTGCATGAATTAAAAATACTGACGTTAAATAATTACATAGAATACTGAAATTAAATGTTCCTTTTATTAAAAGAGATTTATATCTCAATATAAATCTCTTTTAATATACCTAATGTAAAACCATTGGTAAAAAATGTCGTAATATCCCTGCTGATCCAATCCCCACAATTAATGTAACTAAAAACGAAAAACGCATTGCTGTTAAAATGGTTAAAATCGCTGCGATGAAATCAGACAATTTGCCTGTCACAAAGATAGGCGCAACCAAAGAAATCATCACACATCCTGGCAATATTTCTAAGACCCTTATTAATCGAGGGTAATTTTTGTTTCTTAACAAAAGATAACCACTGATCCGCGTTAAATAAGTCACCAGCCCCATACATAAGATCGTCAAAAATGCATGATGATTAATCAAACTATCATGCATGATCGACCTCGAAAAAGCTTGGGGGTAAGCATAATACGATTAATAATCCCGTTATTGCACCTGCTATCACATACCATTGCCCAGGAATTAAAAGATGAACAGCACAAGCCACAAACAAACTGCCAATCCAAGGAATGCCTCGGCGCCATCCATTCCACATCCCTCTTAGTAACACAATAAACACAGCTGGAAACGCCATATCAAATCCATATTGCGTCAAATCCCCCAACATGGGTCCAATAATGATTCCTAAAAGTGCTGTAATGATCCATGTAATATAAAAGGAAACCGCGATCGTGATGTAATGAGGATAGCTGAAAGGTTCACGATAGCCCTCTTCCATCCTGCGGTAGCTGTCTTGTAACGATAGCGCCCATGTTTCATCACATAATAAAAAGAAAGAAAGCAGCATCTTGCGCACGGGCTGCCTGCGACATATTGGGATCATTGTGACCCCCATTAATATATGACGACAATTTACCAACAACGTCATACAGACGATTAACAACAAGGGTGGCGTTTGTTGCCATAATCCAATCGCCACAAATTCAGACCCACCCGCAAAATTGATACCACACATCAAAACCAATTCTAGCCAACTCATATCTTTAATTTTCGCTTGGGCACCCAACATCATTCCAAACGGAATAAAACTAATGATTAAAGGAATAGCGGTTTTAAAAGCACGCAAACATTCATGGTGAACATGATGTTTTAATTTCTGATGCGCAACAGAAGATGGAGGAGACATTTCCTTTTCCTATTTTCAAAAATTGAGGAAAAATCTTAGTATTTCCCACACATAATGTAAACGGCTTCACACACATTACGTTAAGTGTAGGAATTGTTCGCGTTGTTTACAGTAATATTCCATACCACTGTAAACAACGCGAACAATTCCTAAAGTTATCAGAAGAAAAAACTATAATTGAGCAAATAAAAAACTAAATTCCATTCTTAAATAATAAAGACAAATCGTAGAATGCTATTACATTCCGCAATAAGCATTTAATATCGACCCTCTACACACCCAACATCAATCGGATATTCTGAATGGCTGCACCAGAAGCACCTTTACCAAGATTATCAAAAATTGCTGTTAATACCACCATATCTTTGCGATCGTTCGTATGAACGTGCAATTCCATTTGATCGGTATATGCCAACATATCCCCTGCTAGTTTCGCAGGTTTATCCTTCATAAAACGAACAAATTTGGACGTTTCATAGTGATGTTTTAAACAAAGCGTAATGTCACTCACGTCAACATCATTGGACAAGGTATCCATATGCAACGGAATGGACACAATCATCCCTTGAGCAAAATTCCCCACAGAAGGCACAAATATTGGCTCACGGCTTAGTCCTGCATAATGCACAATCTCTGGCAAATGTTTATGCTGTAAATTCAGTCCATAGAGCATAAAAGGTGGTGCATTTTTTTCCACTTCATAAGAGGCAATCATTTGCTTACCCCCTCCACTATAACCACTGACCGCATTAATTGTTAATGGATAATCCTTGGCAATAATCCCTGCCTCTACCAAAGGGTGCAATAACGCAATCGCACCACTGGAATAACATCCAGGATTAGCCACCAAGGGGGCTGCTTTTATTTTTTCATCATGTCCATACTGTAACTCTGCAAATCCATACACCCAATCTGGATGGGTTCTAAACGCCGTACTCGCATCTAAAATCTTGGGTCGATGCCCTGACAAAGATTGAATCGCCGCCACAGATTCCCGTGACGCATCATCGGGCAAACATAAAACCACCAAATCCACTTGCGCCATCATGTCCAAGCGCACTTTCATATCATGGCGTTGTTCGACAGGAATAGAACAGACTTGCACAGGCAATGTTTCCAACCGTTGACGTATCCCCAGACCCGTTGTTCCATATTCACCATCGATGAAAATCTTTGGCATTTGAGACATTATGCACCTTTAACTTTAAATAACTCAATCAATTAAACTATATGATAGAATGGCTTCTATTATCAATACTATCTATCCCATTTATCAGGTCTATTTTGATCCTCTATATGATTAAATAAATAATAATCTATAAAGAACAATCATTTTATTTCCAAAAATTTTAATATTACTCTATGATAAAGCAGTAATTTTCCACAGAATATTCAGTTTGTTGGAAGCAGGTTATTTATGATTTTTTTAAAGAAATTATTTTCAACTTTGAAAAATAATAAAAGCAAACCATCACAATCTACCAAAACCCATTCTCCTCTGAGTGAACGAGAACTCTCAGAACTAGAACAAAAAGCCGATCAAGGTGATGTTGTGGCTCAAAGAATTTTAGGGCAATTTTATGATAATGGTATTTCCGTTCCACCAGATTACGATAAGGCTCGTGAATTATTTCAAAAAGCAGCCGATCAAGAGGATGCAGAGGCTCAATTTCATTTAGCACTTATGTATGAATATGCTCATGGTATTCCAAAAGATTATTTGACGGCAATATTTTATTGTCTTAGGTCGGGGGATCAAGGATATGTCGAAGCACAATTTCATCTTGGCGAGATATACAGTATCGGTGCTTGTAGTGTTCCTAAAAATATAGATACAGCGATTGAATGGTATCGCAAAGCTGCGGAGCAAGGACATGCAAGGGCACAATTCGAACTGGGTGAACTCTATAATTGTGATGAAGATATTCCTCACGATTATAAAAAAGCCTTTGAATGGTATCAGCAAGCCGCCGATCAAGGATATGATTTTGCCCAGTATAGAGTTGGATCTGCCTATTATGCGGGACTAGGGGTAAAGCAAAGTTATAAAGATGCATTCGAATGGTTTCAGAAGGCTGCGGATCAAGGAGAAGTTAATTCTCAATACAATCTTGGAACGATGTATGGCCAAGGTTTAGGGGTTCGTCAGAATTATAAAAAAGCAATAGAATGGTACCTCAAGGCCGCAGATCAAGAGGATGAAGGAGCGCAATATAATCTTGCTTTGATGTACGAACACGGCGAAGGGGTTCCACAGAACTCTACAAAAGCAATGGAGTATTTTATGGATGCTGCACATCAAGATCACGCAAAAGCACAATATTGTATTGGGGTCATGTATGAAAATGGTGAGGCTGTGCCAAAAGATATAGAAAAGGCTAAGGAATATTATCAACAGGCTTGTTCAAATGGATCACAAGATGGATGCGACGCTTATGAAAGATTAACTGAGGAACAAGATTTAATAGGTTAAGAATTGAATATATTTTATAACAAAACAGACTCATTTCTGTGTTGATAAGACTAAATAATTGAAGTATCTAACTTCGTTTTTCAAATAATGGATAAACTCACCATGTTTTCTGTTATGTTTCACATATAAGAGTAAAGACCTTTTATGATCGCCCTCAAAAGCATCCTATATTCCTGTTAAAACATAAAAACTACTTCCCCAACAAAAAAAGGCGGTGAAAAGTTTGACCCTTTCCCCGCCCTTTTGAAATACAAACTGTAAATCTTAACGTTTGCTGAACTGGAATGAACGGCGAGCTTTTGCTTTACCGTATTTTTTACGTTCAACAACACGAGCATCACGGGTAAGGAACCCAGCAGCTTTTAATGCACCACGTAATTCTGGTTCATAGTTACAAAGCGCACGGCTTAGACCATGACGCACTGCACCGGCTTGACCAGACAGACCACCACCACTAACGGTGCAATAAATGTCAAATTGTCCTTGACGATTTGCAACTTCGAAAGGTTGGTTAATCACCATACGCAATACTGGACGTGCAAAATATACGTCAACAGCACGACCGTTTACAGTAATTTCACCTTTACCAGGTTTTACCCATACGCGAGCAACTGCATCTTTACGACGACCTGTTGCATATGCACGACCAAATTGGTCACGTTTTGGTTCACGAATAACAGCTTCTTGTGCCAAAGGAGTGTTTACAACAGCCCCTTTAAGATCTGCCAAACCACCAGTACGTTCTTGTGTTTCTGACATTTCTTAGGCTCCAACTTTTTTGTTGTTAACACTGTTTTTGCGGTTTAATGCAGCAACATCTAATTGAACAGGTTGTTGTGCTGTATGAGGATGTTCTTCACCAGCATAAACATACAAATGTTTCATTTGTTTACGTTGTAATGGACCACGACTAATCATACGTTCCACAGCTTTTACAACAACGTGATCTGGGTTTTTACCTGTCAAACGTTGGGTAATAGTGCGTTCTTTGATTCCGCCTGGAAAATTGGTATGATAATAGAATTTCTTTTGTTCTACTTTTCTGCCTGTCAAAGCAATTTTTTCTGCATTAATCACAATAACATGATCGCCACAATCAACATGTGGTGTATATTGTGCTTTATGCTTGCCACGCAAGCGATTAGCGATAATAACAGCAAGGCGACCTAATACGATGTCTTTTGCATCAATCAGAACCCAATTTTTTGTTACTTCCGCTGGTTTAATCGAAAGGGTTGTTTTCATTAACTCTAAATTCCGTTAATTAATCAGCTATAAATTTAATCCTGTTATTAACGTTAGAAAGGATTTCGTCAAGTAATTTTTGCAAGATAATTAGTTTTATTATTTTTCAGTGCGTTTGAGCGTGGTATCCTGTTACCGCAATTTTATTTTCTCTTTATAAATCAATGTGAAACCCTTATGAAACAGCCCTTTTCTCTTCCTCAAAAAATACATGTTATTGGCGCTTCTGGACGTTCTGGCTCTGCGTTAATCAAAGAACTGCAAAATCAAGGCTGTACAGTCATTGCCTTGGTTCGGAATCCCGAGAAATGGCACAAAATCAATCTTTCTTGTGACTATCGGATTATTGACCTTAAAGACTCGCCGGCAATGTTAGCGGATGCTTTGCAAGATGCAACCCATATTGTGAATACAGCTCATGCACGACACGCCCCTGCAATCTTAAAAGCAGGTCCAAAAGACGCAACCTATGTCTTTTTAGGCAGCACGCGCAAATTCACGCAATGGCCAGATTCGCATGGAAATGGAGTTCTTGCTGGCGAGCAGGCTTTTATAAAAAGCGGACGCAAAGGGGTCTTTCTGCATCCTACGATGATTTATGGCAGTCAAGGGGAAAATAACGTGCAACGTTTGGCAAGACTACTGCGCAAACTCCCCATTATTCCGTTACCCAACGGTGGTAAAGCATTGGTGCAACCGATTCATCAATCAGATGTCACAAAAGCCGTTTTGTCCGCTTTATCACGACAATGGGACGCCCCCAACAGTATCGTTATTGCAGGAGGATCAGTGCTGTCTTACAAAGAATTTATTCAAATTATTTTACAGCAATTGGGCATTCAACCCAAAATTTTCATACCTCTCCCTGTTTCTTTACTTAAAACAGCAGCTTTTTTTACGAAGTTTGTGCCTTTTATTCCCACCATAGAACGTGATGAGATTCAAAGATTGGTGGAAAATAAGAATTTTGATATTACTGAAATGAAAGAAAAGCTCGACTTTGAACCTATTGAGTTCACAATTGGAATTAAACAAACAAAGCTATGATATTTTAAGGGGAAAATGATAACAGATGGGGCGAACGACGGGGATCGAACCCGCGACAACCGGTACCACAAACCGGCGCTCTACCGACTGAGCTACGTCCGCCACAATCTGTGAACTGTCTTTACTATATTTCCCAACAAGCCGTCAATTGTTTTTATTAAAAATATTTTACTTTAATTGTAGGAATTGTTACTAGCGACGAGAGTTAATTATTCATACTAGAAATCAATTCGCGCTGTAACTTTGAAATATCTTCCTGGTTGTGTGTAAAATTCTTGACGCATACCACTTGCTGACTGTCCAATTGGCAAAGAGGTCGCGTTATAATATTTCTTGTCGAACATATTATACATCCCTGCTTGGATTTTTAAGGGTTTATAGAAAGATGGACGATACCAGCCTGTCCAATCGAAAATCACATATCCTGGTGTATTCCACTGCTTACTGGGAGTACCTGTACTGGTCATATATTTTGCATTGTCTCGTGCAATTGCAAATGTACTGGATAAATCGCTTCCCCAATTTTCTTGTTTATAACCAAAACCAACAATACCACGAAAAGGTGCAACAGAAGCCAAATTGTAATCCATATCAGTATCCCGACCCTTGGTATAAGCAAAAGATCCCCAACTGTGCCAATGTTTATCAAATTCCCAATTTACGTTGGCTTCTACCCCATAAATCCTTACTTTTTTGAGGTTTGTATACCCAAAACATTGCATATAGCTACATGGTGTAACCCCCATCATATCGATAAAGTTATTATAATAATTATCATAAAACGCAACATTAGCCCCACGTTTTGAATCACCATATTTTAAACCAACTTCCCATCCTCGACCATTTTCTGCTTTCAGATTAGGATTCCCAGTCGCAGAATAAAAAGGGGCAGTACTATAAGATAAATACTGATCTGTTGCCGATGGTGCACGATAAGATTGAGAATATAACGCATAAGCTGTTAACTTCTTTGCCAATCTGGCTTCTGCCAAAAACTTTGGAGAATAACGAGAGCCACTGGCATCAGAAGGTTTCCCTGTATAACCTGGATTATTTTGATAATCTTTTGAATCATGAGGGTCTCTTTTATAATAGTCAAAACGAACGCCTGGGGTTAAATGTAACCAGTCATTTTTACCTAAAGAAATTCGATCTTGTAAAACTGCCCCTAAATCCGTTCCATGAACGTCTGGCATATCGGCATAATTATTATGCACAAATGCACTGGGGGTTGCACGCCAACCACGTTGCTTTTGACTAGTATCTGACAAATACGCCTCACCCCCAAATGTAATGGCATGATGCACAGACCACGTATAGGCATTCACAGTCGCAGACCCCAAAGCACCGTAGGTTTGCGTATTCAGTGTTAAGTCCTGCCACTGATTGCTAGCTGGACGCAAAGAATTGTAATTTGTAGTATTTGTCATCGTATTTTGATCTTGCCAATAAGCTGTAAAATGCCCTTCAGCAAATAGATCCTTTGGATTTTGAGCAATATAGTCATAAGTTGCACTGAATCGAGAACGTTGATTTTCTGTGTTTGTATGGTAATCTTGCCCTGCTGCGGTTTGAGAGGTCAATGTATGTTCGTGATTATTCAAATCATACCATTCCCCTGTCAAATCCAAACGATGCCCACCAGCGAAATATTGCCTGATTTTGCCTAAGAAACTGCCTTGAACATAATGTGCAGGATTGGCTTTGGTTCGATTTCTTCCTTGCCCACCTGTTTCGCCTCTGTTACCTGTTTCGCTCCCATTTTGATAGCCACCAGACAACAAAAATAATGTATTTTTATATCGCGCTGCAAAAGATTGATTTAAAACTGCCGCTGCCTTTTGTCCAGCATAAGTTGCTTTGGTTGAATTGCCGAATTTTTCCCCTGGTTTTAAGATATCTTCTGGATTCAAGGTTCGGAATGCAAGGACACCTCCTAATGCCCCCGTTCCAAAAAAGCTGGAATCGGAACTTTTAATAACATCAATTCCCCCCATACTATTAAAATCAAAATATCCAACCCCACCTTGTTGGGTTGGCGATCCACCAGCATAAGCACCATCGTTAGAAAATGGCTGACGAATTCCATCAACCGTCACCAAAACTCGATTTCGATCCAGCCCACGCATATTTAAGCTAGAACTATCCTCATTAAAATTAACAGATGCATCTACACGTCTCGAAAAATCCTCTAAATCATCGATTTGGCGATCGATTAATGTTTCTCTGGTAATGGTTGTGGTTAACACGCGTGATTTACCCACATTGGTATAATCTTTATCAGGATCAATCTTCATCGAATCCAATAAGGGATCGCTTTTCCCTTTGACTTTAACAGGGCTCAGATTAACGTTTGTTGCAGGTTCTGTTGTGGATTCATCCGTTGTTGTTTGGGTTGTTTGTCCCCATGCACCAACGGATGTTAAACACAAGAAACTTGATGCCATTAGCCATGATATATTTTTTTTTCGAATGAGATGCGTTTTCATTTTATTCACAAATCCATAATGAGAATGATTATTAATATCACCACTTATACAAGTAGATAATAAATGTCAATTGAAATGAGAATAATTATTATAATCAAAAGATATTGCAAATCATTTGCAGATCATATAAATACTGTATGTAATTGCGACTCATTCTCATGTCAATGAGATTTTATTTCATTTAGACATTATTTTTGGAACTATACTATGTCAGAACTTCAAGAGCCTTTATTAACATCAGCACTCCGTAACAGAACCAAAAGTGTTCACGGAAAATTGGACAAGCACCTCATGGGACTAGGGTTATTTTCTGACAAGGAAAAATATAAACAATTCCTAACTATCCAATATTACCTCCATCTTGATGCCGATCATTTATATTCAAATTCACAACTCGCAGCAATTATTCCAAACTTAAAGCTGCGTAATCGTTTTGATAAATTAAAAGAAGACATGACGGATTTGAACGTCCCAACCCCAGCACCAATTCATACCCCTGTAATCACCAATACATCTTCTGCGATTGGTGCATTATATGTTGTCGAAGGGTCAAAATTAGGAGCAAAATATTTATTACATCATGTTGGCACGATCGGTCTTTCAGATCAATATGGTGCCAGACATCTTGGCGCTGATGACGAAGGGCGTGGTGTGTCATGGCGTTCTTTTCAAACAGCGATTGATACAGCAAATATTGATATTTCTGCTGCGGTTCATGCAGCAGAGCAAACATTCAATCGTGTTTTTGCTCATGTTCATAATGTAACAGGATAATCTTTGACTTCATTCTATGCATCAGGGTTACTATAGCTCTTATAACCATGAAACTCACCCTGATGCTTTTTTTATTCTATTGAGTTTCTATAGATTTTTATGATTAAATTCTCAACGGAGATCATTCATGACCCCAGCAGTTTCATTTTCACCATGGGCAATGTTTTTACAAGCCAATATCGTTGTTCAATCCGTCATGATTATTTTGCTTTTCGGTTGCCTTTTAAGTTGGACGATTTGTATTGCAAAATCTGTTGAGCTTTTTATAACGCATAAAAAGCTGACGAAAGAACAAGCTGCTTTGCAAAAATCTGGCAAGCTGCAACAAGAGCAAATTAGTAATAAAAAATGTATTGTTGGTGCCATGATTATGGCTGTATTGGACGAATATCAATCCTCCAAAGGCATGACCCATGACATGACAGGATTAAAAGAACGTATTGCCATGACTTTGGAGCGTGTGGAAGCAAGTGAAGGGCGCCGTTTATTAAAAGGCACTGGGTTGCTTGCTACCATAGGGGCAACCGCTCCATTTATTGGATTATTTGGTACGGTATGGGGTATTATGAATTCTTTTACAGGGATTGTTTCTGCCAAAGCAACCAGCCTGACCGTTGTTGCACCAGGAATTGCAGAGGCTTTATTAGCCACCGCTTTGGGACTTGTAACCGCTATTCCAGCTGTGATTTTATATAATATCTTTTCACGTCATATCATGCATTGCCGCGCCCATATTGCTGATCTCAGCACCTTAATCATGCGCATTGTTTCTCGGGATGTCAGCCAAATGACTGCCCAACAAGAAAAAGGGCAAGTTATTCAATTTGGTCTGCGTGCTGCTGGAGAATAAACCATGATTCGTATGCGTCATAATGATGAAACACCCAATGAAGTCAACGATATTAACGTTACACCATTCATTGATGTGGTCTTGGTCTTATTAATTATTTTTATGGTAGCCGCACCGCTCAGCACCGTTGATATTCCTGTCAACTTGCCTGGCTCAACAGAAAAAACGACCCCTGCCCCCACAAATCCTGTTTTTCTGACTTTAAAAACAGATCAATCTTTGGCATTGGGTGAAGATAAAATTACCAAAGATCAATTAGCAACAGCTCTGGCAACAGCCACCAAAGGCAATAAAAACGAACCTATTTTCCTAAGAGCTGATAAAAAAGTTGATTATGAAAGCCTTATTAATGTTATGGATCAGCTGCGCTCCGCTGGATATTTAAAAATTGCTTTGGTCAATTTAGCCAAAGAAGGAGATGCTCAATGATTTCTTCTTTTTTTCAGTTGTCTTTGGGAATGAATAAACAAACAGAAACCTCTTTTGTGCAATGGCAAAAAAAACATCAACATTATCAACAAAAGCAAGATCGGTTATTATGGGGTGGATCATTAATTGGCACCTCTATTTTATTAATGGGTATCGCATGGGTTACATTTCATATACCCCATCACAAAACAATCCCCTTGAATGCAGATATGCCTCCTGCGATTACGCTTGATTTGTCGACTGATATTATTCCGCCTGCCCCTCCGCCAATGGTTGCACAACCTGAGCCCCAACCTTTGGATGAGACTGCACCATTAGATGCACCAGAGGCACCCTCGGCTGAAATTAATTTACCCAAAACGCAGCAGCTCGAAAAAATAAAACCCGTTCAACATAAAAAAAACATTAAACCACAACCAAAAATTGTCCACGAACAAAAAGATATCCCCATCAATACTCAAACCGTCAATAATAATACGGCTTCTTCATTGCACTCCACCTCTACGTCCAATAGCTCTGCATCATCAAATAGCAATTCGACAGCTTCCTCTCATCAAAAATCATCAATGAGTCCAGCGACCTGGCAAGGTAATGTTTTGGCAAAATTAGAACGGCTAAAACGTTATCCTGCCGATGCACAAAGCGATAAGCAGGAAGGTTCTGCAACGATCAAAATTGCCATTAACCGCCAAGGTCACGTATTATCATCCAAACTCGTAAAAAGCTCGGGCTATTCCTTATTGGATAAAGAGGCTGTTGCGCTTGCTTATCGTGCTGACCCCTTGCCTGCTGTGCCTGAAGGCATCAAAGGAAATAATGTGACAATTAATGTTCCAATCGAGTTTCACTTAAATTAATTGGTGTAAAACATCCAGTATATTGACTCGTGAGTATTTATAAGACAATTTTTATAGGATATAGATTCGGACAGAAAGCATATGATGAATGGTAAATATTGGATATGCCAGAGTATCAACGTTAGACCAAGACCCCTCTTTGCCAATCAAAGCATTACAACAATTTGGTTGTGATAAAATCTATGAAGATAAAGCCTCTGGTGCAAAAACAGATCGCCCTGACTTTCTAAATGTAATTTTATATTTAAGAGAGGGAGTTACATTGGTTGTTTGGAAACTTGATCGTTTGGGACGTTCGATTAATCATCTGGTCCAAATCATCAATGATCTTAAAGAGCGTAAAGTTGGTTTTAAATCTCTGACGGAAAATATCGACACAACCACGCTTGGTGGTAAACTCGTTTTCCATTTATTTGATGCCTTAGCACAATTTGAATTATCTCTTTATGATACATAAACCCTCTAGGGTATGTCATCAATTTAAAGTAATGATTGATGATATACCCTAGCAAAACATTCTAAGATTTACCGAGCTCCAACGTAGGTTTCGCATCTTCGACCATAGTTGCCTCTGAATCACGAGCTAATGTAACAGTTGAACTATTACCTGTTCCACTTTGTCCTGCGCTCAGGAAAAATTCTGACAAAACAGAATAAGAGTGATCGAAAATATCGGATTGAATAGCCTCATATTGTTTCCACACAACGGTGTTACTGAAACAATAAATTTCCATTGGAATTCCATAAAAATCCGGTGCCATTTGACGTACCATACAGGTCATATTACGATGTACAGAGGGATGACTTTTCAAATATTCTTCTAAATAAGCACGATATAACCCTAAATTTGTTAAACGACGACCATTTAACAAAGAAATATCCAAATCATAATTTTTTTCTTGATTAAATTTGTCAATTTCAGCGGCTCTTTCGACAATATAAGACTTTAATAATGTACTATTAGAAAGTTTCTCTATTTCCTCTTTGGTCAAAAATCGAATGGAATTTGCATCAATTAAAATAGAGCGTTTAATACGACGTCCGCCAGATTCTTGCATAGCACGCCAATTGATAAATGAATCTGAGACCAGCGCATAAGTTGGAATCATCGTCATGGTATTATCAAAATTTTGGACTTTTACAGTGGTTAACCCAATATCGATCACAGTGCCATCAGCACCATATTTTTCCATTGTCAACCAATCACCAATCCTTAACATCTTATTAGCAGAAAGCTGAATTCCCGCAGCCAAGCCCAAAATAGAATCTTTGAACACCAACATAATCACAGCAGCCATCGCGCCCAAACCCGTGATTAATTTCCACGGAGATTGATCGATAATCGCTGCAATCATCATGATACCAATAAATAAAGAAGCGAGTAATTTGATCCCTTGGAATATTCCCCCCAACGGCAAATTATTGGATATTCCCAACCGGTTGGAAAGATGCAAAACAATATTTAAGAACGAGAATATAGATAATAAAATATATAATAATATCCATAATTTCGTACAAATAATTAAAAAATAAAGGATCGAAACTTTATGTTGTACCCAAAAACTCGCCTGTACCAATAATACAATTCCTTGTATGACAAAGGCTAAACGATTAAAAAGTTGATCCTCAGTTAAAACCTGTATCCAGACCAAAGAACTTTTTTTGGAAAAGCTATATAAACGTTTTAATACAACTTTATGTAAAATAAAATGTAAGAGAAAAGCTGTAACAATGATAATAGATATCGCCAAAATAAATAAGGTAATATCGTTTAACGGAATACCGACTTTACTCAACAATCCTGAAAACCAATGCAATCCATCTTGTTGCATCTCTTGCAGCATTCCTGGTTTTCCTGATTCTATTTGTGTATTAGGCATTAAAAATCCTTGTATCGTTTGATATCAAAACCAACTCTATGATGAAAAATAATCACTTGTCATTTCACATAGATTTATAATGTAAACAAAAACTATATTTTTATAATCGTTATTGATATTCGATTTTCACTGTAAATTAGCACATATAAATATGGTAATCATATGACCTTTTAAGCCCAAATAACTTCACGCCAACCACGAACACTATTTATAAAAGCGATTTTACAATAATCTTGAATATCTTTTTTATAAATAATACGTTCCTTTATTTTACCATGTTGCAATAAATGTTGGCGCATTGTGCCATTTAACAACCCACTTTGTAAAGGGGGCGTGAACCACTCACCTTGGTCATACCAAACAACATTGCCATTGACGAATTCTGTTACTTCATCATGTTCATTAAATAATAAAATTTCATGATCCAAAGTTGCTTTGGGATAAAACTCTCTTTTGGTCGTTTTGTGATATAAAAAAACATTCTTTGTTTGTATGGGTTCATTTGCCCAAGAAACTAATAAAGGTGCTGTTAACACATTAATCGATTGTGCTTCACAATCAATATGACCTTGTTTATCCAATAATAATCGCACTTTCCAACGCCCCGTTGGATGGTGTTCTTTCAATACATCCAAAGTGTCTTTGAATATTATTTCATTAAACGCAAAGTCAAAATATAAAGCAGATTCTTTTACACGCTGCAAATGTTCATCATACAAAAAATAAACACCCTCTTCTAATAATAAAGATTCTAATAAATGTTCTGGGACCTTGGAATCATATAAAACTTGCATTTTATGCAGTACCTCTTTGTATTCATCTTGAGACGTTGAATCCCACGTAATGCCACCACCCACACCATAAGTCGCTTGTTGATCTTGAATCACCATCGTCCGAATAGGAACCGAGAAAATTGCTTGGTCATGGGGTGTAATAAGCCCTAATGCACCACAATAAACCCCTCTTGGGCTTTTTTCTAATTCGTGAATGATTTTCATCGTGTTCACTTTAGGCGCACCCGTAATGGATCCACAGGGGAATAATGCTTTGAAAATATCTGTTAATACAATTCCCTGTTTTAATTGTGCTGTGATCGTAGAGGTTAATTGCCACACGGTTGGGTATTTTTCTGCATCAAACAAAGAATTGACTTTAACCGTGCCTTGTTGTGCAATCTGTCCCAAATCATTTCGTAATAAATCAGTAATCATCAAATTTTCAGCATGATTTTTTTCATTATGCAGCGTTTGTTGATTAACCTGATCTTCAAAATTATTCATGCCTCTGGGTACTGTTCCTTTCATTGGTTTGGTACGAATAACCCCCTGATGCACTTCGAAAAATAATTCAGGAGAAACAGAAAGGATTTGAAAATCACCACTATCAATATAAGCACTATATTGAGATTGCTGAGCTTGTAATAAATGCAAATAAAAATGGTAAGGGTCATGTTGGAAAAATGCTTGCATTTGCAGGGTAAGGTTTACTTGGTAGGTATCACCCTTGGCAATATGATCTTTGATTGCATTGATGGCGACCTGATATTCTTCCCATGAGCTATTGGCGTGCCATTGGGGATATGTCATTGCCTGTTTGGGCTGCTCTGGTTCTGGAAAAACCGAAGCATCTAGAGGATATTCAAAAATCCCAAACCATAATAAAGGTAAAGTCCCCACAGGATATGTTTTCAAATAGGTCTGAAACGCTGGAGCAGCTTCATAACTTATAAATCCAGCAGCATAATATCCTTGCTGCACTGCGTGTTCTATTTGTTGTAAGCAAGGCAAGATTTCTGACAATAAAGCCGTTTGAATAATTTGTTTCGGATGGCTGAAAAAATAAGGATACTCTGCAAAATCAAAACGAATTTTCATAAAATATGCCAACAATGGTAAAATAATATCAAGAAACAGCATAAGACCTGTCCAAAAAGATAGGTCTTATATCCATTCTAACTATTGTGAAAATAAGCTACTTTCTGGCAATAGCAAGAATAAAGCCGCTGCTTTGCGAGTTTTATCAACTTGTCCAACTTTTACATTGTTACTATTATAAACATCACCATTTTTATCAACTCTACCAAGCAACACATTATAATCCGTGTAAATATTGCCTTTGTTATCTACATGACCTAAATTGTCATTCTTGGCATTATAAGAATATCCATTCTTATAAATTCGACCCAGATTTCTGTTATTCCCATCAAAAATATTACCATTTTGATCAATTCTGGCAATACAGACATTATTACCGTTAAAGATATAGCCTTGCTTATCAACTTTAGTAATCATTGCACCAAGTGGATTATTGTTGAGTGCCGCAGTCGAAATATCATTCGTTTGAGCTAACACCGAATTGCTCAGCGTAGCCCCGACCAATAAACACGCAAATACATAAGATAATCTCATACGATCCCCTTTATTTCATCACTGGTTAAATTCATTGCAATCTACATAGAATAAACATTTGTTATCCAAAAGAATAACAAGAACCTGTCTTTAATAAAGCATAATTACTCTGAATCTATTTTGCAATTAATTGATATTTTCTTCAACGGAAGCTCTATTACTCACCGCTACCCCCCTATTCAAAGATAAGGTTACTTTTTAAACATTTGTTTGACGTTCACGTCCGCATTTAGGACGTTTATTATTCTTTTGGGGCGCATAAAATATTTAAATTATCCATTATATAAAAAGCATAATCATCGTCAAATAACTCAATAATGTTTTCAAATCCGACTTTCCAATATTCAACCCAACAAAACAGTTTATAGTAAGCAATCGTTTTTATGGCACCTTTGATAACAGGAACTTCCATCCCTTCAACATCAATTGTTAAAAATCCGACCTATTTATATTTAATTCGTCAATAGAAATAATATCAACACCTAAAATATCACAACTAGTGAATATAATATTGCTCGTTACTTACCCACCAAAAAACCAACAAATAAATTAAGAGAATTTCATACTGGTTGCCTCATATTATATATAGATTGATTTCAACTCAGAATGAAATTTTCTTCTCTAAAAAACAATATATAGCTGTTTTAAATAAGACCCTATTGCTTTTCATTGACTTTAGATAAGTGCTCGTTACTTTAACAAAGACAATCCTGTTTGTTTATGTTGAGGATCAACATGACCTTGATACGCACCAGAACTGTTGTAAACATTGCCACTGGCATCTATTCTGCCACGATAAGTCCCAGAACTATTATAAACATTGCCATTGGAATCTAAACGCCCTCGGTACGTCCCAGAACTATTATATATTTGACCGTTTGAATCTATTTTTCCACGATAAGAACCAGAACTATTATAAATATTGCCGTTGGAATTCATTTGCCCCTCATACGTGCCATTCTTGTTATAGAATTGACCGCTTGAATCCATACGCCCTTGATAGGAACCGTTATTGTTATAAACAGCCCCATTATTTTGCGCATATCCAGATTGAACCACAACAACAGCCCCCATGACGAGCCCTAAAGAGAATGTCCATATTTTTTTTAACATCATTGTTATCCTTGCCCCTTAATTATTATTACGATTTTAACCGTATCAGACAATCTGATATTCTGCGATAATAAAAAGCTGTTCTCATTTTTAACAAAACAATGATATATCTATTCTTACTTTAATAGTTTAGCAGATCAAGAGCGCCTTATGAAATCAGTTTTTCACCCCTTATATAGCTTATTAGGCTGCGCGGTCGGTCTATTATTAACAGGCTCTGCCTTTGCCCGCGATCAAGATGGCAACATACATACAGAACAATGGCAAGTTCATACGACAAAAGACTATCAAACTTCGCCCCATAACAGTCCTGTATATCATAAGACCCCTTCTTTAAAACCCGCCAAGAAAAATACCAAAAACCCTTTGCGTCACAACGGATGGCATACTTTGCCTGATCCTTATATTGAGGAAGGCGGCGTTTATACCAATAAAACGCATCCCGCCTCAACGCAACATGGCACGATGTTACACGACTATAGTGATGGGTCACCTAACAGTTATGTAACACCACCATCAACCGTGATCAACCCTTATAAGAACGGAAACAGACAACAAGCAGTCCAAATACAAAATCCTCTTCCTGGAAATGTCGCACCCATTCCTTTGCCTCCAGAAAAGAACTAATACAAACCAATGTCAGGTAAAAAATATCGTTATTTATTTACGGCACTGGATAAAATCACCAACCCTATTTCATTGGTAATTATTAAAGAAGATTTAAATACACTGGAAGGATTCCACGTACAAGGGTGGGATATTAACACACCTTAATTATAGGAATTGATCTGAATGAAAATTATAAAAAAGGTGTTTATCCAATTAATCTCACCATCACTGACGATGTCTATGAAAAAATTTATTAATTAATAGATTATCCACATGCTTTGGAACCTGCTGAATGGCATGATCCAGAATTACGCAAAGACTATTTCCGATCTTTGAACATGATGAGTTTAAAATCCTATCTGTATGAAAAGAACCTCAGAAACTCTTTGAAATTATAAATAGGCTTTGGGAGTAAATTTGTTCTTATCCTCTAATCCAGCCATTCGCTTAATGAAAGGAGTTCCTTAAAAAAAGAGGATGACTTTTAAAATCGGTTCAATCATAATAAGCAACTAATTATCCTATATTCGTTTTATTGAGATTGAATCAACATGCATAAAAGTCCATTCTTACAAGAAGCACAAGAACGTGGTTTTATTTTCCAAGCAACAGACATAGAAGCCTTGGATGAAGTCCTATTAAAAGGTCCAATTTCTGCTTATATTGGGTTTGATCCCACCGCGGACAGTTTGCATGTTGGCTCATTAGTACAATTAATGTTATTGCGCTTGTTACAAAAGCATGGACATCAAGTCGTTGCTTTGATTGGCGGTGGAACTGCACAAATTGGTGATCCTTCTTTCAGAGAAGAAGCCCGCAGCCTGATGACCCAAGAAACCATTGATCGTAACCTCGAAGGCATTGCCCAAAATATTCGCCAAGTGGTGAATATCCAAGATAGTGGCAAAGGCGCGATCATGGTCGATAATGCTGAATGGTTGAAAAAGCTCTCTTATATTGAATTATTACGTGATGTTGGAATTCATTTCTCTGTCAACCGAATGCTGTCTTTTGATTCCGTAAAAAGCCGTTTGGATCGGGATCAAGGACTATCTTTCCTTGAATTCAACTATTCCATTTTACAATCTTACGATTTCCGTGAACTCAATAAACGTTATGGCACAGTCCTGCAAATGGGTGGTTCTGACCAATGGGGCAATATTGTCTCTGGGGTTGATTTAGTGCGCCGTATGGAAGGCAAACAAGTATTTGGTTTGACCGCACCTTTATTAACCACCAGCTCTGGGGCAAAAATGGGTAAGACCGCCAAAGGTGCTGTATGGTTGAATGCTGAAAAATGTTCTGTCTTTGATTTTTGGCAATTCTGGCGCAATACCGAGGATGCCGATGTCGGTAAATTCTTAAAATTATTCACAGATTTACCCATCGCAGAATGCGAACATTTAGCAGCACTTCCTGGTGCTGAAATTAACGAAGCGAAAAAGATCCTTGCCACCGAAGTTACGACCATTTGTCACAGCAGAGAAGCTGCGGAACAAGCACAAAAAGCTGCACAAGAAACCTTTGAACAAGGCAAAGTTGCCCAAACAGGATTGCCTGAAGTTACCTTATCACAAAATGAACTTGCCGAAGGTATTCCTGTGTTCAGAATATTCGCTTTAAGTGGTTTGGCCGCCAGTAATGCCGAAGCAAGACGTTTAATTCGTGGTGGTGGTGCCAAAATCAATGATGAAAAAGTCGAAGATGAAGGACAAACCATCACAGCCAATGATCTGCAAAATGATGCGATTAAACTTTCTTCTGGTCGTAAAAACCATATATTAATTAAATTCAAATAAACTGTTTGAAGGGTGATTATCAGGCCTCAAAATATTCTTTGAGGCTTTTTTTATTTCAAAAAAACCAATAATAGCGCAAGGAATTACCAGAATTAAACTGACTAAACCCAAGGATAAATACAAAGTAGGATTATAGTGAACATTTGAATGTCCTACACTCAAAATTGCAGCTACAGTCTGAAATATCCCAACACAAAAAAGAATAAGCCCAGCAGGAATCATAACAAGAGCCAAAAAAATTATTTTCTTGTATCGACTAAATGAAAGTCGGATCAGTAATCCAACAAAGATAACAACAAAAATCAAAAAAATAAACCAAAACCATTCTTCCACCATTGGATGTCCCTTCTGATATTTTATTTCATTATTGCCTTAGATCATCAGACCTCGCTCAATGAATTGAGGTCTTTTGTTATTTTTTCACAAAATAATAAATAGATAACGGTACGAAACTTATTGTACAAATACTACTCAGCAAAAAATAAAACCCAGAGTCATAATCGAAACTCGTAGAATGTTGCCCTCCACCAGAGGCAGAGGCTCCCGCAGCAAGAATAGGCAGCATTCCAATACAAAAGAAAATAAACCCAGCCACCATCAAAGACAACGTGATTAATATCATTTTTTTATATGGGCTAAAAAACAGCCTGATAATTAATCCTATAAAAATCAACAAAAGGATTAATGGAATAGATAAGACAAGATATGTTTCGAACATCACCCATAATCCTTTTGCCTTTTATATCACTATATTTTCATCTTAACGTATTTATGAAACACATCCAATGTTAATCAGATATTCTTGTGTTCATTATCTCAATATTATAACGCTGCTTTCCCTCGGTAATTGCTCCATAACACCGCCATCTGATCCCCAGCCCCTCTTTTTTCAGGCAGTTGGTCCCAATGCTGTGACCTTTTTAAATCTCTTTTTGCTAAGACCGCATGTAAAATAGCAGCGACTTTTTTACGCCCTAATTTCCGAACGCCTCGCCCAGCTTGCAAATAATCTGTTGCTTTGGCAATCAGAATTTGGCGGATGGCATCAATTGCCTCTGGTGTCGTTGGAATACCATCATTCGTTCGTTGCAAATGATATTCATCAATGATTTCTTGAGGCAACGGACAACGACCAGAATGTAAAATCTTTGGCAAATATCGCGCGATCTTTGTCACCTCGTAAGCCATTCCCAAAGTCGCAATATGTTTTAATTGTTCTGTATCTTCGACCCCTAAGATCTGAGCAATCACTTGATGCGTTTTTCCTGACGAACGCGTCAGAATAGATTCCCAATGATGCCAGTCTTGAATACCATCCAACTCTTCTTCTTTTGCCTCTATCATTTCCAACAAAACATTCGCTGGTAATAATCCCTTCTCCATCGTTTCTTTGATAAAGGGTGCAATCTCGTGCGTTCGATCTTTCCCTTCAATCAGCTCTCGCCACCATTGTAAGCGAATAAACCCCGCCATCGGTCCTGCCACTGACCATGAAGACGGCAAAGAAACTGCACGCGTAATTTCAATATGAAACGCTAATAATTGAAAAATCAGCTCTCTGTGATAGAATGGAGCAAATAATGCGCAATAAAAATAATCTGGATTATATTTTTGTACATAGATTGCACATACAGAAAGTAAAGAAGATGTGTCTTTTGTTGTCATAAAAACCTTATATAATATTTTTGTGAAAAATAAAATTTAAACAAATTGATAATTTAACCTTTATAAATAATGCGATAAATTTTATATATAAAGGATAATAAGAACCAAAATGGTCTTATATAATCAAGAAACGATATAAAGGAACAAAATAAATGGCTTTTGAACTTGGAAAACTTCCTTATCCTGAAAATGCTTTATCTCGCGCTGGAATGAGCGAAGAAACATTACAATTCCATCATGGTAAACATCATCAAACTTATGTAAATGCATTAAATGATTTGGTTGCTGCGAACCCTGCACTTCAAGGCAAAACCCTTGAAGAATTAATTGTTATGGCTGCTAAAGACGAAACATTAACCCCAGTGTTAAATAATGCTGGTCAACATTATAACCATACCATGTTTTGGAATTCATTAAGCCCAACAGGCGGAAAAATGTCTGAAAGCTTTGAAGCCCGCATCGTTAAAGATTTCGGTTCTGTCGATAATTTCAAAGCAGAATTCAAAAAAGCTGCAACCACTCAATTTGGTTCAGGTTGGGCTTGGCTTGTTCTTGATAAAAATGACAAATTAATCATTACCAAAACACCAAATGCTAAAAGCCCTGTTTCCGAAGGTCAAGGCAAAGCATTATTGGTCGTTGATGTATGGGAACATGCATATTACATCGATTTCCGTAATCGTCGTCCAGATTTTATTGACAATTTCTTGAATAAATTGGCAAATTATGATTTTGCGGAACAACAATTAAACGCATAATCTAACCCATAAAAAACCCCGACTTTATGTCGGGTTTTTTTGGTCTATTTGTTGTCCGTTTTATCGGTAACTTCTGTTTTTTCCAACTCTATTTCTTGAGCAGGTTCAGCTTCTTTATCTATTTTAACTTCTTTTTCTTTCTTAACCACAGGCTTTGCTTTTTTCACATTCTTATTGGCTTCGTTGGCTTGAATTGCTTTGCTTTCCAATACAGATGTAATCGTGCTGCGCAAGATTTTAACTCTAACATCATTAGATAGATCGACTTCCATTTCATCGGAATCTTCTTGATTTCTCACAACAGTCGCGATAATACCACCTGCTGTTAAGATTTTATCCCCTCTGCGCAATGCTTTCATGCTTTCACGTTGCAGCTTGGCTTTTTTTTGCTGTGGACGAATAATCATAAAATAAAAAATAAAAAAGATACCAACAAACGGTGCGATACTAATTAAAAAATTGCTGCTACCACCGCCGCCAGCAGCCTGAGCATGCGCCGCAGGAATTAATAAATCCATTAAATTCGTCATAAGTGATTTCCTATTCTATCCACACTATGTATAATTATCTAATATCAAACATCTTTATTTCATATTACATATAACGTCAAACGCCTACTAAAATTTATTGGAAAAATCATGACGACAGATATTCTGCCCTTATTGGAACGCATTGCCACGGCTTTAGAACAATTATCCCCTCCAAAACCCTATATTGATAATATTGAACAAGCCAACGCATTTATTTGGACAACACAAAAAAACACATTAATCCCAGTGAATGAAGTCGCTTTTGTTCAATTCAATTTACTACAAGGGCTAGACTATCAAAAAGAACTTTTGTTTAACAACACCCTACATTTTGCCAAAGGACTACCGGCAAATAATGTCATGCTATGGGGTGCCAGAGGCATGGGAAAATCCTCTTTAATTAAATCCGTGCATCAAGAAGTCAATCAATCCACCAAAGACCAACATAATCCAGTTAAGATCATCGAAATTCCACGCGATGATATTCATTCTTTACCCATATTGTTACAACTTTTAAAAGAATTACCCCATCGTTTCATTGTCTTTTCTGACGATTTGTCTTTTGAAAAAGAAGATCGAGATTACAAAGCATTAAAATCCGTTTTAGATGGCGGTATTGCAGGTCGTCCCACCAATGTTCTATTTTACGCCACCAGCAATCGCCGTCACTTAATGCCACGTGACATGATAGAGAATGAAGTTAATTCCGCAATCAATCCCGCCGAAGCTGTTGAAGAAAAAGTCTCTTTGTCAGATCGCTTTGGATTATGGATTGGATTTCATAATTGCAACAAAGACCTTTATGACAATATCATCCGTGCCTATGCCAAAGAACGCAATCTGAACATCTCTGATGAGGAGTTAATCGCCCAAGGCAATGAATGGTCTGTCACACGTGGTTCCAGAAATGGACGTGTTGCATGGCAGTTTATTGAAGATTTGACGGCTAAACTAGGGAAATAACCCCTTTGTCATTTATTTACCTCTTGAAACGATTTATTAAACCTGAGATAATAGCGAGCAAATTGCTCTTTTAGAGTCTAATCAATCCCAAGCACAGTAAACACTGTGCTTTTTTTATTTTAGCACCAATAAAATTCAATATTGCCAAAGCTCAACACCATCATAGATATACAGTATTATTGAAAATCCATTAATGATATGGAAAAATCAATTGAATATGATACAAATGGGTCTGTTCAATTAATTGTTTGCGATTTAAAAGAAAAAGAAAGTAAATTATCAAATTCATCAGATTTACGTCGTTGTTATTCTAAAGCCGTCACGCTTTTTGAAAAAACGAAAACGCCTAAAAAAGATATTGGTTTCTTGTTTACCAGATTTTTTAGCGGGGATAAGTCAGCGATCGTAGACTATAAAAAATTATAAAGCCTCAACGAGACGAGAGAAAAAAGCTTATAAATTAAATACCCAAGGATTTTTTGATAAAGAAACTTATGAAGAAATTATTAAATAATAATTTAATTATTTTTTCGTAATATTATACGTAACTAAATACCTCCCCTTACCTCTGTCATCACACAACAGGTAACGGGGAGTTTTTTCAAATTCTAACCAATTTTCTCAATACCACCCATATAAGGACGCAACACTTCTGGCACGGTGATGCTGCCATCTTCGTTTTGATAGTTTTCCATCACAGCGACCAAGGCACGTCCCACCGCGACGCCAGAGCCATTGAGCGTATGCACAAATTCAGGGGAGACCTTCTTACCTTCTTCGGCTTTTGGGCGGAAACGCGCATTCATACGACGGGCTTGAAATGCGTTCGTATTCGAACAAGAAGAAATCTCACGCCATGCTTGTTGCCCTGGTAACCAGACTTCTAAATCCCATGTTTTCGCTGCACCAAACCCAGTATCCCCAGAGCAAAGCAAAATACGGCGATAGGGTAATCCCAATCTTTCCAACACGGTTTCCGCACAACGCGTCATGCGTTCATGTTCAGCTTCACTTTCCTCTGGGGTTGTGATGCTGACCATTTCCACTTTGTAAAATTGATGCTGGCGAATTAACCCGCGTGTATCTTTTCCTGCAGCGCCCGCCTCGCTTCTGAAACATGCAGAAACCGCAGTTCTACGAATAGGGAGTTCTTCCACAGAAATCAACTCATCGGCTTGCATGCCAGTCAAAGGCACTTCCGCTGTTGGAATTAACCAACGATCATCTTTGGTGCAAAAAGATTGATCCCCAAATTTAGGCAACTTATCCGTATTATACATGGTTTGTTCATTCACCAACAAAGGAACAATATACTCAACATACCCATGCTCCTGTGTATGCAAATCCAACATAAATTGGCTTAATGCACGATCTAAACGCGCCAATGATCCTTTTAAAATACTAAACCGTGCGCCTGATAATTTAGAAGCCACAGTAAAATCCATCATCCCCAGTTTTTCACCAAGGTCAAAATGCTGCAACGGCGTAAAACCTAAATCCTTTGGTTCACCCCATTGATGAATCACCACATTATCATTTTCATCCACACCCTCTGGCACTTCTTCGCTCAAACGATTAGGAAGGCGAGCAAGGATTTCAAAAATCTTGGCATCCAACGCATCTGCTTTGGTCTGAATGGTCTCTAACTCTGTACGCAATGCAATTGCCTGAGCCTCCAAATCTGCGCTGTCTTGTTTATTACGTTTAAGCTGTCCAATTTGTTTGGATAAATTATTGCGATCCGCTTGCTTCGTATGCAGCTCATTCAATAAATTACGGCGTTCTTCATCATATTTCAGCAATTCCTCACTGACGGGAGGCAACCCTCGACGTGCTAAATCTCGATCAAAAGCCGTTGGGTCAGCGCGCAGCGCACGAAAATCATGCATTTATTCATCCTCCTCAGAGTGTTTGGGCTCTACTAAACGAGCGGAAAAAATTGAAACTTCATATAATAAAATTAACGGTACCGCCAAAGATACTTGGGTAATCACATCAGGTGGCGTTAAAATAGCCGCAATAATAAACGCAATCACATACGCATATCGCCTAAATTTCTTTAGCTTTTGCGCCGTTACAAATCCAATTTTGGCCATTAATGTTAATAATACAGGCAACTCAAACGCAATACCAAACGCCAGAATTAGCCGTGTTACTAAACTTAAATACTCAGATACTTTGGCTTGTAATTCGATATGCATGACATTGCTTGGTCCACCAACTTGAAAAGACAAAAAGAACTTCCACGCCATTGGAAAAACAAAAAAATACGCCAGAGCTGCACCCAACAAAAATAAAAATGGGGTTGCAATTAAAAACGGTGCAAAAATGCGTTTTTCATTTCTATATAATCCTGGCGCAATATAAATCCATGCTTGGGTTGCAATCATCGGAAAAGACAAAAATGTTGCCCCAAAAAAAGCCACCTTGATATTTGTAAAGAATGCCTCATACAAAGCCGTATAAATCATCTGTGGCTGTTGACCATCCGCCTTCATCGCAGCCTCAAGAGGATGTGCCAGAAATAAATAGATTTGCTGAGAAAAATGATAACAAAAACCAAACGTAATTAACAAAGTCACAACACACCATACTAATCGACGACGCAATTCGATGAAATGCTCCATCAATGGCATGGCTTTGTCGTTTAAACTTTCTGTTCGTTCTTGATTGCTCATGACCATCTCTGTTCTTTATATTTAGAAATATGGGGCGGTATCATTGCAGGGGATGGCGGTGCGGCACGCCTGACTTGTAATCGTTGAGCAATATGCGGTGGGAAAAAAGAAGGGGCTGGGTCTTTGGCTTCCAACGCTTCATAATCAATCTCTTTTTCAACTTCCCACTCATTGCTTGTCTCATCAACCATCCCTGGAATAGGCTTAATTTCCCCTTGCGCAATTTCCGAATAATCCGTGGCAGGAGAGCTCATCGCAGTTTGTGACAATGGGGAATCCCGTAATGTATTTTGCAAAGATCCATCTCGATCAATTGTATTTAAAATCGCCGTTTTTACATTTAAATTACGTAATTGCAGCAATTGATCCTTAGCCTCTTTTAAATCAGGATCTTTAATCACCTCATCCACTTGGCTATGAAATTCACTGGCCATTTTGCGACATTTTTTAATCACATCAGACAGCCATTTTAATACTTTGGGAAAGTCTTTGGGACCAATAAAGACCATGGCAACCACACCAATTAAAAGGAGCTCTGCCCAGGAAAAACCAAACATTACTTTTTTTGCCCTTCCAATCCCTCAGATTCACAGCAATAAGACATTTATTCTATATTTCTTTCTATACGGGTTCTGACTAGAAAATCCAGAAAAATTCGTTCCTTCCTACGAAGTTTGATAGGGAATATCTGTAAATAAATCTTCTTTCTTGGGCAAATCTTGTAATGTGTTTAATCCCAAATAGCTTAAAAATTCCTGAGTCGTTCCCCATAATATTGGACGCCCAGGCACCGCTTTTGTGCCACAAGGTTTAATCAATACACTTTCCAACAAGCTATCTAAGACATTTTGTCCCAAACTAACCCCACGAATATTTTCAATCTCTGCACGTGTGCAAGGCTGATGATAAGCAATAATTGCCAATGTTTCCATTGCCGCTCGGGATAGACGTTTGGGCTTATTGATAATCTTCACCAAATAAGGTGCCAATTCCTCTGCGGTTCTGAACTGCCACCCGCCTGCTATATTATATAATCGAATACCTTTGGTTGCATATTCTTGCTGTATTTGTTCCAACATTAACTGTAACTCATTGGATAATATAGTCATATTTGTTGAAGATACCGAATTTTTAACAAGCAATTCTATCATTAGCTTTTCTGATACAGGATTTTCTTGCGAGAAAATAAATGCCTCTAAAACCTCTTTAAACTGTATGGGAATTAAGGTCATTGCTTTCGCTCGCTTTCTGACATCATCATTTCATCAGCTTTTTTTAATTGAATGCGTCCAAATTGCTCTTGTTGATTCAATTGAATTTGCCCATCCTTTGCCAACTCCAATCCTGCCAACAAAGTACCACTCCATGCAGCCTTTACCCGACGAGAAATCATATCATGGGTAACTCCAGGTTCTTGTAATGATTGATAACTTGGTAAAAACGCATCCAACACATGCCAACCCAGCACGTCATTTTGCCCCAACAAACGTCTTAATCGAGATAATGCATCCCGAACCGTCCAAAAATTAAAAGAACGTATACGCCAAGACTTCTTTTTTGACTTTCGCCGTGCCACAGTAACAAACGCATTCATAAAGCGCGAAATATCTAACACAACACCAGAAGAATCAATCTCGGTATGATTCTCGTAAAACCCACGTGTAAACACTTCACTGCCCAACAAAGGGCGATCATTCATCCATCGAGCAATTTTGTTAATCCGTTCTAATTCTTCTAAACGTTCTTGCAGTATATCAACTGCTTGTTCAGTTTCCTCACCATCAATAGGCTTTTCAGGCAATAACAAACAAGATTTCAGCCACGCCAACCATGCCGCCATCACAAGCCAATCCGCCGCAAGTTCCAAACGGATTTTACGTGCGGATTCAATAATTTCTAAATATTGCTCTACGAGTTGTAAGATAGAGATTTTCGCCAAGTCAACTTTTTGCGTACGAGCCAGTTGCAACAACAAATCCAATGGCCCTTCAAATCCATCCAAATGCACAACAAAGGATTCAGTTTCCTGAACCCCTTGTTCCAACCCAATATCAATTAATTCTGACATTAAAAGGTTACATCATTAATAGGCAATCGTACAAGCAACGCCTTTTGCTTTTAACTGACCACAAACGCTATTCACTTGTGCTTTGGAAGCCAATCCTTTAACCCGTAAACGATAGACTGTATTGCCACCAACTTCTGCTTTTTGAATGGATGGAGAATATTTACCTAAAACCTCAGGTACCTTTTTCTTTAAGACTTGCCATTGTTTTTGTACAGCTTCCTGAGACTTTAGCGACGCTAATTGTAATCCAAAACTACCCGATGCAGATTGATGGGCTTCTGGTTTTTTGATGGCTTTCTTAGATTCTGGTGCTTTGCTCTCTTTGTTTTCTTTCACACGATGAGGCTGTTGATGCTTTGGATGCACTACATGTTTAGGGGGTGTTGTTTCTACGGCAACATTGTTTTCTGTTTCCGTTTTAGGTGTTACAGAAGGTGTCGGCGTATGATGTGATACTGGGGGTGGTTTGACTGCTGGAGGATGATTAAATTGCTCTGCCAATGCTTGCGGATTGGCTTGCTCTGGACCAGAAGCCAAACCTGGTTGGCTATTGGGTGTATTTCCATTAGAGACATTCCCATTTAAACCATTCTCACCCACGCCCATGCCAATGGTTTCTACATTACCAGAATTAGCGGGTTTAACCTTAGCCACTTCCGCTGGGGGTTCAAATACAGGGATGCCAGAGTTGGATGATTTAAAGAACATCCACCCACCAATAAATACAACCAGTAAAGCACCAATGCCACCAGCAGCATAAGTTAGGCGACGTGTTGTCTCCCCACCGCCATTTCCACCACCAAAAGAATTCATAAAACCAAGTCGAGGCGATTTGCGACGATCATACTCCTGATCTCCAAGATCCTCTTCTTCGTCATCATGATAGCGTGAAGCCATTCGCTCACGATCATTATAAACCCGTTGCTCTGGATGAGGAGGACGAATATTTCCCCCTTCATCCAACGTATCTTCATCAAAAAATGATTTTCTTTTTGAAGGGTCTGGTGAATTTGGATCTATCATCTCATTTCCTCTACTGGTTCGACACCTAAAATCATCATTGCAGAACGAATGATACAAGCCGTGGCCTCTACTAACGCCAACCGAGCCATCGTTCCTGATAAGTCATCTTCTTGAATAAAACGGAGTGTAGCATCATCACGCCCAGCATTCCATAACGCATGAAAATCTGATGCAACTTCTGTTAAATAATATGCAATTCGATGTGGCTCTCTAGTCAAAGCGGCACTTTCAACAATACGAGACCATTGTGCCAAACGACGCATTAGATTTAACTCTGCATCACTTTTTAACATGGTAAGCTCCTGTTGAGCCAACTTGGTTGGTTGAACTGCATCCACACCCATTGCTTCGGCAGCAGAACGTAATACAGAACGGCACCTTGCATGAGCATATTGTACATAAAATACAGGATTATCACGCGTTTGTGCAATAACCTGTTCCAAATCAAAATTCATCTGTGCATCAGATTTACGCGTCAGCATTGTAAAGCGTACTGCGTCTTTGCCGACTTCGTCAATCAAATCTCGTAATGTTACGAATGTCCCTGCCCGTTTAGACATTTTAACCACTTCGCCATTACGCACAACACGCACGATCTGACACAAAACCACTTCGAAATCAACTGGGTTTTGATCGGTCAGGGCTTTGATTGCTGCACGCATACGTGGCACATAACCCCCATGATCTGCGCCCCAAATATCAATCAGGATTTTTGCACCCCGTTCTATTTTGTCATAATGATAGCCAATATCATTCGCAAAATAAGTTGCAGTCCCATCGGATTTGCGTAAAGGACGATCCACATCATCGCCATATTCGGTTGACTTAAACAAAGTCTGAGGACGTTGTTCCCAATCTTCGATCACTTTGCCTTTGGGAGGTTCCAACACACCTGTATAAAGCAATCCTTTGTCCTTAAGACGATTTAAAGCATTTTCTGCTTTACCAGAGTCCAAAATAGACCGTTCTGATATAAACACCTCTTGATGAACACCCAACGCATTCAAATCTTCACGAATGTTGGTCATCATTTCGGTTAAAACACATTTACGCACAATATCAAACCATGCTGGAACGGGTTGTGCATTCGTGCCTTCTAGTAAAACATCCCCGTGCTCTTTCGCCAAGCGTTGTCCAACAGGTACCAAGTAATCGCCTTGATATTGTAGACCACTCGCCATATGAGATTTATATTTCTCTTCAAATGCTTCGGCAGATAAATCTTGACCGAGTGCTTGTAAATAACGCCAATACGCTGCCCATACCAAAGCCACCACTTGAGTGCCTGCATCATTAATATAATATTCTTTGGTGACATCAAATCCAGCCTTAGCCATCAAATTCGCCAAAACATCGCCAACAACAGCCCCTCGACAATGTCCGACATGCATTGGTCCTGTTGGATTTGCGGAAACATATTCCACGTTCACAGCAATGCCTTGACCAATAGTACTGGCACCAAAAGACTCACCTGTTTGTAAAATAGTTGAAATCAGTTTTTGGAAAACAGAGGCCGTAATCTTTAAATTAACAAACCCTGGCCCTGCGGGCTCGGCATGCTCTATACCGTCAATTGTCCTTAAATAATCTGCTAACTCTAGTGCTAATTCTTGCGGACGGCGTTTTACCGCCTTGGCAATAATCAATGCGGCATTCGTCGCCATATCCCCATGTACAGGATCTTTGGTGGGGGTTAATTCAACCCGTTCCAATAATTCTTCTGGTAAATCAGGCACGGTTTTCCGCAAGGCTTCCAAAACATACTGGCGGAAAAAAACGTACAGATTATGATTATTCATCTAAAAACTATCTTTCTCAAAAGCAAGGAATCTATCCCTTCTTATTTACATAACCCTTATCAAAAAAGCCATTCTATCTTTTCATTTATCCCAGAAAAAATCTTAAGCCAAGACTGCCAAATCCGTTAAACGTTGGTATTCCTCCATCGCGTAACGATCTGTCATGCCAGCAATATAATCCGCCACAACACGAAATGCGCCTGATTTTTGTTTGCTTTTCTCGGCTTTCTCTAAACGAGAATGCCATTCTGTTGGCAATAAATCCATGTTAGTCGATAAAATTTCAAATAATTCTTTGACCAATAATTTTCCTTTACGACTCATTCGTTTAACACGCCAATGATAATATAGATTTTTATATAAAAATTGACGAATCTCTCGATTAGCGTGGCCAATCTCGGGACTAAATTGCACAATACCTGTTTTCGCATACCGAATATCATCTGGATTTTTAGGCTGTAACGCCTTCAGATTCAAAGCGGTTTGTTGTTTTAAATCACTGACTAATATATTGATAACACGCCTTATCATCTCGTGACGCAACCGTTTATGTTGATGCTCTGTTGCAGGACTTTCTTGGATCACTTGTTGTGCTTCGTATAGAGCTTGTCCAACAATAGGCAAATCTTTTAAATCATCAAATCGCAGCAAACCCGCTCTTAACCCATCATCCAGATCATGGCTGTGATACGCAATATCATCGGATATCGAAGCAATTTGCGCCTCGGCAGAAGCATAGCTGGATAACTCCATAGGATAAAACTGATTATAGGCTTTCAAATATGGATCTGGGTTTGAAACTGGACCATTATGTTTCGCCAAACCCTCTAGACTTTCCCACGTCAAATTCAATCCATCAAATTGAACATATCGTTGCTCTAGCCGAGTCACTTGTCGTAACGATTGGTCATTATGAGAAAAACCATTATAGTCTTTCATGCCTTCTTGCAACGCATGTTCACCCGCATGTCCAAAAGGAGGATGCCCAAGATCATGTGCCAATGCCAAACACTCGGTTAAATCTTCATTAAGTTGCAGAGACCTAGCAATAGAACGCGCTATTTGTGCGACTTCCAAAGAATGCGTTAATCTGGTGCGAAAAAAATCCCCTTCGTGATTTACAAAAACCTGCGTTTTATATTGTAATACACGAAATCCAGTCGAATGAATGACACGATCACGGTCTCTCTGCCACGGTGTGCGTCCTGATGAAGATTCCATTTCTGGATATACTCGTCCTTTAGCAGTCGCCTCTTGCACTGCATACACTGCTAAATCCATCTTTTTCACTCTTTTATTAAATAATTTACCGATACAACACATAGTATCATAGAATAACTATGATATATCTTGAAACCCTAGTAAACTTTATTCATCTGATGAAATCAACTCTATACGGTAAATTAGGTCTATTTTATGAAACTTGCCAGCTGGAATATTAACTCTATCCGTCAACGCCATACGCATGTTCAACAATGGTTAACCAAAGAACAACCTGACTGGTTGTTTTTACAAGAAATCAAGTGCCAAAATGAACAATTCCCCGCAGAAATATTCGAGGAAATGGGCTATCAAGTCATTGTCAATGGACAAAAAGCCTATAATGGTGTTGCTATTCTCAGCCGTCATCCTTATCAACTGAATCATACAGTCCTGCCTGATTTAAATGAAGAAGATCCCCAAGCGCGGTACCTGGAAATCGAAAGCCAAGGGATTATTTTATGTAATTTATATCTACCCAATGGCAATTCTGGGGGTGAAGAAGGATTTCAAAGAAAAATCCATTTTATAAATACATTAATCAAACGTGCAGAGCATTTATTAAAAAATAAACAAGATTGTATTTTTGCTGGCGATTTTAATATTTGCCCAACCAACCAAGATTACGCACCACAAACATTATCCTCTGATGATGCGTTGGTTAAATCCGAAAGCCGCAATGGATTTTACCAATTATTATGGCTTGGATTAACCGATGCCTTACGTGCAATTTATCCCACAGAAACGCTCTATACATTTTGGGATTATACCAGAGGTGCATGGCAACGCAATGCTGGTTTAAGGATTGACCATGCTCTACTTTCTCCAAAAATTGCCGAGCGGTTACAAAGCTTTACCATTAATAAGTCGGAAAGAGATAAAGAGCAACCTTCTGACCATGTTCCTGTTATTATTGAATTCTAATATATAAAAAGCGCTATTATAATAGCGCTTTTTATTGAAACATATAATGGTGACGACTATTCTTATTGGGCTGGATGGCTGGTCTCAATCACTTGCCACCAAAAATCTTGATGTTTTAACACAATCATAGAAGGGCGTTGCCCTTGCCCTTTTAAACAACGATATAGCGTTCTATTGACAGCACGATTAAAAATACCGGGTCCTGTTTTATAAGTTGGGAATAAATCAGGATTGACATAACAATTATGATATAAAGAACGAATACATTCATTCAAAATGGGACTATTCGCAACCGAACCAAAAAAATCATTATGAACAACGTCAATATCAGCCAAGAAAAATACATGCTCATACATAGTTGGTAAAACTGAACAAAACTGCTCTATTGATTTAATTCGCAGTCCCCTCCCCAACCACCAACCACCATATTGGTTAATCACATGCACACGCAAAAAATCTTCGGCTTCAACAAGGGAATTTAAAGAAAGAAATATCTGCCTTGCTTCGATACCATAGTTTTGATACAGCCAATCCACCGCTTCTGTTTTACTAAAGATTTTACAATTGAAATATCCTAATTGTTGATGATACTCAAAATTGCTTCTATCTTCGGAAACCTCGTCATCCCAATACATAAATAAATTATTAGGAATCACCTGAATCATACTGTTATGATAGGTTCTTCCAATTACAGACAAATGCGGGTTACCATTAAACAAATCCATCATAATTGACAGATAAGTACGATCAGCACCCTCGCCAGTTGGAAATTCCTCATAACAATTTCCCATTGTCAAAACAGCAGATAATGCGTCGTGATTGTCTTTATATTGCTTCCAACCCGTTACATAATTGTAAAAAGGAAGACTGAGGCTTCTTAATTGCTCCATATCTTCATCTTTTAGAGGGAATCCCCCTTTTAAAAGAGCAACCATGCGGATCATCCATAAAACATGATTTAATGGATGTTCTGATGGATTTTTAGAATGCATATTAAATGCAAGCTTGTAAAAAAAAGCTGCTTCGCCATAAAAATGATTGGTAATTAAGATATTTCCAATATCATATGCTGCAATAACATCGTTTACACCACGTTGTTGATATGTTTCCAATGCCTGTGGGCAAATAGACAACATATCTGTATAATCTACAGATTGGTTGGCTTCCATATTTTTTACCTATGATTTGAATAAAATATATACTACAATTATTTTCATTAAAAAGCTATTTTTTTGTATAATGTTACAATTATATTACCCAATTGCTTTTTTATTCATTATTTTACCAAAATATACCTTTTACTTTACCTAGTTTTATATAACGAAAAACAATGATTTCTTATATATATTCGCTATAAAATCTGTTTTATAGAAAACACAAGAAAACTCCTTTGCTTTCTTGTTATCTTTTCGTATTATAAAGCGTTTTGATGAAATAAGGTATGAAATGTGTAAAAAATCACTTTTAAGAGCGATCCCAACTTTTATTGGCATAGGCTTGCTCTCTTCTTCTTTGTCCATAGCACAACAGCCTGTCACAACAGCTGCTGCGTCTAAACTCTCGTTCCCAGCACCTGCACTGCTTGATGAAGATAACGGCTATCAACTACAACATAATAATGCTTATGGAAATTGGAGCATTGTCTCGGGTCAGCCTTATGCCAGCTTATTGTGGCAACAACCCAACTCATCAATCAAGCTCTATATCACCCCATCAGCCCATATGATTACCATTGATGTTGTGGCCAAGAAAAAAGAAAACAGAGCATTAAAGCTACCCTTTATTACATGGAATATCAAAAATGTTTCCGTTGTTTTAAATAAAGTCAGCGATCATAAAGGATGGGTTCAATTCTCAACTGCGGTTTATACCCAAAATATCGACAAGCTGGTCTCTGCCTTAGAAAGCGAATCCCCAATGGTCATCAATCTTTCGACGGTGACATCTGTTCCCATCAGCACAGATGGGTTACGCGCCGCAATGAATGATTTTACTCAACTTATTCGTCAAAATAACCTCATTGCGCCAAAACCTTTGGCGCTCAACGAGATTGAAGAAGACGTGTTTGTTCCTTTGGATGGAATGTCACCAGAACTATTTCCACTATATCAAGAAACCAATTATTACGTTAAGCAATGTTTAGCCATGACCACCTCTGGTCAAGAAAAGATGAGAACGGATATTTGTTTAAAACGAAATGATTTATTAAAACAAATGGAAAAGAAAGGCTGGTGTTGGGGCAGTAATGATCCAGATCAACATGACAAAGATAAAATCTGGCGAAAATGTATCATGAGCCCCAAAGGCGAGGTCGATAAAATCAAAGAAAAAACCAAAGCAATAACAAATAATTAATTTTTATTTATTGTATTATACATCATAATCGATAAGATTAAGTCAGCAAGAGGTAAATTTATGGTTCAATTCCTTATTCATCGTTCGAAACTCATTGGTTTATTAATGTCCAGCTTGGTAATCTGCTCGGCACTATCTGTTTCTGCTCATGCAGTTTCAACATCCTCTTCTGTTTCACAAACGCAAAATGGTGAAATTTCACCTCTTTCCTATCCTCAATACGGGGAATGGCGCTATAACCCACAAAGCAATCCACCCAGATTAATGTGGTGGAATACACGCATGGATATGGTTCCCGTTTTATATATTGCCTTTTTACCGGACAGAATTGTGCTTGATGCTGTTACACCTGTCTGGTCTGATACTGGCATTATTTTTTATGTCAAAGATAAAAGTGAAAAATTGGGTTTAAATCTGATCCTAGACCATAAAACGGATAAAAATTGCTTTTATAGAGCAACCATTTATGGACAAGATCGACAAGCCTTTTTAAATGACTTGGTTACCTCACGCAAAGCAAGATTAATTACCCCATCCTCTTATTCCCAGTCTTTATCACTGAGGCATGTATATCAAGCTATGGAAGTGATGTTATCAAGTCATCCTGATCTTGATTTAACATTGCCTGCACCGACCAAATATTCCAAATAAGTAATTCGTACTCATCATTATTCGGTTTACAGTTAAAATCTATTTTATACAGGATATTCATTATGACCGACAAAAACATTCAAACAGCTTCTGGCGACAATACCAAAGAGGTGATTGTTGCCGATATTGGCGGAACCAATGCTCGTTTCGCCGTTGCCAAAGTTCAAAATGGCAAAGTATTATCCGTTGATAATGAAACTATCTTAAAAACCGCCGATTATGCCACTTTGCAACTGGCATGGGATGCTTTTGGGCAAAAAATCGGTCGCGCTTTACCCAAAGCAGCCTCAATGGCGATTGCATGTCCTATTCGTGGTGATATTCTTAAATTTTCCAACAGCCCTTGGATTATTCGTCCAGCATTACTAGCCGATCAATTAGAATTGGACGAAGTCATTTTAATTAATGATTTCGAAGCGGTTGCTCATGCAGCAGCCCACAGCGATGGCGCATATTTAAAACATATTTTTGGTCCAAAACGCAAAGAAAAACCAACAGGCGTTACAACGATTGTAGGGCCAGGTACTGGCTTGGGTGTTGCATCATTGATGTTTGATGATAATGATTCATACCGTGTTGTTCCCAGCGAGGGTGGACATATTACCTATGCCCCTTGCGATCATATCGACATCAGTATTTTACGCTATTTAAAACAACATTACCGCCGCGTGTCCGCAGAGCGAATTATCTCTGGTCCGGGTCTTGGCAATATTTATGACGCACTTGCTGCCAATGCTGGACTAGCCGTTAGCCATCACAGCGATAGCAATCTTTGGGATTCCGCTTTAAAAGGAACTGACCATCTAGCGGCTGCTGCATTGGAACGTTTTTGTTTAAATCTAGGAACGGTTTGTGCTGATCTCGCATTGGTTCACTTGGCAACGCGCGTCATTATCAGTGGTGGCATTGGTCAATTATTGGCTGATTATTTGCCTCAATCTGGTTTTGGTGAACGATTTGTGGACAAAGGTCGTTTTGAAAGAATGTTGGCGCAAGTGCCTGTTGAGTTATTAACCTATCCTCAACCTGGTTTATTAGGTGCTGCGGCTGCATATGCTGTAAAACATACAAAATAATCATTCAAGATGTAATTTTATAATGAATACCAATAAAACCGCACAGCCTGAAAAAGAGGCAAAAATAAAGCGTCGCGAAAAAGAAGCTGCGGCGCTTCGAGAAAACCTTAAACGCCGAAAAGAACAGCAACGCAATAAAAAAGAACAACAATCATAAGCTCTTTTTTAAAAAATGCTTGTTTGAATGCCAAAGGTCGTTTATTGAACAGCTCATCATTGCGAAAGATTAAAGAGGAATAGGTTCATGTCGATTATGCCTGACAGTTGGATTACGAAAATGGCAAAAGATCATAAAATGATCGAACCCTTTACAGATAAACAACATCGTGAAGGCATAATCTCTTATGGTGTATCCTCCTATGGATATGATGCCCGTATAGCCGATGAATTTAAAATTTTTACCGACATTGATAACGCAATTGTTGACCCTAAGAATTTTACATCCAACAGCTTCGTTACCCGTAAAACCGATGTTTGCATCATTCCACCCAATAGCTTTGCTTTGGCGCATACCATTGAATATTTCCGCGTTCCAAGAGATGTTTTAGTTGTTTGCTTGGGAAAATCGACCTATGCCAGATGCGGTATTATCGTCAATGTCACCCCTTTGGAACCTGAATGGGAAGGTCAAGTGACGATTGAAATCAGCAATACAACCCCTCTTCCAGCCAAGATTTATGCCAATGAAGGCATTTGTCAATTTCTCTTTTTCCAAGGCAGTGCGCCTTGTGATATCAGCTATGCAGATAAAAAAGGGAAATATATGGGGCAAACAGGCGTTGCCACTCCACGTTTATAATTAGATAAAGAAACTGAAAAACTATGGATCGATTTTTAATTCGTGGGGGAAGACCCCTACAAGGCGATATTACTATTGGTGGGGCGAAAAATGCTGCATTAGCCATTATGCCTTGCGCGCTTTTGACTTCTGAAACACTTTTTTTAAAAAATATGCCACAAATTGTGGATATTAAAACCATGTGTGATCTTATCCATCAACATGGGTTAGATATCAATATCGATCGCAAAGACCCGCATTGTTATTCTTTTAAGGGCGAAATCACCAATACCGAAGCTCCTTATAATATCGTATCCAAAATGCGTGCTTCTGTCTTGGTCTTGGGACCTTTATTGGCTCGCTGTGGTAAAGCCCGCGTTTCTTTGCCTGGTGGGTGCGCAATTGGCACTCGTCCTGTCAATCTTCACCTAGAAGCTTTAACCTCGTTGGGTGCAGAAATCGAAATTGATAGCGGATATATTAATGCCACTGCTCCCAAAGGATTAACAGGCACACGCTTTGTATTTCCTTTTGTCTCTGTTGGTGCAACAGAAAATACCGTTATGGCAGCTACTCTTGCCAAAGGCAGAACCGAGTTATTAAATGCTGCAAGAGAGCCAGAGATTTCTGACTTAATTGACTGCTTGATCGCTATGGGTGCAAAAATCCAAGGAAAAGGCACCAGCCATCTCATTATCGATGGTGTCGATTCTTTACATGGTGCAGAACATTCCGTTTTATTCGATCGTATTGAATGTGGCACTTACGCGTGTGCCGCAGGCATCACAGGTGGAGAATTACGCTTGATCGGTGCAAAGATAGAATATCTTGGTTCTGTTTTACATGCTTTGGAAGAATGTGGCGTAGAAGTTTTCCAAGAAGACAACGCTATTCGTGTACGTCGCACAGGCAGCTTGCGTGGTATTGATATCATGACCGAGGCTTATCCTGGTTTTCCAACGGATATGCAGGCCCAATTTATGGCATTGCTTTCTATTTCAGAAGGTGCCAGCATGATTACCGAAACCATTTTTGAAAATCGCTTTATGCACGTGCCTGAACTGAATCGTATGGGAGCCAGAATCAACGTTCATGGTTCCTCTGCCATTATTCGTGGGGTTCATTCTTTGTCTGGTGCGCCTGTGATGGCGACCGACCTTCGTGCATCTTTCTCTTTGATCCTTGCTGGATTGGCTGCGGCTGGGGAAACCAGTTTAAACCGGGTCTATCATCTGGATCGTGGCTATGAAGCAGTCGAGAAAAAGCTGGCCGCTTGTGGTGCAAATATTGAACGTATCAAAAGCTAGATAGAATAAAAAAACAATCAAAAACCAGATTATATCTAGATAAGTAAGTATAATCTGGTTTTACACGCTCTTATATGACAAGGCATCTTTAAAGAATGAAAATTGACTTTTTTCTTTTACAGATCGCCATTTTACTTTTACCTGGTTTCTTATGGGCAAAGATTGATATTGATTTTGCTAAAAGAAGAAAATCTTCTGAAAATCAGTTTATTATCAGAGCGTTTGTCTTTGGCGTTTTTACTTATTTTATTGAATTCGTTATATTTAAGATTTTTAATCAATCTTTTATCTTAATGAGCGAAACAGATAAAACGACCATCATTAATAATCGTGTTTTGCAAGAATTATTATGGGCTATTGTCATTGCGTCTGTTTGTTCCATAGTATGGTTATATGTAAAAAATTATAAATTAATTACTAGATTCCTACAAACAATTCGAGCTACAAATAGATATGCTGATGAGGATGTATGGGATTTTGTTTTTAATTCAGATAAAATGAAATATGTACATATCAAAGATTATGATAAACAAATAATATATTCTGGGACGATTCAAGCCTTTTCAGAAGTCAACGATATAAGGGAACTTTTTTTATTGGATGTAAAAACATATGACTTAGCAGGCATTGAGCTTTATAATGCTCCGTATATGTATATATCCTTACCAATCGATTCTGTTATTATAGAGTTTCCTCAACATCAAGACGAGCAGAAAGAACAAACATGAAAAAACCTCTTAATCTTCACATAACAAAGCCTATTATTGAAGGTTATGTTGTCAAAGGCGGTGTTAACAAAAATAATGTTACGCCTCCTGCTCCTAAACCAACACCTTCTCCTTCATTTTCGTCATCTTCTATTTTTAACAATAAAAAAGACAAATAACATCTGCATCTGACATGAACAATAATTCTTTGATCCTTGCCCTTCCCAAAGGAAGAATCCTTAAAGCCTGCATTCCTTTACTTGAAAAGGCAAATATTATCCCAGAACCTGCGTTTTTCGATGCAGATAGTCGCCTTTTGCGTTTTAAAACGAATGATCCTGAATTGGATATTATTCGTGTTCGCTCTTTTGATGTTGCGACGTTTGTGGCGTTTGGCACGGCATCCCTGGGGGTATGTGGGTCTGATGTCTTAATGGAATTTGATTATCCTGATATTTATGCGCCTTTGGATTTAAATATTGGTCATTGTCGCTTATCGGTTGCACAGCTGGCAAATACCAAAGACAAAAATCTTGGTGACCCCGCCAGATGGTCTCAAATCCGTGTAGCAACCAAATATCCTAATCTTACAAAACGTTTCTTTGCTAAGAAAGGCGTTCAAGCGGATATTGTTAATTTACATGGCGCGATGGAGCTTGCCCCAGTATTAAAATTATCTAATTTAATTATTGATCTGGTTGATACAGGTTCGACGTTACGTGCCAATGGATTACAAGAAGTTGAAACCATCGTTGATGTATCCAGCCGTTTAATTATTAATCGAACCGCTTTGAAAACCCAATCTGTTCGTATTAACGCACTAACGGAACGATTTCGCCAAATTTTATCCCCTCAAGTTATTGTTTAATTTTCTGAGATTTTGCCATGCAATATTTATCTACGACACAATCTGATTTCCAAACTGCTTTTAAGCGCTTATTAACAGCCAGAGCAATGGACACATCTGCGGTCAAAGCGCCCGTCACCGAAATATTGGAAAATATCAAAAAGAATGGTGATACAGCCCTTTGTGATTATACCAAGCGGTTTGATCGTCTTGAGCTGACCCCAGAAACATTACGTGTTACGGATCAAGAGATTGAAGCTGCCTATCGTCAAACTTCAACTGAATTATTAAAAGCGTTGGCTGTTGCAGCCGACAGAATCAAAACATTTCACCAAAAACAGCTTCCTCCCAATTTATATTATGAAGATGAGAGTGGTTTTGAGTTAGGTTATCGATGGAGACCTATGGATTCTGCTGGACTTTACGTTCCTGGTGGCACTGCTGCCTATCCTTCATCGGTTTTAATGAATGCTATTCCTGCCAAAGTGGCTGGGGTCAAACGATTGGCAATGTGCGTCCCTACTCCTGATGGGCAACTCAATCCACTTGTGTTGGCAGCTGCACATAAAGCAGGCATTACCGAGATTTATCGTATTGGTGGCGCACAAGCCATTGCTGCGTTGGCTTTTGGCACAGAAACCATTACCCCAGTAGATTATATTGTTGGTCCAGGCAATGCCTATGTCGCCGAAGCAAAACGTCAGGTTTATGGATTGGTTGGCATTGATAGTGTGGCGGGTCCCTCCGAAGTCGTTGTAGTTGCAGACAAAGGCAATGATCCAACCCATATTGCATTGGATTTATTGGCACAATCTGAACATGATAAAATGGCGCAATCTATTTTTATTACCAATAATAAGAAATTTGCAGATGAAGTCATTAAAGCTGTTGATGAACAACTACAAACCCTTGCCCGTAAAGAAATCGCACAAGTCAGTTGGGACCATCATGGTGCAGTGATTATTGTTGATTCTTGGGATGAGGCAGCAACGCTTATTAATCAAATTGCTCCAGAACACTTAGAATTGATGGTCAAAGAATCGAATAGTTTATTCGAAGATGTGCGCCATGCAGGTGCGATCTTTATTGGGAAATGGTGTCCCGAAGCAATCGGCGACTATGTGGGTGGTCCGAACCATGTTTTACCAACCAGTGGCGCGGCAAGATTTTCTTCGGGTCTCTCCATCTTCGATTTTATGAAACGCACAACATTCCTAAAATCCAATAAAAAGGGTATTCAAAATGTTGGTCCAGCAGCCGTCGCCATCGCCAATACCGAGGGATTAACAGCACACGCATTAAGTATTTCGCAACGTTTAAAGAGTTTAAGCAAATAAAAGCTAGACTTTTTAAAGAAATCGTCGTTATGTTGTGGCAGTTTATAATTATAAGTAAATACAAGGACAAAATTTTTACAAATGTCTAAAGAAGATATGATCGAATTTAGTGGAACAGTAACAGAGCTGCTTCCGAATGCTATGTTTCGTGTTAAGTTAGATAATGAACATGTTATCTTGGCACATACCAGTGGTAAAATGCGTAAAAACCGTATTCGTGTATTGGCTGGCGATCGTGTAAATGTGGAAATGACCCCTTATGACCTCACCAAAGGTCGTATTACTTTCCGCTTTAAATAAATCCACCTTAAAAGGTAACGCTGTGTCGACTTATACCGTTACCAAACTGCCAATTGTTCTTGCCTCTGCTTCACCCAGACGGCTACAGCTATTGGAACAGATTGGTATTGCCCCACAAACAATCATTGCAACCGACATTGATGAAACCCCTTTGAAACAAGAATTACCAAGGGTATATGTTCAACGTCTGGCCAATGCCAAGGCAATTGCTGCGCAAAAAATTGAAAGAAGCATTCCTGTTATTTTAGCAGCAGACACGGTTGCTGCTGCTGGCAGACGCATTTTGAACAAAACCTCTGATCGTCAAGTTGCAAAAAGCCATTTAAATTTACTTTCTGGGCGCAGGCATCGTGTCTATACCAGTGTGGTGTTAATCAACACACAAACAGGTAAAACATCCTCTCGACAAGTATGCAGCATGGTACAGTTTGCTCGCCTAACAGAAAAGCAACTTGAACATTATCTGGATAGTGACGAGTGGAAAGATAAAGCAGGTTCCTATGCCATACAAGGAATAGCTGCCTCTTTTATCAAAGCCATCAGTGGCAGCCACAGTAATATTGTCGGGCTTCCTTTGTTTGAAACCGCACAATTATTACGTGGTCATGGATTAATTATTTGACTTCTTCCGCCCTTAGTTTTGCTCATCCAAACTATTTTTTTAAATATTGATTTATACTGAAATAATTCTGAATAATTTACATTTTCTTATTGTATGTTTTAATAAATATAGTTTTATTATATTGTCTTCATAACATTATGACTTATAAAGGATCTTACGTAGATCGTTTTTATATCCAATTTTAGAAAAATACAGAATATATCAACTGAAGACACAATGACTGTGTCTTTTTTTGTAATAAAATTTCTAAAAAACCAAATCAGCTCAACTTAATTAGCACTATAGATTTGTTGATTTATGCCCGAAAAAGGCAAGTTGTGGCGAATATTATTTTAATTTATAAAGGTTCAAAACATGACAGAATAATTGAAAAAAAGCTACCGAAAGTGTAGATATCACAGAAATATATAATCTTCAAAAATATGGAGGTAAAACACTCCATTTGGGTTTAAATGTTATATTGAACAGTCTATATACTTCTACATATGTATCATGCCAACAATAATTTATCAATTAGTCCTAGGAAGGGAAGAACAAATTGGGATGCCGGCAACATATTTATACTTAAGACATCTGTTTATCTCTGGATTAACACAGCAAGTAGTAAATCACCATTGATAACAATCTCTACTAATAATGACTATCCTGCTAAAAAACTGTTTTCAAAAACAAAAGTGCAATTTAATGCTCTTCAAGAAGAAGCATGCAGTATTATCCCATTAGATACTCTATGATGCAAATGTACAGATAAAAATATGATCGAATTACAAATGAAGGACAGAGTATATGAGAAATTATCAACATATTCGATCTCACTACTGGTACAGCTTTTGATGTCCAGAGAATCATACTAGAATCAGAATATATCGGTACAGACCAAGACGATGGAAAAATTATTTACCTAGCATATTGGTTAATTAAAGCTCGGTTATTGCTATGAAATATTAAAGCCTCCATCTAATAAAATAGTTAGAGGCTTTAATATCTATAATCTACTTCTATCCAGATAATTAGCAAAATAGAAAATACTTAGCTACATTCTATCACTTAGTTATTCTCTATAAAAAATAGTAAATGAATATGGGATTTCTGTATAATAAAGATTAATCTATATTTTTACTCAAAATAATGTTAGAATCCTCAATATGACTGCCATACAGTTACTCTCTGCCCCTGGCGTTATTCGTATCGCTGTTATTAATGCACAAAAACTCTTAGACTTTGCCATATGGTATCCAGGGCATTCTGATGGGTTTGGTGATCTTTATTTAGGGCGTGTTGAGCATTATACGCCTGCCCTGGGTGGGGCTTTTGTGGCATTGGGCAAAGATTTTTCTGGATTTCTTCCTAATAACGCCACCGCAAAACCATTGCTTGGAGGGGATTGGATCACAGTTCGCGTAACACGTAGTGCACAAGGAGGCAAAGGGGTTCGTTTAGATGCACGCAACCTTGACGAATATTCGCTACCACAAGACAAATCCTTTCGACGTTTACAAGCTGGCATTTCCCCTTTTGAGGAATTGGCACAACGATGGTCTGATGCTGATATTCTGATCGACGAACCTGCTTTGATTCAACTGATTCCCACGGACTATACATCAAGAGTAAAAATATCTAACGCCCCCCTCAGCTCGGAACTACTAGAACAAATTGACGCTTTGGAAACATCAGAAGTCCAGCTGCCGATGGGGATGCGCGCCACAATCACCCCTACTCCTGCTTTGGTTGCCATAGACATGGATACCGCAGCACAGAGTAATGACAGACAACATAAGCTGCGCGCGCAATTTAATGCCAACAAAGAGTCCTTACCTGCGTTATTGCATCACTTAAGGCTACGCAATTTATCAGGTGCCATTATCGTTGATATGGCGGGATTGCCTATTAAAAAACGACGGTTATTCCAAGAAAATTTTGAACAATCTTTGGCACTTGACCCTTTGCAACCTCGTTTCCTTGGATTTACGAATTTAGGTCTGGCTGAAATAACCCGTCCACGAAAACGCCCGCCATTACATGAATTACTTACCTCTACTCATGGGCAAATGACAAAGATTTTGGCACAATTAGAACAAGAATTTAAAGCACTTTCCACTCATCATCACTATCATCATCTCACCTTGACCCTAAGCCTTACTATAAAACAAGCATTACAAAATGATTCATGGGCAATAAATCATTTTGAAAAACGATGTGCTGTTTCTTTGACAATCGAATCAAATCCATCCTTCACAATGCAACAATGGGAGTATCATTATGCGTAAATCATCAGAACAATGTCCTATTTGTAAAAAAAATACCGTGCCAGAATATACCCCTTTTTGTTCCAAAAGATGCGCTGATATTGATCTAAGCCGTTGGTTTTCTGGAGATTATCGCCTGAGTTCCGAACCCAGAGATGAAGACGAAATAGAAGAATTAGAAAATTCTTTAAAAGAAAGACTTGATCCCGATCACAATGTAGGGTAAATGCTTTACATACAGTCATTCACTAGAGACCGAAACAGTGAATAGTCATTAGTGCCCAAGTAGCTCAGTCGGTAGAGCAAGCGACTGAAAATCGCTGTGTCGGTGGTTCGATTCCGCCCTTGGGCACCATTCTTAAATATCCCTTATTTAATATAGCTTTTAATTGATATTTAACGTCCTTGATGTATTTAAAGCAAACAAAACGATAATTGTAAGATTTGATGGCGATTGATTAAAACTGATAACAACCCGTCCATATTGTCAGCTTCAAAAGAGTATATTTGCTTTTTTAATGCCCTATTAATCTATTTTAGGTTCCTCCAAAGCTGACTTATATCAATATCAAGCCTTATCAGCACCTTCCTGATCTAAAATGAATTTTATATTTTTTGAAGCTAAGATTTATTTGACCTTTGATTATCTCAATCATGCCAACCCATATATTTCCATGTTGAAAAAATAGTTGATTTACATAATTGTATATGTATATAAGTGAACATGATAATATGTACATGTATAAATATGCAAATCGTTATACACGGTATCAATTCAATAATCTTATTAATAAAACGATTTAAAATATGGTTGATAAAGAAGACTGCCCATCAACAGAAAATGTGTTAGAAACCTTTTCTGCCAATAATGGTGACTATACGATTATAAAACAAAGGGACATATCTAAACAGTCAAGCGATTATTTTATGCAGGATGATCTACATCATCCTTCTGATAAAAAAATTGCCTCTTTGCGATTAATGATTCCAACCTATCTGGATAATCAATTAACCCAAATTGCAGCGAGCAAACGGGTTACGAAACGCTTTTTAATTCTTAAAGCGTTGGATCAATCTGGTTATCATATTGAAAAAGAGGATCTGGTGGCAGACAAAAGGCGAAATCGGTAGTTCTTTCAACCCATGAACATTCAAATAGTGCGATAATATTACCTAATCATTATAAAAGCAAAAAAAATCTGAAGGATTTTATATGAAACTTTTAAAGAAAAAACATAAACCTCTTCATATCAATGATATTACAATCGTTGATGATGATAAATTAAAAAAAGCCATTACTGCCGCAGCCCTTGGCAACGCAATGGAATGGTTTGATTTTGGAGTTTATGGTTTCTTGGCAATCACTTTGGGAAAAATATTCTTTCCAGGAGCCAATCCAAGTATCCAAATTATTGCATCATTGGCAACCTTTGCGGTTCCGTTTTTAGTCAGACCACTAGGGGGTATTTTTTTCGGGATTTTAGGGGATAAATATGGTCGCCAAAAAATCTTGTCTATCACCATTGTTATTATGTCCATCAGTACTTTTGCAATTGGGTTAATTCCTGGTTATAACAGTATTGGAATACTAGCCCCCATTTTCTTGTTAATTTGTAAGCTGGCACAGGGCTTCTCTGTTGGTGGTGAGTATTCTGGTGCCGCAATCTTTGTGGCTGAATATGCCCCTGATCGTAAACGTGGGTTCTTAGGAAGCTGGCTAGATTTTGGCTCTATTGCTGGGTTTGTATTAGGTGCTGGTGTTGTTGTTATCCTTTCCAGCATCATTGGAAATGATAATTTAGTTAGTTGGGGATGGAGGATTCCGTTCTTTTTAGCCTTGCCTCTTGGTTTCGTTGGTATTTATCTTAGACATCAATTAGAAGAAACCCCTGCTTTCCAAAAACATATTGATACAATGGAATCAGATAGTAAAAAAGAGCTACAACAACCCCCTAAACTATCTGTAAAAGAGGTTGCCACTAAATATTCAAAAAGTTTCATGACATGTATTGGTCTAGTACTGGCAATGAATATCACCTATTACGTGTTATTAACCTATATGCCAAACTATCTTTCTGGACGGTTGGGTTATTCTGAAGATCATGGATTGTTGATTATTATTGCCATTATGGTAGGGATGTTATTTGTACAACCTTTTATTGGTCTAACCAGTGATAAAATTGGCAGACGTCCTTTTATTTTTGCAGGTAGTATTGGATTATTATTGTTATCTTATCCAGCATTTTGGTTAATTCAAAGTAATACTATTGGACTGATCTTTGTTGGGCTACTTATTCTAACAGTTTCATTAAATTGCTTTGTTGGGGTAACGGCTTCCATTTTACCAGCACTCTTTCCAACCAATGTTCGATATAGCGCATTAGCAATTTCTTTTAATGTTTCTATTATTATTGCTGGATTTACCCCAGCGTTCGTTGCATGGTTAGTTAGCGCAACCAACAATTCATACATGCCTGCTTTTTACCTGATGCTTGTATCACTTATTGGACTGGCCACCGCATGTACGATGCCTGAAACTGCGAACAAACCTTTGCGTGGTGCAACACCAACTGCTTCTGATAAAGAGGAAGCAAAAGAAATCTTATCTCAACATTTTGAAACCATCGAACAAAAGGTTGAAGAGATAGATGAAACAATCGCCGAACTTGAAAAGAAACGTCAAAGTTTAATCGATCAACATCCAAAATTAGATTAAAAACTCAATAATTTTAAAAAAAAATGATAAAATTATGAAAATGAGCTAGGATAATAACATTATTTTAGCTTATTTTCATAACCTAAATAATTACTATAACGTTTATTTTAAAATTATTGGCTTTAATTTATGAACTGTACGGCATTAATTGTTACCTATAATCGTTTAACACAATTACAAGAATGTTTAAAAGCCACCTTACTTTTATCATTCAATCATATTGTCGTCGTGAATAATGCATCAACTGATAATACAGCCCGATGGTTATCAACCCAACAAGATCCCCGCCTGCATATCTTAACAACAACAAAAAATAGCGGTGGTGCAGGTGGTTTTAGACATGGCTCACAGTTTATCGCAGACACTTTAGACACAGAATGGGTATTTTTCTATGATGATGATGCTTATCCTGCAATCGATCTGCTAGATCAGTTTAACGCATTAGATAAACTAGATTATCAAATCTTTTCTAGTAAAGTATTATTACCCTCTGGTGCAATCTGTAAAATGAACGTTCCGTATAAAAAAGTTCCATATACAATATATGAAACACTTTTATATGGGATAAAACCAGATAATTTCCTGCCAAATTTTTCTTGGCCAGAAGAAGTGGAAACATTTTCTTTTGTTGGGGCCGTTCTACATCACAATATACTGCGCCAGTATACCGATCTGATTGACGACCATTTATTTCTATATTTCGATGATGTTCTTTTTTCTTATCATTTATCACAATTAGGCTATAAAATTTTATTTTCTCCAAATTTAATATTTACCCACGATACAAGCATCAATATAAATATTTATCGAAATAAAAAAATATATTATATGGTGAGGAACCTTGTATTTTTACAAAAAAGTCAATATCCTCCTTTCTCAAAATTCTCTATTTTTCTTAGAATTATACGTATTTTAATCCTATGTATTTGTAGAGGAAGAAATATTCATTCTATTTTATATACTTTGAAAGGTATTAAAGATGGGTTTTTATATAAAAAACCAAAATAGCCCCATAAGAAATTCTTAAATTTGCATATAAAACACAAAACAATAAAAAATTATGTCTCATCTTTATCAGCATGTTGAACAAAATGAAAAAAATTTCCCTTTATGTTTCTTATCACAATCAATGTGATCTCATTAAAACAAATTACTTTAAGCCCATACAAGTTGGCACAGCATTTAACAAACCGTTATTTCCAACAGAATTAAATGATGCAACCGGGGATAATATCTCCCTCAAAAACAAAAGTTTTTGTGAACTGACAGCTCAATATTGGGCATGGAAAAATGATTTAACCAGTGAATATATCGGTTTTTGCCACTATCGGCGTCATTTTATATTTAACCCAGAGAATACAACTGAAAACAATATATATGGTGTTACCCCGTATGATCAAATAGATCAAAATTATTTAAAAGAGGTTGGATACTCCGATCAAGCTTTAGAAAAATTTTTAATCAATGTTGATGTCGTAGCTCCTGAAAAATGGGACGTCAGAAACCATTACGCTAAAAATAATCTCGATCAATATAAAAATGGTCCCAATCTTTTTATTAAAGATTATTACACATGTCTGGATATTCTAAGAGCAAAATATCCAGAATATGAAGAAGCAATTACCAATTATAATATATCCACTGAGGGCTATTATACCAATATGTTCATCATGAAGCGTGATATTTTTGAACATTACAGTGCATGGCTATTTGATATTTTATTTGAACTTGAAAAAAAATTAAATTTAGAAAACAGAGATTTACAAGAATATAGAGTTTTTGGGTATATTTCTGAATGGTTACTGGGTATATATCTGACACACTTAAGACAAAATGAAACATTAAAAATTGTAGAATGCCGCAGAACCTTTGTACACAATGTCAATACCGGTAACTATCAATTAACATCACAACAACCTGTGGCGATGACAAATATGACAGATACCTCTCAATTGGATAAAATTAAAAAAAACTATAAGAAAATAGTTCCTATCGTGACCGCCTTTAATGAGAATTACGCAATTACGGGTGCTGCATTAATTCAATCCATCATTGAAAATAGTGATCCCACTTGTTTTTATGACCTTTACATTATAGAAGGTGCATTGTCTGAGACAACGAAATTCAACTTTAACTTTATGTTTAGAAATCTGAAGAATTTCAAGTTAAACATCATTAATGTTGATCATTTTTTTGCTAATAAAAATTTAAACTTACATGCACATTTTTCTAAAGAAACCTATTATCGCATCTTGATCCCCACCATCCTGCCACAATATGATAAAGTTGTTTATTTAGACGCAGATATGGTTGTTAACAAAGACGTTCAACATCTATTTGATACTGATATTGGCAATAATTCCGTAGCAGCAGTCAAAGATTATGTCATGGCTGGTTTTATCAAATTTAAAATAATGTGTCGTGATGTATGCGGTGGGTTAACAACAGAGGAGTATCTAAAGCAATATTTAGGTATGAAAAACCCTCATAATTATGCCCAAGCTGGTGTGTTAATATTTAATACCAAAAAAATCAGAAAAACTGGTGTAGATCAAGATATTCTTGAAGATATGTGTAAAGCAAGTTATTGGTTTTTAGATCAAGATCTTTTAAATAAACATTTAGAAGGCGATATTTATTATCTGGACATGCAATGGAACGTTTTACACGGCAATGGCAATGTTGAAACATTTTATAAAAAACTTCCATTACCAATTATGGAAAACTATTTCAAAGCAAGAAAAGATCCATGGATTATCCATTTCGCTGGCGAGCAAAAACCATGGTTTAATCCCACTGCAGACTTTGCGTCAATCTTTTTCTATTATTTACGCAATACCCCTTGGAAAAATAATAACGTTCCAACATACCATGCACCATCAAATATCGAACATAGAGTTGAGCATAAGGTTGAACAAATATATATTAATCCAAACTTTACAATCAGAGAGATTTTGAAACCTTTTGTAAATAGATTTTTACCTTTAGGCACCAAACGCAGACAAATTATGTATAAACTTTATATAATGGTCAGAAAAAGACTATAATTATTTAGCAACTATTAAAACAAATAGCGCACTCCTTTACACAAAGATAAAATACATAAACTTCTATTTATAAAACAAAGCCTTCGTTGTTTTATGTATTTTATCTGCGTATAAAAACATGCCCTTATAGTCACATAATCATCCTAATCAACCAAAAAAATAATATCTTTTGCCACTGAGAAAAGTTGCTTTCGTGTATTTATATTAACGTAATAAAAATATATACAAAACTAGTATTTAAAAAATCATCCCAATATTTCAGCATTACGTCTACTAATTTTTAGCAAGCTCGAATATCAAGCTCATCAATTGTTTATTGTTTAATCTCCGTCGTTTTATGATATACAAAAATGATAAAACAAAATATATAAGGCTTTACTCAATGACTGTCACAAGGCGTGATTTTTTGAATGGTGTGGCAATTAGTATTGTTGCGGGAATGGCACCTGCACAGATATTAAAAGCATCCGCCCAGACTGCGACTCAAACACTATATTATCCCCCCACCTTAACGGGATTAAGGGGCAATCACCCTGGTTCTTTTGAAGGGGCTCATGCCTTGGGACGCGAAGGAGAGAAATTTAATTCTAAAACCCTACCTGTTCAAGAGACTTATGACCTTGTGATTGTGGGTGCAGGTCTAAGCGGTTTAGCATCTGCTTATTTTTGGCAACAATTACAAGGTAAAGATAGCAAGATTTTGTTGCTTGATAACCATGATGATTTTGGTGGTCATGCAAAACGCAATGAATTTCATACTAGTGATAGTATGATCTTGGGATATGGAGGAAGTGAATCCTTTCAATCCCCACAACATAATTTTAGTGATGTCGTTAAAAAACTGATCGCAGAATTAAATATTAATGTTGATGTCATGGCAAAAGATTTCGACAAAACTTTTTACCCAGATTTAAACTTAAGCCGTGGTGTTTATTTTGATAAAAAGAATTTTGGTGTCGACAAAATTGTCGCTGGTGATCCAGGTCGAGCAGTCTCTGATGACATTCCACCTGATCGCTTAAATGGACGTAATATTGTTGATTTTATCAATGATTTCCCATTAAGTGAAGAAGATCGCAAAGCTCTGATTGCACTTCACACCGAAAACAAAGATTATATGCCGGGCATGACCCCTGAACAGAAAACGGCATGGCTTGATAAGCATAGCTATACAGAATTCTTAAAAGACAAAGTCAAATTAAACGATAGTGCTATTCGATATTTTCAACAACGAACCAATGATTTCCAAGCCATAGGGATTGATGGTGTTTCATGTAGTGATGCCCGTCTTTGTGCGTTACCTGGGTTTGATGGGATGAATTTACCCCCTATGGATCCTGATGACCTTGCTGATTTAGAGGATCCTTATATCTATCATTTCCCTGATGGCAATGCTGGTCTTGCACGTTCAATTGTTCGTCACTTAATCCCAGCGATTGCGCCAGGCGATACAATGGAAAGCATCGTTACAGCTCAATTTGATTATAACCAACTGGATAAACCAGAAAATTTCGTCCGATTAAGACTGAGTAGTACAGGCGTTCATGTAGCAAACGTTGATGATGGCGTAGAGGTAACCTATCTCAAAGAAGGCACACTGCACAAAGTCAAAGGCGGTCATGTTGTGATGGCTGGGTATAATATGATGATTCCTTATATTGTGCCTGAAATGCCAGAAACTCAAAAAGAAGCCTTAAAACAAAATGTCAAAGCACCATTAGTTTACACCAAGGTCATCATCAATAATTGGGAACCTTTTATCAAAAAAGGCGTTCATGAAATTTATGCTGTTGCAGCCCCTTATAGCCGTGTGAAACTGGATTACCCCGTTGATATGGGGGAGTATCAACACCCCAGAGACCCAAAGAAACCGATTTGTTTACATATGGTTTATGTGCCGACCTTCCCTGGCAGCGGTCTCAGCATTCGTGAGCAATCTCGTAAAGGACGTGCATTCTTATTGGGTACTCCGTTCGAGGTACATGAACGTATGATCCGTGACCAATTACAAGGAATGTTTGGCGATGCGGGCTTTGACCATACCAAAGACATTCAAGCCATTACCGTTAATCGTTGGGCGCATGGATATTCTTATACTTATAGCGGTTTGTCTGAATCCGATGAAGATAGCGCACAAAAAATCATCGAAACAGCGCGCAAACCTGTGGGGCGTATTACCATCGCAAACTCTGATTCAGATTGGGCACCTTATGCGCATGCTGCCATTGATCAAGGATGGCGTGCGGTTAATGAACTTCATAAGATGAAAGGATAATCATGAAACGCTTATCAATCCTCTTTTTGATGACATTACCCAGTATTGCCCATGCCAATCCTACGATGTCCAAGGGAGAATATGTTTTCCGTGCCAGCGATTGCGGTGCGTGCCACACGGCTCCTAATGGCAAAGAATTAGCTGGTGGAATGAAATTCCCAACGCCTTTGGGGAATATTTATTCTACTAATATCACGCCTGATAAAACCAACGGTATTGGTAGTTGGAGCTATAACGATTTCGTACGTGCTGTTCGTAAAGGCGTTGGCAAAGACGGTCAGCATCTTTACCCTGCTATGCCTTACCCCTCTTATGTTAAATTAAGCGATGAGGACATGCGAGCGTTATATAATTATTTAATGAATGAAGTCAAACCCCAAGCCGTCGCCAATCGCCCATCAGACATTTCTTGGCCTTTATCGATACGTTGGCCTCTCTCTGCTTGGAATGCTATGTATACAGAAAACAAGCGTTTTCAACCCCGTGCAGATCAAAGTGAACAATGGAACAGAGGTGCATATCTCGTCCAAGGTCCTGGGCATTGTGGCACATGCCATACGCCTCGTGGCTATGGCATGCAGGAAAAAAGTTTTGATGAACAAAAAGGCAGCTATCTAAGTGGCGCACAACTTGCGGGATGGTATGCCCCCTCATTGCGTAATTTGCCTTTTTCAAAACAAGAAACCATTGATTTATTGAAAAAAGGTCGCAGCGAACATAAAGCGCTTGCGGGTCCAATGGATGAGGTGGTCAGTGAAAGCACACAATATTTAACCGATCAAGACCTTGATGCGATTGCAACATATCTTGCCAATATTGATGGCAATCAACGAGCCGTTCAACCCACTGGCAGTGCTTCGCAAGCAAAAGTACGAGATAATGGTGAGTTTATGTATATGCGCTATTGTTCCACTTGCCACGGTGTGAATGGCAAAGGCAATAACCATGTCATCCCACCATTACAAGGAAACTTAACCGTTAATAGTGAAGACCCATTAACACTGGTTCGTATCATCTTAGAAGGCGGAAAAACCCCTGTGACACAAGATCACTTACCTTATGCCATGCCTGGATATCAATGGGTATTGACCAATAAAGATACGGCTGATGTCATTAATTATATCCGCAGTAATTGGGGCAATCACGCTCATCCTTTAACCCCAGAAGATATTCAAAAAACAAAAGATATCATTCAAAAAAATTAATCATAAAATGGCAGTATAGTAAAAAACACTGCCGTTTTTTCATGATTGCTAGTTTTTTTGTGCTAAAAGGGTCGCAAAACGCAATTTTATTCGATTACCGTGTTCGTCAGTCTTATGTAACAGACCAGTATCTTCGTTATATTTCTTAATTGTCCATGAATCATAGTATGAAGATAATTCTCTGGGTTTAAAAGTGAATGTGAAAAAATCAAGGTTGCATGGATAATCTTCTGTATCCATTGCGGAAACAATCAAATTATACCCGCCTTTTTTGGTTGATTTTTGCATATTCCCAATTAAATGAGGAATAGATTTAGGAGTGAGAAACATGAAAACAACGGTCGATATAATAACATCATATTGACCTGAAAAATCAAGATTATTTAAATCAACCACTCTGGTTGTAATCGAATCAATGGATTCATTCACACAAATACTATCCAATTTTTGGATACTATTCTCACTATGATCCCATGCATCGACTGTAAATCCTTGCTGAGCCAAATATAAGCTATTCCTGCCCCCACCACATCCCAAATCTAGTGCTGTGCCTTTGGTTAAACTAGGCATTGCCTCAACAACTTCAGTGTGAGGAAGCATTAAATTATATTTATTTAGAAAGTAATCCTTGTCTAAATTCATTCTATTTTCCTCTTCAAATAATGTATTTGTAATACAAGTTTATACAAAATCAATCACTCTAACAATCATTTCCATTCAGAACCACTTTCACTTTTTAAAAACTATATTACTCTATGCCAAATAGCTGTAGCTTAAAGGACAATATTATGACAAATATCAGCGAAAATCCTGTTCACGGATTAATATTACCTCAGGAATATATTGACCACGCCAAAATATTAGCACGCCGAAAAGAACGTACTATTTTAGCCATTGCTGGTGCGCCAGGTTCTGGAAAATCAACCGTTGCCCGATTACTGCACGAAGCGTTAAAAGATATTTCTATGATTGTCCCAATGGATGGTTATCATTTATCCAACAAAGAATTAGAGCGTCTAGGACGCAAAGAACGCAAAGGTGCGCCAGATACATTCGACGTATGGGGATATAAAGCATTAATTGAGCGTTTGAAAAATCAACAAAAAAACGAAATTATTTATGCACCCGAATTTTATCGAACCATAGAGGAACCTATCGCAGGGTCTATTCCAATATTCGACAACATTCCCCTGATTATTACAGAAGGCAATTATCTCTTATTAGCACAAAATGAATGGAAAACATTAGCACCTTTATTTGATGAGCGTTGGTTCGTCACAGCACCGATTGCAGAACGTCAACAACGTCTGGTCGACCGCCATTGTTACTTTGGACGTTCTGTCGAAGATGCCAAAGCATGGGTAGAGCATACTGATGAACCAAATGCCCAATTAATTGAACAGAATAAGCAAAATGTTAATTTGACTATTGAGTGGAAAAATATTTAAATCAAATAAATCTATATAACGCGCTCATTTGAAAGCCATAACATCATGGCAGAACAACGCCCACCTTTGCCCCCTTTTACTTTTGAAACCGCTTGTCAAAAAGTGCGCCTAGCTGAAAATGGATGGAATAGCCAAGATCCAGAAAAAGTTGCCTTGGCTTACACAATTGACAGTCAATGGCGTAATCGTTCTGAATTTATTCATGGACGACAAGAAATTATCCAATTCTTAAGCACAAAATGGCAAACAGAATTAGAGTATCGGTTAATCAAAGAATTATGGGCTTATACGGACACTAAAATAGCGGTTCGTTTTGCGTATGAGTGGCATAATGATCGTGGTCAATGGTTTCGCTCTTATGGCAATGAAAATTGGGAGTTTAACGAGCATGGGCTAATGAGCAAACGATTTGCTTGTATCAATGATTTGCCTATTCAAGAAAATGAACGCAAATATTTCTGGACTTTGGGAACCAGACCAGAAGATCATCCTTCTTTGTCTGAATTGGGGTTTTGATATTCAATTTGAAATATCCATTGTTGAGCTTGTTGCCATGTATCTACGCATGGCATTGGCTCCATTATCGGTCTTTGAATCAAAATAACAGGAATCTTTAATTTTCGTGCCGCGCTGATTTTTGCGTACACGGTTTGCCCTCCTGAATTTTTACTAACAATATAGTGAATTTGGTGGTGCTTTAAAAAAGCCATCTCGTCCGCTTCATCAAACGGTCCTTTGGCTTGAATTAACTGAACATGACGAGGGAGATAACATTCCTGAGGACGATCAACACTTCTGATCCAATAATGATGAGAAACAGCACATTCTTTGAAGGGCAATAACTCTTTGCGACCAATCGTGACAAAAACACGCAAAGGGTCTTTGCCTAATTTTAAAACCGCCTCTTCAACAGTTTTTACTTCGTGCCAAATATCCCCTGGCTTTTTTTGCCACGCAGGGCGCTCCAGACGTAAATAAGGAACGTCCGCAATTCGTGCTGCTTGATACGCATTTTTCGTAATTTGTTGAGCAAAAGGATGGGTTGCATCAATAATGGCATGAATTTGATTATCTTTTAGCCACTCTGCCATTTTAATCGTGCCACCAAACCCACCAATCCTAGTGACTATTCGTGCAGGCAAAACAGGGCTTTGGGTTACACCAGCTAATGACAAAACTAGATCAAGATTTTCCTGATCTCGACAGTTTTTGATCAACGCTGATGCTTCCGTTGTTCCACCCAAAATTAAAATTTTTTTAAAAATTTCATATCCCTTCAAGCAATGTTAATTGAGTTTATGTTTTGAAAGCAACCGTAATAGAATCATTAACCATTGGAATGACATTTCCATGTTGTGTAGAAATCATATTACATAATAAAGAATGTGGAGAAAGTTCGATACCCATATCAGCTGCCTGCGTTCTAGGCAAATGAAACTTAAAGAAATCAGGAATAACCTTCAAAATATCCACTACATTCTTTAAACTTGAATTATTCCAATCTACCAACTTACTCATCATTGCCTCACTATCAGCTTTGTCACCAATTGTTAATACTTTACCATAATGATTCATCTCTCCATTTGCGTCCGAATACATTATTGTTAAAAACGGATACCTTTTGCAATATCAGATGCATACTCACCCACAAAATCACCATAGGTAACCACGCTAACAAACTTATCACCTGTACCTTATACCGTTGTTGATGCTGGAATGCCTGTGAATTCAAATGCCCCCCTAAACCGGTTTGTTGAGCGACATAAAAAGCCTCGATACCACCCAATGAATGTCCAGTCACAAAAAAATATTGGTGTTATAACCTTGCTTTTCTGCTTCATGTACTAGGTATTGTGGGAATTTTACCGAATCTCTTTCTGAATGAGATATGGCTTGATTCCACACCGTTATATCAACCGCAAGTCGAGAAGCAAACATCGCAGGATTTAAGAGTAAATTATCCCCCTCCTATTCCTAAATATGCGATAACCTCTTGATTTTCATCTATTATCCACACTTTTACTGTCATCCGTGACTCTAAATTTTGTATTGCAAGTTGCTTACCATTCACTAGAAATGCTTTCAGCTTACCTGATTTGCCAGTGATTGTGTATTCAGTATTTGATGCGTTTAAAAATTACGACATTGTTGGGGTATCGGTAATATCTTGATGAACTGGGACAGTAAAACTCAATAAATTGTTTATCCCTGTGCTATTTTCTAAATCATTAATATCGTCAATGATTGTCCCAACAACAATTCCTTGCGTGAGACCAAAATTATTTCACGACGTACCCCATCTACAGTCTATCTTATCTTTAATTACTGTTTAATTCTAAAATTATTGTTTGTTATGCCGAGTGGTTATTGACTTTACTTAGTAGAAATCTTTACAATCACTCGATTAATAATTCCCTAAAAACCTAGAATAGAAGTATTTCGATGTCAAATCAATTCTTAAATATTATTGGTATTGGTGAAGATGGTATCGACCGACTTTGTCCGACCGCGCAACACCGCATTCGAAATGCCAGTCTTGTCGTTGGGGGCAAGCGTCATCTTGCCCTTGCACACGCGTTAATTCAAGGGGAAAAGCAAATATGGTCTAATCCTTTGGATCATTCTATACAGAAAATTTTACAACATAAACCAACCCCTGTTGCTGTCTTGGCATCTGGAGACCCTTTTTGGTATGGAATTGGTCCTTTACTAACAAAAACATTAACCCATGCCGAATGGAATAGTTTTCCAGCTATTTCCTCTTATAGTTTGGCATGTAATCGCCTTGGATGGCATGGACAGGATGTCCATACTGTTTCTTTATGTGGGCGACCTATTGAAACGTTACGCCCTTCCCTCATCCCGTATCGCCGATTATTTATTCTATCCGCTAACGAAAAAACTCCTCATCAAGTTCATACTCTTTTAAAAGAGTGGCATATATCTTATAAAAATTTTTATATCTTAGAAGCCCTTGGTGGTAAGGATGAACATATCTTCTGGCTATCTGGAAGAGATGCCATTCCAAACGATATTCATCCCTTAAATATCATTGCCCTTGAGTTGGATCATTTTACTGCTCTTCCTTTTACACATGGACGAGAAGATCATTGGTTTGAAAATGATGGACAATTAACCAAACAAACTGTTCGTGCCAATACACTATCCGCATTACAACCTTATCCTGGGGCTTTATTATGGGATATTGGAACGGGTTCTGGCTCTATTGCTATTGAATGGATGTTAACACACCCAACTTGCAAAGCCATTGCTATTGAACCCCATATAAATCGTGCCAATCGTGCCAAAGAAAATGCAATACGCCTTGGTGTGCCAGCTTTGCAAATTATCAATGGTAAAGCACCTGAATCTTTGCAAGATTTGCCACGTCCAGATGCGATTTTTATTGGTGGCGGATTAACATCCCCAAATTTATTAGAAACAGTCTGGAACGCACTATGTCCACTGGGAAGGTTGGTCATCAACTCTGTGACTGCTGAAGGAGATTATTTATTGTTCAAAGCACAACAACAACGGGGCGGGCAAATAACACGACTATCCGTTGAATATTACGAAACTTTGGGGCAATATCACGGCTTTAAACCTGCCCGAGCTATTACACAATATGTCGTGCAGAAACAATAAAAATACCAATAACTACCCAATCAATTTAACCGAACCGATAAGAAATGGATCACTTTAAAATAAGTATCTTTTTAAAATATACTGAATTTATTGTGTCTTAAGATTTAAACAAATGCAAAAAGATATTTCCAATAACCAAATAGTCGCCTGTACCTTTTTGCAACCGGTCGTCATTGGTATGGGGTTTTCAAAAAAAACATCTGGGTTAGAGCTTATCCAAACATTGGAAATGCTTTTACAAAAATATCAATATTATGCAACCGATATCGCGTTTCCTGCGTTTAAACAACAAGATCAAAATGCGATTGATCTGAAAAAACTATCAATTATTCCTGTTCATTTTATTCCCCATGAAATAATGCTGCGTTTACAACCTCAATGTAATAGTTATTCCGAAACAACCTATCACCATACGGGTCTTGGTGCCGTAGCGGAAGCATGTGCGCTGGCACTTATTCATAAAAATGGACGTTTACTGATTCCTAAAATGATTTATAACAAAATAAGTTTTTCCATAGCGATCAAAGGAGACCCTTTATGACTGTTCATTTTATTGGTGCTGGCCCTGGGGCTGTGGATTTATTAACATTACGAGGACATAAACTCCTCTCTGAATGTCCAATTTGTTTATATGCAGGCTCTATTGTTCCCAAAGAAATGCTGGATTTTTGTCCACCTGATGCAACATTAATTGACACTGCACCTTTAAATCTCAATCAAATCGAAGCAGAATATGTCAAAGCCCATCAAGCAGGCAAAGATATTGCCCGTCTTCATTCAGGAGATTTATCCGTTTACAGTGCTGTATCCGAACAAATTCGGCGTTTAATAAAACATCATATTCCTTATACGTTAACGCCTGGCGTACCTGCATTTGCCGCCGCCGCTGCCCTCATAGAAAAAGAACTGACTATTCCAGAAATTGCACAATCAATTGTCCTTACCCGTATTTCTGGACGTGCATCCTCTATGCCAGAAAACGAAAAACTAGAAACTTTTGCAAAGACAGGCTGCACATTGGTTTTACATTTAGCTATTCATCGCTTAGACGAGATCGTTGGACGCCTTGCCCCGTTCTATGGAGAAGACTGCCCTGTTATTATTGCAGCCAGAGTCACTTGGGAAAATGAACAAATTTTAAAAGGAACCCTTGGCACAATTATCGAACAATTCAACCAACAACCCGTTGAACGCACGACTTTGATTATGGTTGGTCCCGCCCTGCACGATCAACAAGCAACCGAAAGCGCACTCTATAATGTTGAGTATCAAAGACGGTTTAAAATAAGATCTTAAAATAGACGATACAGATTATTTAAAAAATTTTATACAAAGTTACAGAAAAAGAAAAAATTAAACATTTATCACTAATAAAATGATTTAAAACAAAATTTTATAATTCAATATTTCAAATATTTAATAAATATATCCTATTAATTTTTTTATTTGCTTTATATTTATAATTTAATTACTGTTTTTATAGGTTTTTTTCATTTCAATATTATTTTATACTAAAGGGTTGCTTATGTCATCAAACACAGCTCTTAAACAGACATTAAGCGGTTTTCATCTTTGGGGAATTGCGGTTGGTCTGGTTATTTCAGGATCTTTTTTTGGGTGGAGCTATGGTTGGGCCTCTGCTGGAACATTAGGATTTTTAATTGTCGTTCTTTTAATTGCGTTAATGTATTGCTGTTTTATTTTCAGTTTAACAGAATTAAGTACGGCTATTCCCCACGCAGGAGGACCTTTTGCTTATGCATTACGTGCTTTCGGACCGACAATAGGATTTTTTGCTGGGTTTGCAACATTAATCGAGTTTGTTTTTGCGCCTCCTGCGATTGCAATGGCAATTGGAGCATATATTAATGTTCAATTTCCTTATATTAATACCAAACTGATCGCTTGTACGGCCTTTTTACTCTTTATGGGGTTGAATATTATTGGTGTTCATATTGCCGCAACCTTTGAATTAATTGTGACATTACTTGCTATTTTTGCGTTAATTCTATTTATGGTTATCGTTGCGCCAACCTTTTCGTGGGATCATTTTGCCAATAACGGATGGGGTGGACAAAACCAATTTCATTTTTCCACGATTGAAGGAATGCTGGCAGCCACTCCTTTTGCAATTTGGTTTTTCTTAGCCATTGAGGGGGCATCTATGGCAGCGGAAGAAGCCAAAGACCCACAACGCACAATTCCAAAAGCATTAGGCGCTGGCATTATTACGGTTACTGTACTTGCTTTATTCATTATGTTATTCGCAGGCGGTGCAAAAGGCGATTGGCGTTTATTAGCTAATATTAATGATCCGCTACCACAAGCAATGAAGGCTGTTGTTGGAGCTCAAAGCATATGGTTAAATATCTTAGTTTGGCTAGGGCTTTTTGGATTAATTGCCTCTTTGCACGGTATTATTATGGGATATTCCCGACAAATCTTTTCTTTAGCACGCGATGGCTATTTACCAATATTTTTAGCAAAAGTAAATAAATATACCCATACCCCATATATCGCTATTTTAGCAGGTGGTTTTGTTGGCATTGGTGCTATTTTTTCAGACTCTCTGATTATTATTGCCAATCAACCTTTAACAGCAAGTATTATGACTGTAGCTGCATTTGGCGCATTATTAATGTATATTATTTCAATGGCATCCTTGTTTAAATTACGCCATAGTGAACCAAACCTTCATCGACCTTTTAAAGCAATTTTATATCCTTTTGCACCACTTTTTGCGATGATAATGTCTGTTTTATGCTTGATTACAATGGCACTCTATAATCTTGAACTGGCAGGATGTTTTGTTGGGTTTATGGGTATAGGATATCTTTATTTTCTAGCAACGCGATCATCCAGAAATAAAATGAACCAATAAAACTCAGTCAATACTTAGCAACATTCAGCAGGTAAAATTATGTATAAAACAATTTTAGCCAATCAAACTTGGGTTTTTGAAGATTTAAAAACAGTACTAGCCAAAGCCTCTCCTTTACGATCAGGTGATGTGTTGGCGGGTGTTGCTGCAAGTTGTGATGAAGAACGTGCTGCTGCAAAAATGGCTCTAGCTGATATTTCTCTTAAAACATTTTTAGAAGATCAGTTAATCCCTTATGAACAAGATGAAGTCACACGTCTTATCGTTGATAGTCATGACAAAGATAAGTTTCAGCCTATTAGCCATTTAACAGTGGGTGATTTTCGTAATTGGATCTTAGACGACACAACCACACCAGAAATGATTACATCTGCAAGCCCTGCTATTACCCCTGAAATGGCAGCAGCAGTCAGTAAATTAATGCGTAATCAAGACCTTATTATTGCCGCAAGAAAATGTCATGTCGTCACAAAATTCCGAAATACCATAGGACTGCCGGGACATCTTAGCACCCGATTACAACCCAATAGTCCGACTGACGATTTGCAAGAAATTGCTGCGGGCATGCTGGATGGATTGCTCTATGGCAGTGGAGACGCTGTTATTGGCATTAATCCTGCAAGTGATAGCTTACCAATCCTTGGAAAAATTAACCAAATGTTGGATGAAGTCATTCAACGATTTGAGATTCCTACACAATCCTGCGTACTCACACATGTTACCAATACTATTCAGCTGATAGAAAAAAATATTCCTGTTGATTTAGTCTTTCAATCGATTGCAGGCACAGAAAAAGCCAATACTAGCTTTGGAATTAATCTGAATATCTTACAAGAATCTTATGATGCTGCACTTTCTTTAAATAGAGGCACCGTTGGAAAAAATGTCATGTATTTCGAAACTGGGCAGGGTAGCTGTTTATCTGCCGATGCACATCATGGGATCGATCAACAAACCTGTGAAGCCAGAGCGTATGCTGTGGCAAGACATTACACCCCTTTACTCGTCAATACCGTGGTTGGATTTATTGGACCAGAATATTTATATGACGGAAAACAAATTATTAGAGCTGGTTTGGAAGATCATTTCTGTGGAAAGTTGCTCGGGTTACCTTTGGGATGTGATATTTGCTATACAAATCATGCACAAACAGATCAAGATGATATGGATACATTGCTTACTCTATTAGGAGCTGCAAATATTCCGTTTATTATTAGTGTTCCTGGTGCTGATGATATTATGTTAAATTATCAAAGCACTTCTTTTCATGATGCATTATATCTTCGTCGTTTATTCAACCTTAAACATGCACCTGAATTTGGTGAATGGTTAGAAAAAATGCATATCACCGATAAAATGGGGCAATTACAAGCTGCAAATTCTAATCATCCTTTACTCGCTTCTTTACCTGCAGGAGAATAAACATGACCCTTCCTGATAATTGGTTATTTTTAAAACAATTCACCAAAGCACGCATTGCATTGGGGCGTAATGGGGTCAGTTTACCAACCAAAGAAACTTTAAATTTTTCACTATCTCATGCACAAGCAAGAGATGCTGTGCATCAACCTTTTAATAGTAACAAAATACAAGATGAATTACAGGCTATGGGCTTATCAACGCTTACCGTCCATAGTTGTGTAAAAGATCGAGAAGAATATTTACGCCGTCCTGATCTGGGACGAAAATTAAACCAAGAAAGTATTGAGAAGCTAGAACAAGCCTATCAAAACCCTTCTGATTTAATTATTATTATTGGGGATGGGTTATCTTCTTATGCAGTTGATCGTCAGGCTGTAGGCGTTATTCGCGCATTACTGCCTTATTTAAAGAAATTCAATATTCAACTAGGACCCATTGTGCTTGCACATCAAGCCAGAGTGGCACTTGGCGATCAAATTGGTACTCTTTTACGTGCAAAATCCATCACTATGCTCATTGGTGAACGTCCTGGATTATCCTCCGCAGACAGCCTTGGTATTTACATGACATGGCAGCCAGATAATACACGCAATGATGCCGATCGTAATTGTATTTCAAATGTTCGTCCAGAAGGATTGAGACACGATCTGGCTGCATTTAAACTGGCATGGTTATTAGAGCAAAGCTTTATCAAGCAAATCAGTGGCGTTCGTCTAAAAGATGAAAGCGATAATGCGACGCTCTCAGACACCATCAAACCGCTCTATATTACTTAGCTTAAATCAAATATTCATTACCCAATAGCCTTACCTTGCGCTTTACCTTGCCGATCAAATAGCAATATTTCAATTTCAATCAATACAGGATCAAGTGCTTGTTTTGTGATCTGCAATGCTTTTTGGGCAATAAAGTCACCTAAAGGAATTTGCTCCTGACACAAAGAAAAAACCTCAGCTGTTGTGTTGGCGTTCTTAACTTGTTCAACCATTTCTTGGCGTGCACCAAGCTGTGCCACCCATTCAGCCAACAACTCTATATCCACAGAAGAACGTTTGGAGTGTAAATCCAAATGCCCTTGAGCAAGTTTCGTCATTTTTGCAACCCCTCCCGCCAGCGTTAATTTTTTGACTGAATGGGTTTTAATATATTTTAAAACACCTCCAGCGAAATCTCCCATCTCTATTAACGCGCTATCAGGCAGATTATAAATCTTTTGGGCTGCAACCTCTGAAACATTACCCGTTGAAGCAATCAGATGATCCAAACGTGCAGCCCGCGCCACATCAATTCCACGATGGATACTCGCAATCCATGCTGCACATGAAAAAGGCACAACAATCCCTGTTGTCCCTAAAATCGATAGTCCACCCAAAATGCCCAACCGAGGATTCATTGTTTTTAATGCGATTGCTTCACCATTCGTTACACCAACAGTCACCTCAACATGAGGATCATCGTAAACTTCAGATAAGGCACTCACAATCATCTGGCGTGGCACAGGGTTAATCGCAGGCTCACCCACCGCCAAAGGCAAACCTGGTTTCGTAACTGTTCCCACCCCTTTGCCTGCTTTGAAAAGAATTCCTTGACCTTTTCCTAATCGTTTTATTTGTACCCATATTTCAGCACCATGCGTCACATCTGGATCATCGCCAGCATCTTTAATAACCGAAGCAATCGCACAATTTTTATCAATCATTTGGGTTTTGAATAAAGAAAATGAAACTTTTTTCCCTGAGGGTAAGGTAATCTCTACACAATCCAAGAAAAAACCATTATATATAGCAAGATAAGCCGCTTTGGCAGCAGCCGTTGCACAAGCCCCTGTTGACCATCCATACCGTAATGGTTGATTTTCTTGATTCATTCATATTCCCTTCAAAGCAAACTATGACGCATTCTGAGCAAAACGCAAAGGGGTTCATTATCGCTGCCCCAAAATCTGCCAGTGGAAAAACCACAATTACCTTGGGATTACTGACTGCATTAAAACGCAGAAACATCAACGTCCGTGCTGCAAAATCTGGACCTGATTATATTGATCCTGCTTTTCACAGGGTTGCCACCAACGCAATTTCTTTTAACCTTGATAGCTGGGCAATGCCTGTTCCTTTATTGGATAATTTATTAGCCACCACATTACAAGGCTCTGACCTTACGATTATCGAGTCCTCTATGGGATTTTTTGATGGTATTGAAACCAAAGACGGTCACAGAGGATGCGGGGCTGACCTTGCAGAACGCTATCAACTCCCTGTTATTTTAGTAATGGATATTTCTGGGCAAGCACAATCTGCGGCTGCGATTGCCTATGGTTTTGCCACTATCAATCCCAATATTCAAGTCAAAGGCGTTATTCTCAATAATGTTGCCTCCCCCAGACATCACGCCAGCACCGAGGCTGCTTTTAAACGGATTCATATCCCCGTTCTTGGTTCGATCCCTCGTGATCCAACACTCCATTTACCTGCACGGCATTTGGGGTTAATCCAAGCTGAAGAACATCAAAATCTTGAGCTTCATTTAAATCATTTAGCAGATATTGCAGAGAAACATATTGATATTGATGCGATCCTAGAGCTGGATACAACGCTTTCTATGCCCGCGCCTTCATCCTATATTGCCCTGCCCCCACCAAGCCAACGGATCGCGATTGCAAGAGATATTTCTTTCAGCTTTATCTATCCCCATATTCTCAAAGGATGGCAAGACCAAGGGGCCAGCATTCACTTTTTCTCTCCTATGAATAATGAGGCCCCTCCTAAACAGTGTGATTCTTGTTGGCTTCCTGGTGGCTATCCAGAGCTCTATGCTGAACAACTGGCGAATGCCGATCTCTTTATCAAAGGGTTACAATCCTTTGCTCTGACCCATCCTGTGCATGGGGAGTGTGGAGGATATATGGTGATGGGCAAGACTTTAACTGATAAAGACGGTGTGACCTATCCAATGGCAGGATTGCTCAGCCATTCTTGTAGTTATGAAAAACGCAAAATCCATCTGGGCTATCGTCGTGCATTCCTCAACACCCCTAAACAAGAAGTGATCCATGGGCATGAATTTCATTATGCGACAGTCATTGACCCAGGACATGATCTTCCCTATGCTACGTTGACCGACGGCACTGGAAATCCATTAGGAACAGAAGGTGGGCGTAGAAATTTAATTACAGGCTGTTTTTTCCATAGTATTGCATTACAACCATGAAAAATTTTGAAACATTAGAACAATTAAGACAAGCATGTTTGGACCTCCCTTCCAAAGATGAAGCCAGTGAACAAGCTACATATAAAAAGCAAAACACATTATTAAAACCCTCTGGCAGCCTTGGAGAGTTAGAGAATTTAGTAGGCTGGTTGGCTGCATGGCAACGCAAAGCTGAGCCAACCCTTGACCGTGTATGTATTATGATTTTTGCAGGTAATCATGGCGTAACGGAAGAAAAGGTTACCCCTTATAACTCCACTATTACCGAATTAATGATTGCACAAATTAATCAAAATGGCGCTGCAATTAATCAACTTGCCAAAAATGCCAATGCCGAGTTACGCGTTATTCCAGTTAATAATCTTGAGCCAACCGCCAATATCACTCAAGCCCCAGCCATGACAGAAAAACAATTTTTACAAGCGGTTGAAGCTGGATATAATGCGGTTACCCCTAATATTAATTTACTTTGCTTAGGCGAAGTCGGAATTGGCAATACAACCATAGCCGCAGCCCTCAGCGCTGCTTTATTTGGTGGCGATGGTGCGCAATGGGTCAGCAAAGGCACCAGCAACGCACCAGAATATATCACCAGTAAACAACAAGCCGTTGACAAAGCATTAGCTTTACACGAAGCTGCACTGACTGATCCTTTAGAAATTTGCAGGCTCTTAGGTGGATACGAAGAAGCCGCTATATTAGGCGCAACCCTTGCCGCGCGTCATCTAAATATTCCTGTGTTATTAGATGGCTTTGTGTGCACTGCTGCCATTGCTGCTTTGCAAAAATTAAATCCGACAGGACTAGACCATACTAAAATCAGCCATCTTTCTGCTGAAAAAGGACATTTACTCCTTGCTGGTAATTTAGGGTTGTATCCTTTGATTGCTTTTAACATGCGTTTAGGCGAAGGGACAGGTGCTGCAACCGTTGTGCCTTTACTTAAAGGGGCTTTAGCTTGCTATACAGGGATGAATAGCTATCAAGATGCAGGGCTTCCCCCTCCACAGTCATGAGCTTAATTTACAGGAAAATTCATGCTGATCTCTATTGCGGGCTTTCATTCTTTTCCAGATTGCCCGTTCAATGGCTTTATCGCTCTGATTTTCCATTCTCCTTTGGTCGTGCCATTTGGACATGGCCATTGGTATCCCTCATTTTAGGTTCTATGAACGGCATTTTCTTTTTCACCACATCTTATTATTTTCCATCTTCTTGGATTATCGCATTTTTAACCATTGGGTTTCAGTTATTATTAACTGGAGGTTTACATGAAGATGGGCTGGCAGATATGGCAGATGGATTTGGTGGAGGCAAAGATAAAAAACACAAGCTATCCATCATGCGAGATAGTCGTTTAGGGACATATGGTGTTTTAACACTCTTGATTATATTGGGATTACAAGCCAGCAGCCTCGCTTTCCTCGTTCAGTATTCTTATAAAGCCATTCCTATTTTAATCATCACTGCTATTCTATCAAGGATGAGCATCTTATTACCTATTTATATAAGTCAACCAGCAAGAGATGATGGGTTGGCCAGCACATTAAAAAACACGGCACTCCCCTCAACAATCATTGCTACTCTAGTCACATTGATTGTTACTTTTTTATTAGCTCCACCAATTTGTGCAATAGCCTATATTCTACTAGCAATTATCATTACAATCGGAATAAGTTTATTATCATATCGTCATATTCAAGGATATACAGGCGATATTTTAGGCGCTATACAAGTTTTTGTAGCAACTGGAATTCTAGTATTCAGCACGATCTTTATTGCTTTATTTTAATCTAAAAATCAAAAGTCTCCAGCTTTCCAAAATCAGGTAAGTCTCCTAACAACTCTATGGGCTTTATATCCATTGCTACTTGACGTAATAAGCGAAGAGGCCCTGCGTGCGATACAATTAACGCATTTTCTTGTTTTTTGTGAATTTCTTGCCAAACTTCAGAAACACGATCGAATAGTTCCTGACCATTCTCTCCCCCTGGCACGTTCCATCCCCAAGGGTCTTTTGCCCATTCATCAATCAAGGATTTAGGCAAATCATCCCATAACTTACCTTCCCAATCGCCAAAATGGAACTCTAACAAACGATCCTCTATTTGATAAGAAAGCCGATATCGTTCAGCAATGCTTTGAGCCAATTTTAAACAGCGCGTTGCTGGAGAAGTATATATTGTCACATTTTGAAAATCCGTAGGCAAAACCGCAAATTGTTCCCACGCCTCTTTCAAAGCAACATCGGTATGCCCATAACACAACCCAACAGGCACATCCACAGGAGGATGTCGCATTAAACCAATTTGAAACTTACCTCGTTTAACAATATTTTCTTTGTTTGTCATTGTTTGGATCATTTAACTATTATCAAATTCATCTTGATCCTGAAGCTGCCTTTGAATACGTTTCTTTTCCGACCAACGCCCCATTAGAATATCCCACAATGAATAAAAAATTGCTACCATTACCAAAATAATGATACAAACAGTCAGCAAGGTTATGACTTGACTCATTCTTTTCCCCCGTTCTCAGGCAGTAGCTATACAATAATTTTAATATGAAACCCCACCTATAATACTAATATTACGATATGATACTATATTTTTAAATTTATGGGTAATTAATGATAGCCACAAGATTTTATAAAAAATAAAACGAGATACACCATAACACACATTATAGTGACACTCAAAAATGACTAAATCACATATAGCTTCATCAAGAAATATGAGCGTTTGTAGCAAAAGAATTCAATACATATACCCGTGAAAAGAATATTAGAAATCTTTAATGTATTCTAATATTCTTTTATAATAACTTAGGGGAGTTGCTCTTGAATATATGGAGGCAGACAAAAAGAGGCAGTATGAACCTCTGGTGACCAATATCTTGTCTTGCCTAAAATATTCGCTTTTTGCGCACGTTCAGTAATCACATCAACCGATTGACGTGTAAGGTTTTCCCCTTTACCCGCAATGCCAAGAGTCATAAAGCCACCAACATAAGTTGGAACTGCCGCAACATACGCAGACACATAGGAAAAAAACTTCGCCCGACGTAAGCTGGTTTCACGCAACTCATCGGCTTGCATAAAGGGAACACCGCATTGATTTACGATCAATCCTTGGCTTGTCAAAATACGCGCACAATCACGATAAAATGCATCTGTAAATAAAACTTCCCCAACACCAATTGGGTCAGTGCTATCTACAATAATAACGTCGAAACTTTCATCTTTGGCATCGGCAACATATTGAATACCATCACCAATAATCACTTCGGCTTTTGGATGATCCCAACAACCATCAGAAATCTTGGGCAAGAATTCTTTTGATAGAGATACAACATCCCCATCAATTTCAACCATCGTTACTTTTTCAATATCAGGATGTTGTAAAACCCGACGCAAAACACCCCCATCCCCAGCACCAATAATCAGCACGCGTTTGGCATGACCATGCACAAACAAAGGAACATGTGCCAACATTTCTTGATAAACAAATTCATCTTTTTCGGTAATTTGCGTTGCACCATCAAGCAACAATACGCGTCCATAAAAATCATTTTCAATGATACGAATATCTTGGAATTCAGATTTTTTATGGGCTAATTCTTTATCAACACGAAAGCTTTGCTTCCATTCATCATAAAGTGTTTCATCTATCCATTGTTTAGACATTGAGTTGTCCTTTTCACTATCTTCAAATACAAAAAAGCTGGACAATATCGTTGCCCAGCTTTCATTGATCTGTAACTCTCGCCGATCAATTATCTGGCCTAGAGATTCTCTTTTCCACGTCTTTGTTCATCCAGAACGATGCGTTCTGGCTTAAAGAAACGTTGCAATACAGGAATAGATGTATATGGATCGCATGAACCACACATAAAAATATCCAAAGCCGCAAAATTACGTTCAGGCCATGTATGAATTGAAATATGGCTTTCTGCCAACACAACAACCCCTGACACACCACCATTCGGAGAGAAATGATGGAAATGGCTATGCAAAATTGTTGCACCCGCAACAATTGCTGCCTCGCGCAAAACGCGATCTATTTCTTCAGGAGAATCTAGATTCGTCGCATCCCACAGATCCACAAGCAAATGTGTCCCCGCAAAACGCATACCGTCTCTAACAATAAAATAATCTTTGCGATCTTCCATATTATATGCAAGATCACCCGAAACCTGGTTACTTCTCGGAACTTCCGAGACCATCCCCAGTTGAGCAAGTGCGTTCATCAACGTACCCCTAAACCAGTAGATAGCCTGTTGGGCATTACGCCCCCTTGGGCCAAACGAATTCGAAAAAGTAGAATATATTTCCTATGACTAAAATTAACTCTTACTTACTTTAACCAAGGCTAAAATAATTTTAATCACTCTATATTCCATGAAACAAATGACTGACGTCATAATTGGGTTACTATATGATCCTTTATCTTATGAATCACAAGTCTTTTTTTATTATAAATACATTTTTTACAAAAATAATACTATTTTCCAGACAATGTGTCTATAATTCCTATTTTGTAACAAAGCTGTGTTTTGTCATTCATCTTATATATCATTATCTTGGCTATAATATCAACCTTGCTCAGAGATATAAAATAATGACAATAGTTGAGCCTCTCAATATATCTATTACAACGGCACCATGTTGTTGGGGGGTCGATGATCCCAAAAATCCCTATTTACCACCGTGGTTACGGGTATTAAAAGAGGCTTCTTTGGCAGGGTATAAAGGGCTAGAGTTGGGACCATACGGTTATTTACCTTTGGATGTCCCCCTTATCTCTAATGTGCTTAATCAATATGATTTGTTTATTATCGCAGGAACTATTTTTAGCGATCTTGTGTCCGTATCAAACCGTCAGTCATTATTATTCCAAACCGATAATATTTGTCACTTATTATCACAACTTCCTCAACCGAATCGGTACTCGAATCAACATTACCCTACCCCTTATTTAACAATTATGGATTGGGGGCATGATGTTCGCGATTACGCCGCAGGGCATAGTGATCGTGCCCCACGGTTATCCCCAGATGAGTGGAAAGAAATGACAGAAACAATCACTTTAATCGCAAAACATGCGTTTGATATTTATGGCATTCGTACCGTTATCCACCCACATGCGGGCGGATATATCGAATTTTCAGACGAAATCGAACAAATTGTCCAAGATATTGATTCTCAAATCGCTGGATTATGTATTGATACAGGTCACACCTATTATGCGGGTATGGATCCCGTCAAAACGCTTTTACATTATCAAGATCGTATTGATTATATCCATTTCAAAGATATTAATATATCTGTCTTTAACGACGTTATGCAAGAAAAAATCCGCTTTTTTGACGCATGTGCCAAAGGGGTCATGTGTCCTATTGGCAAGGGCATATTGGATTACCCATCTATTTACACAACTTTGAAACAAATAAAATATGAAGGATTTATTACTATTGAGCAAGAAAGGGATCCCCGTCATGCGGATGGCAGTTTACAAGATGTCAAAGCCAGTAGAGCGTTCTTAAATAAAATGGGATTTATTTAAATGCTCCAGTCGTTTTAATATAGAATAAATAAATACTTAAAATAATTATAATAAAATCTAATATAACAGGCATATTTGCCTTATATATTTCGTAGATTAAGTTTTTTTCATTAAAATTACATTTTTTTCTTGGCGTAAGATGCTGTTGATATTATAACCCTTAAAAAACAAAGAGTAAGGGTAATCTTCTATATCTATCAATTTTCACTATATGCACAACGTAGGTACTTAATATATGAATACGATTTCATTTAAAAATGACTACAAACCCTCTGATGACGAAGAGTTCATGAATCCTCGTCAACTCGCATACTTTAAGGCAAAATTAGAAGCGTGGCGCGCTTCGATTTTAAACGATTCAAACGAAGCATTAAACCATCTCTCTCAAGACCGCCCTGCTGATATTGATTTAAATGATCGAGCCAGCTCTGAAACAGATCGTGCATTGGAACTAAGAACGCATGATCGCGCAAGGAAACTCCTCTCGAAAATTGAACATGCACTCAGAAAAATTGACGATGGCACTTACGGTTATTGTGAAGTCACTGGCGAACCAATCAGTTTGAAACGTTTGGAAGCACGTCCCGTTGCAACCTTATCCATCGAAGCACAAGAAATGCACGAGAGAAAAGAGAAAATCTATCGGGACGACCTTCCTGTAGAATAATTTTAATCCAGATGGCTGTTGAAACCTTGTTATACGAAACAAGGTTTTTTTATTGTCTTATATGTTATCCAATAGGCGAACGGATCCTAACTTGGCTGCTGTAATCAAACGTGCATTTTGTTGCCACTCTGAGATTTTACACAAAGTCTGACCATCCACAGCGTTAAAATAATCGACTTCAAATCCATTGTCCGATAATTGTTGCACAGCGTCTTTTAGAACTTCTGTAACACTATCACCGCTCAATAATCTTTGGTGGCTTTCCTTTAACACTTTATATAATAAAGCTGATTTTTGATGGTCTTCTTGTGATAAAAAACGATTCCGAGATGATTTTGCAAGCCCATCTGTTTCCCTAACAATAGGCACGCCAAAAATAGAAACAGGAATATTTAAATCTTCGACCATTCTGCGGATCACTTGCAATTGCTGCCAATCTTTTTCCCCAAAACAAGCAACATGCGGTTTTATCAAAGAAAAAAAACGATAAACAACCGTTGCAACCCCTGAGAAATGCCCTGGTCTTTTTTCCCCTTCCCATAATAAAGAAGGACCACCCACTGTAATATGGGTGGCAAAATCTTTTGGATAGATATCTCCCACCCTTGGCAACCACACCAAATCAACGTGATGCTGTTCCAATAACTGAATGTCACGTTCTTCGGTTTTGGGATAACGGCTAAAATCTTCTTGTTGATCAAATTGTAATTGATTGACAAATATTGTTACAATACAATAATGAGATAGCTCCTTGGCACGTTTAACCAACGCCATATGCCCTTCGTGCAATGCCCCCATTGTTGGAACCAATGCCACAGAATAATCATTAAACCCAGCTCTAGCTTGTAAAAATTCTTGTAAATTACGAGCAACAATCATGAAAAAACCTTAACTATATATAAATTAAAAATAGATCATAAAATACATGATAATCAGATAGAATATAATATTTCATGATATATTAAAGTGCTAAAAAGCAACAATTCTTTTATAATGCTGTATTCTGGTAAATAAAAATCATTTTAAAAAAGTAAAAACTATTTTACACAAGGATACTTATTAATACACCCTTCCTATCTGTTAACGCCTTATTTATAAGATGATTGAATAAAAACATGATTCGTAAGTTGTCACCGTTCATTATATTGGGATTTTTAACCGCTTGTGGTGGTCCCTCTAATCAACAAATTCATACAAATCCAAGGGGAACATCCCCTCAACAGCAACAATCATATTATGATGATCGTGTCCCTGATTTTGCCACGAATAATTTTGAACCTTTTGCAAGACAAGAAGCCGTTGCAATTGCTTTGCGTGAATGGCGTTTATTTGGTCAACCCGTTGCAGATTACGATCCGTTACAACATCCCGAACCAGAAGTACCAGATTTCAAAGCCGAGCGCATGCCTGGTCTATGGCAACGTGTTGGCGAGTATTGGTGGATTGGTATGGATCCAGGCATGCCCGAAGGCAGCTATACAGGCAAACATAACTCCAATGGCACTGTATTTAATTTCCGTAATGACGGACATTATGCATGGTCTGCGGCGTTCCTCTCTTACGTGATGCGTATTGCAGGTGCAAATAATCGTTTCCCCTACTCTCCTAACCATGCCACCTATATTAATGCGGCAGCTTCTGGAGAATCTCAAATCCTACGTGCTCAAGACCCAGCCAACTATGCGCCTAAACTTGGAGATATGATTTGTACCGCACGTGGAAAAAACAGAGATAGTATCCGTTTCTCTAGTTTACCTACGGGTTACATGTTTCCAGCACATTGCGGTATTGTCGTGTCTGTCAATGAAAATGGACAACCTTTTGGACGTCAAATCAGTATCATTGGCGGAAATGTCGATGATTCTGTGGCTTTGACTCATGTGCCTGTTGATACATCAGGGAAACTTGCTGATCCAAACGGCACCAGCTATGATTCTCGTTACCCTTGGTGCGTTGTGCTGGAAGTATTATATGACGCTGAAACAGCATCACATAAATAATTAAAGACTATATTGGCTGAATCGCAGGCAGCTTTTCAGCCAACCATCCCGCAATTTTACCCGTTTGACCTGTTGGGTCTGTGGGACCTTCAAAGCCATCTTGGACGTTGATGACATGGGAAAACCCTGCTTGTTGCGCCAGCATTGCGGCAAGCATGCTGCGTTTGCCAGAGCGACAGACAAAATAAAGTGTTTGTTCTGGTTTTAAACCAGATTCTGTCAAATCTGATATGAAATTATTATTTCGTTCCCCGTAAATATTTTGGACACTGATCTTTAAAATATTTTTATTCAAAGATGATAGATCAGGATAACCTATTTGTTCCCACTCTTGAGGTGTACGAACATCAATTAACACCGTATTCTCGTTATTCTTTAACTGATCCCATGTTTCAGTTGGTGTTTTTTCATCAATCATTTTAAAGTCCTTACTCAATAATAAATTTATAAAACGCATTAAACACGATAATATCCAATACTACCTTAAAAAGAATCAAAGGCACTATGATGACCATTACTATTCGTCAATCAACACCATCAGATAGCCAAGCTATTATTAATCTATGGCATGATACGATTAAAGCAACCCATCATTTTTTATCAAATGAAGACTTTCATCTTATCCATCAAGAGCTTTCTTCTTTTATACCCAATATACCAGTTATTTTAGCAATGAACGCACAAAAAGAAATTACTGGTTTTATGATTTTAAACGAAAATCATATAGAAGCCTTATTTATTAACCATACTTTGCGTAAACAAGGTATTGGCAAGGCACTGATTGCGCATGCTTTATCACAGCATGCTCATTTAACAACCACTGTTAACGAACAGAATACTCAAGCCGTTGATTTTTACAAACATCTAGACTTTCAACAAACACATCGTACAGATCATGACCAGCAAAATAGACCTTATCCCTTATTATATTTAACTTATACTGACAAAAAACAAATTTAAATATCTTTACTTTCATAAAAAAATTCTTACGAATATATCCTCAAAAAAACATAGTGGATCAGCAATGGAACATCCTGCACATTTATTAATTATCGATGATGACCATGAAATTGTTGAACTTCTCTCTCAATTCTTAAAACGTCATCATTTTGAAGTAAGCCATGCCTATAATGGTGAACAAACACGACAAATTTGGAAAAAAAACACCTATCATCTGGTGATTTTAGATTTAATGCTGCCAGGTGAAAGTGGCTTTGAGATTGCCCATTGGTTAAGGCAGCAAGATGATATCCCCATTATCATGTTAACCGCCATGGGTGAAGAAACAGATCGAATTATTGGATTGGAATTAGGGGCGGATGATTACGTCTCCAAACCATTTAATCCTAGAGAGTTACTTGCACGTATTCACTCTGTCTTGCATCGTTCGCAACGCAGAATTCAATCAAAAGACCATCAACAAAAGCAATCGATTCAATTTGGGGAATGGATTTTAAATACAACCTCACGTCAATTATTGCATTTGGATAAAACAGAAACCCCATTGACAGGAAAAGAATACGATCTTTTACTGGCGCTCTTGGAACATGCACCCAAAATTGTCACACGAGATCAGCTCTCTGAAATCCTGTACGGACATGAACTTCCCCCAACAGATCGCACGATCGATGTGACCCTTAGTCGTCTCAGACGCAAATTACAAGATGACGGACGACAATCTCAACTCATTAAGACCGTTCATAGAGGGGGATATGTCATCGCCGTCCCCGTCCGTCATGTCTAAACAATCATCGAAAAAATGGCGGTTATGGCCTTCTTCGTTAGCCGCTAGAACGGGGTTGCTCCTTATCGTTGGCATCGGTTTGGTAGAGGCTTGCGGGTTAATGATTCATACCTTAGATCGACTGGACTTTGACCGCATCACCCAAGAACAAGAAGCCGCCAACCGCGCCACCGCAATCTATCGTGATATTTCGGAGGTTGATAGCGTCGATCGTATTGATGAAATCAATGACCTCGATCCAATGCATGGTTTTACCATTTTTCTTTCTAATCAACCAGACTTACAAAAAATTACACCGCGCTCTCAAAAATTGGAACAAACCGTATCTCATTTACTGACTACGGTTCTCTTTCCACCAGAATTACGCCCCAAAGAAATTATTGCCGCCTCTGACCGAGATACCCATCGCAGTGCTATTGCTTTTCAACTGCCTGATGATAATAAATGGCTAAATATCAGCTATACACTTTCCTCTCCTAACCCTTTTACATCAGCCACTTTTCCAATTGCTTTTTTCGTTATGGCAACCGCAACAGGGTTATTAACATTTTGGGGTGTGCGCAGATTAATTGCCCCTGTTGGCACCTTAGCTGCCGCCGCTGAAAGATTAGGACAAGATGTCAATGCGCCACCTCTACCTGAAACGGGTCCTTTGGAAGTCGCTCGCGCAGCAAGAGCCTTTAACAATATGGCGCATCGTATTAATCGTTTTGTAAATGATCGTACCCAACTTTTACTCGCAATTGGTCACGATCTACGAACCCCCATCACACGCCTGAAATTACGCTCTGAATTTATTGATGATCCCAAATTACAAAAGAAATTTATTGCTGATTTGGATGAACTTGAAAGTATGATTAAAGCCACACTCGATTTTGGCAAAGACAGCACACGCCATGAACCTATTGTCTCTCTGAATTTAACAAAGCTATTACAAACGTTAATTCATGAATTACAAGAAACACATCCTGACAAAAAAGACAATATCTTTTTGTGTGAACCAACCCCACATATTACCACCAAAGCCCGCCCCATTAGTTTAAAACGCGCCTTGCAAAATTTAATGGAAAATGCGCTACATTATGCAGGAAATGTTTCTGTTACTTTGAAAATAGAACAATTACCCATAGCCAAAGACCCACATCATGATAGACGGATCATTATCTTAATCGAAGACAACGGACCAGGGATTAGCGAAGAAGCATTGGATCACGTTTTTGAACCTTTTGTTCGTATGGAAACCAGTCGCAATCGAGCAACAGGAGGGACTGGCTTAGGATTATCAATCACAAGAAATATTATTCACGGACAAGGTGGAGATATTACCTTGAGCAATCGCCACCCCAATGGTCTATGTGCAAAAGTGACATTGATTGCATAAGCACCTTACAACCTATTTAAATCCTTGCGGATCAAAGATAAACATGGCAGGACTATACTGATTCTTTGATAGTCAGGAATAATTTTATGCTTAACCGTCTTTATCAACGTGCTATCCAATTAGCTGGCAGCCGTTATGCAACCATATGGCTTGCTTGTATTGCTTTTGCCGAAGCCAGTTTTTTTCCCATCCCTCCTGATGTTTTATTATGCCCTATGATCTTGGCAAAAAGACACAAGGCATGGCTTTACGCAACCATATGCACTTTTTTCAGTGTTTTTGGTGGGTTATTGGGATGGATTATTGGCGCATTTTTGCTGCAATATTTGGCGATGCCAATTGTCCATTTTTATCATGCCGAACAGCAGCTTCTGAATTTACAAGAGAAATTCAATCATTATGGTGTGTGGATCATTTTAATCAAAGGATTAACCCCTATTCCTTATAAATTCGTCACCATTGCTTCGGGTGCTGCACATTTTTCAATTATGCCTTTTATGATTGCCAGCCTAGTCACACGCGGAATACGTTTTTTTGCAGAAGCTGCACTGCTTTATAAATTTGGTCCTCCTATTCAAGATTTTATAGAAAAGCGCATGATTTGGGTTGCTACTGCTTTTTGTATTTTACTGCTCGGCGGCGTTCTAGCATTTAAATATATTTAATCAATTTCAACGTTAACGCTATAGAAACCTATTTTGCAATATAAATAGGTTTCTATAGTTTAGGTTGTCTTGATTTTTTTGACTTTTAAACTTCTTTGCAATGCTTTTGTATAGTCTTTGGTTTGTTGATCGGACAAGACAAACCCAACAGCACCATAACCAGGATGTTGAAACGCTAGTAACGTTCCTGTCGTATCTTGATCCTTTTGTATTGCCCATTTTGTTTGATAGGCAGGCTTTATTTTTGCACCCTTAATGTCAGGAATGGGCTTTCCATCAGCCATAGACCAATTCACTATCCCCAATACACGGATCAGGTCCTCTAATTCTGCTTGAGTCAGATCTACTTTTGATCCTGGGTTATTCTCATCAGAAAACGTTAAGGTTGTTTTCGTGCGATCCTCAGAGATTTTAATATTAATATCAATAGCCATTTTACTCTCTTTCTCTACCTTATTATTAAAATAGTGAATATCGTTATTATAAAATTAACACAATAGAAACCTGTCGCTATTTAACATTGCCCTCACCCCCCCAAATCCACCAAGGATATCGTTGTGCTAATAAATCTGCTGCGTAGCTTGCTTGTTGTGCAGTTTCAAACAGCCCAAAACATGTTGCCCCAGACCCGCTCATTCTGGATAGGCGGCACAAAGGCAATTTCTCTATTGCTTGTAGCACAGTCGTGATTTTGGGATTTAACGCACAAGCAGGAGGTTGCAAATCATTGGTTAATTTTGATAATTCCCCAATCAGGGATTCAAAATTATTTAACTCAGTTATAGACTCTATATAGCCTGAAAAATGAGCCTCTCTCTTACGAAAAATCTCGGCGGTTGAAACGGCTTCCCCATGATTGACCAACACCATTCCAAACTGAGGCATTTCTGGTAAAAAGGAAAGCGTTTCCCCTATTCCCTCCATCCGTTGCGCAACAGGGGTTAGGCAAACAGGAACGTCTGCCCCCAACTTTAAAGCCATTTGAGCCAAATCTTGTTGGGATATATTTATATCCCAATAGTTGATTAATAACCGTAATGTTGCCGCAGCATCAGAAGAACCCCCACCAATTCCAGAAGCAACAGGTAAATTCTTTTCAAGGCATAATTTAACAGGTGGTAAGTCTTTGTCAGCATAAGTTGCCAATTGATATGCTGCTTTGACAATTAAATTATTCTTTAAATCTTCATGTTGTAATGATCCAAAGAATGGACCGGTCATCTGTAAACTCACCAAATCAACATGCTCACTATCTACTGGCATGATTGTTACGTAATCCCCAACATCAGGAAAAACAACCAAACTATCTAACAAATGATACCCATCCTCTCTTTTTCCGGTGACATGCAAATTAAGATTAATTTTTGCATATGCTTTTTCTTGCATCATTGGAAATATCCTTGATTTTATTTTTCTGGAGTAATAACGGGTATATCTTTGTTTTCTTTAGCACTTTGCAATGCTTTTAAAATCAACTCTTTTTCTTCAGATGTAGGCGAACAAGTTAACGCCACATTCCATTGATTAATTGCCTCTTGATGCCGTCCTGTTTTCCAATAAGCAACCCCAAGATGATAATTTAACTCTGGATCTTGTGGAATGGTTTCCGCAGCAAGCTCTAATTGCTTTACCGCATCATCAAGTTGGTTATTAACCAACATCGCCCATCCGAGGCTGTCCCTAATAGCGCCTTCATCTGGGGCAATATCAACAGCTTTTTGTAATATTTCCTGTGCTTCTTGGGTATTTTTACCTTTTAAAACCCAAGAATATCCTAGAAAATTCAACAACATGGGTTCATTCGGTGCAAAAACCAAGGCTTGTTTTAAATCTTTTTCTGCCTTATCCCATTGATTTAATTTCTCATAAGAGGCTGCGCGCGCAAAAAATACTGGCCAAACACTGCTATCCATTAATTGGGTAAGCTCTAACACTGCAGTATAGGCTTCGGCGGCTTTTTTATATTGTTTTTCATCAAAATATAAATCTCCCAACGCCTGTTGAATATCAGGGGACAAAGGATATTCTTGAATAAGGGCTTTGATTTCTTTTTCAGCTTGCTCGTTATGATTTAACAATGCGTTCAAACGCGCAACACGTAATTGCATCACAGTCTTTAATGGATCATTGGCAGCAATGGGTAAGAGGATATCTCTGGCTGCCTCAAAATGTTTTTCTTGTGCTAAAATCCCAGATAGCATCATTTTTGCAGAAGACAATTCTGGATTTAACTTTAACGCCAAGCGCAAAAAAATTTGTTCAGTATGTAACGCAATTTTATTGGCAAGATTTTGATCGATATTACTATCAGGAAATTGAGAAGCAAGATCTTGCTGTAACAAAGATGCCATTGCTAAATAAACTTGTGCGATTGCTTGTGGTGCATTTTTTAAGGGAAATTTTTGCAGATTATTTTTAATATCTTGTGCAGAAACCTCTAAAAACGATAAGTTTTTAACCAAATTCCCTACCATGGCCTCTGCTTTACCCGCCCTGTGATGCTCAATAAGCCAATTGCCATAAGCCTGTGTTAAGAGCATGTCTTCACCAGGAAAAGATTTATTGGCTTTTTCAAAATAAACACCCGCTTTATCATTATCCTTAGCCAAAGCATACATGATACCCGTATGTAAGGTATATAAAGCAGATAATGGCTTCCCTTGGCTATTTTTAATAAGCATCGCCAAAGCTTGATCTTTTTTACCCTCGCCATACAAACACCAAGCCTGTAATAATGGATAGGTAATTTGACTAAAGACATCCATGGGAGGATGGGAAACATAGCGATACGCATCTTGCCATTGTCCCTTCAAAATCGCATCATTCGCCATGATCAAATCAGCAATGGGGTCTTTTTGCGTTTTTGCCAATTGCACCGCAAGGTCATTTCCTGCCAACACGCTGTGATAAAAAGTGATTCGACGTAAATCATTATCGGTTGGGCGTAAAGACAAAACATTATGATAAAGACGAGACGCCATGTCACTATCATCGGTTCTGGCAGCAAATACAGCAGCCAGATAATCACCATATCCGCCTGTTTTATGCTCAAAAGATAAAACAGGATCAGGATCCTGAGCTATAGGCACAGCATGTGCAGCCAAAGAAAATTCAGCAACCATAGAAATCGATAAAAATATAGTGCATAAAAAGCGAGGACATTGCATAATGTATATCTTTTCAATAAACAGGATTTGAATCAACCTTCAGATTGATCGTTACCCAACATGTTTGATCATTTATCTCTTTTAACTCTTTATTCAGAATGGGGCGTTGATGAAACCCTTGCATCTCTATGTACAAACCACTTGGATGATAGAAAGTCAACCCCTTCAATCCCTGTTATCAAAACATCTTCTGTGCACCACAAATCACTTGTAAAACATCCAAATCAACCCTTACAAGCAAAAAATATAGATGAACTTTGCAAAGTGATTACTTCTTTTAAAGAATATCCATTACATAATACGGCAATGCACTGTGTTTTGCCAAAGGGAAATCCAAATTCACGTATTTTTATCATCGGTGAAGTACCAGATGCTGACGAAGACCGTAGTGGGCAAGTTTTCTTTGGTCAGTCTGAATTTTGGTTAAATCAACTATTAAACAGCATTGATCTTTCTTTGGAGGAATGTTTTCGTATGCCGATTATTCCCTGGCGACCACCAGGGGGACGACAATTATCCAATAATGAACTGGCTACATGTTTGCCATTTCTTTATAAAGCATTAGAACTCTATAAACCACAATTTATATTCAGTATTGGCATTCTACCTGCACGTATTTTGACGCAAACCTCTGCCCCCATCAGTCAATTAAAAGGGCAATGGCACACAATCCATCTTCCACAAACCCATATTACACTCCAATTATTCCCTTTGCGTCATCCTTCGCAAATCCAAGCGAGTGCAAAGATAAGACAGGAAACTTGGAATGATCTTTTACATATCCGCAAAACCCTTAGCGATACTGGTATAAAATTTTCCATATAAGCCACTGATATGTTTATTATATTTTATTCAACACCTTAATTCTTATAATTAAAAACTTGATTTATTGAACAAATAACTTACATATTGAAGCATTATGCAAGGGATATATTCTATCTCCCCTTCGGTTGTTCGGGCTTTGGTGGCCAGTGCAACCTTGTTGGCAGGTGTTTCCGCCTCTACAATCAGAGCGCAAACACCTCAGCAACAAGATCAATATGAAGATGTAACCGTTTCAACCACTCGTTCTTCGTCAAGTGGCAGTAATGGTTCAGTTCGGTTTCCTCGCCCATTGGATGGGTTGGATGCTCGGCGTATTCGCCACATATTTGATCTGCAACGTCAAGGGGACTTCAAAACAGCTCAGTCTGAAACCATTGCGATTTCAGACAATTTGTTGCTCGGCGATATTTTGGCCGAGCGTTATCTTAACCCTCAATTTACCCCAAATACTGGGCAGCTAAAACTATGGTTGAAAAACTTTCCAACTTATGCCGATTTTTCGCAAATCATCAAAAGATTGAACAGTTTAAACCCAACCAATACAACCATTTCTATAGATCATTCTTTCCCTGTTCTAAAAGCAGATGTGACACAAGCATCATTGCCAATGCCAACAGAAGCAGACCCTATTATCACGCCTTTTAAAAGAAATCCTTTACTGGATAAAACCATCTTTACCCGTAGTACTTTGGGGGTAAAAGGAGCTAAAAGCGCCTTACAACTCATCAAAAAAACTTCGGGCATGACGGATCTATACGCAGCTCAATTACAAGCTGAAATTGCGCAGCAGCTTTTCTCTATTGGAAAAGATGAAGACGCACTGCGTATTGCACAACAAGCATTTTCCCTTTCCAAAGGGCGCATAGGATTGGCAGGATATGTTGCGGGTCTCATCGCATGGAAACAAAATGATAATGACTTGGCTTTTTACCTATTTTCCAAAGCCTCTCATGCCGATATAACCGCACCCCACATCCAAGCAGGTTGTTTCTTTTGGGCAGCACGCACTCGTTTACACGCACATGATCCCAATGGATATCAAGTTTGGTTGCGTAAGGCTGCCAATGCGCCTTTGACATTCTATGGAATTTTAGCCCAAGAAACGTTGCGAAAAAACAAAAAAAGCCTTTCTGCACAATCCTCGTTAACCGAAACAGCAAGTAATGCCGACATCAGTGCGGTAGAAGATACGCCTTTGGGAAAACGTTTATTTGCTTTGATACAAGTCGGACAAAGGGAAAGAGCAGAAATCGTCCTTAGACAATTATGGATGCAAAGCAATCATAATATTGCTTTGTCCCGCTCCATTCAACTGGTCGCCAAAGCTGCTAATTTCAAAGGGCTTTCTGACCAATTACAAACCATTTTAACCCATCACGAAGAAACGGTCAAAAGCAACGTTGCCTTGCCGTTGCCTAAATTAACACCAAGACATGGATTTAAAATGAATCCAGCGCTTGTTTATGCATTAACGCGATTAGAATCAAACTTTAACAGCAAAGCCATCTCCCAAAATGGAGCAATGGGATTAATGCAAATCATGCCTGTTACCGCTCAATATATCGCCAAAAAACAAGATAATGTTTCGCTAAATTATCCTTCAGAGCTTAAAAATGCAGCACTTAATTTAGAAATTGGACAGCTTTATTTGGAACATTTAGCAGAATTATCCAACAAAAAAGATAATCATGGTGGCAATTTATTACATATGCTCGCCAGCTATAACGCAGGTCCTTCTATGATTAATAAATGGCTGGAAATAGCCGACTATCAACATGATCCTTTATTATTTATGGAAACAATTCCTGTCACTGAAACCAGACATTATTTGCATCGTGCATTAACCTATTTATGGATTTATTCTAAAGAACTTGATCTCCCAAGACCTTCATTGAATTCTTTGATGCAAAATCAATGGCCTTGTTTTGAAAACGAAAAACACATTATGAAATCAGTAACAATTCATTAACATAAAAAAGGCTTTTTTATTCAACGAGGAAAGCCTTTTTTAATAGCTTCATATACAATATGGTTAGTTCTGTGCAACAGCCTGCCGACTGGCTTGGACTTTCGTCACACGCCTGCCATCCATTTCAATCACCTCGAATAACCAACCAGAAAACACCACTTTATCACCAGTGACAGGCACACGACGTAATAAAGCCAAGATCAATCCGCCCAATGTGTGATAACTCCCCTCACCAGGCAAATCATCCAAATTTAATTGGTCTTTTACGCCGTCAACCAATGTTGTCCCATCTAGTAAATATTCGTTGGTTCCACCCGCTTCTAATCGTGGTGCATCCAACGGTTCGTTTTCTTCACCAACAATAGCTTTAAAAATATCGGAAACTGTGATTATTCCTTCGAAAGAACCATATTCATCCAACACTAAAACAACACCCAACACATCGGCTCTTAAACGTTCCAACGCATCCAATGCCGACATGCTATCCGGAACCACCAAAGGTAATTGCAAACAAACATCAATTGATAATTCTTTGCCTTGTAATAACATCGTTAAGACGTCATTCGCTGTAATAATCCCCAATGGATTATCGATACCACCTTCACATACTACTAAACGCGTATACTGCGCGTTCAGCAAAGTCTTTTTTAACTCTTGCACAGAAGCCGAACGATCCACCCACACGATCTCATTTCTTGGGCGCATTAACGCCCGAACAGGGCGATCTGCTAAACGAAGCAAACGCTCGATCATATTGCGTTCTTCAATTTCAAGGATGCCAGTTTGTGCGCCCTCAGCAATATACGCCCTTAACTCTTCCTCGCTTACGGAAACACGAACATTTTTATGACGGCGTAATAATCTTAAAATCGCCTCTGAACATTTTCCCAAGACCCATACGCCTGGGGCAGCAATCTTGGACATAATTTCAAAGGTTCTTGCCAAGCGAACAGCGATTGCTTCTGGGTCTTGTAACGCAAGCTGTTTGGGGATTAACTCTCCAAAAACCAGCATAAAAAACGTAATTACCAAAACAACCACAAAAATAGAAATATCATCAGCCAAAGGACCAATCACAGGAAATGTGCTGAGCCATCGGCTTAAAGCAGCCTCAAGCCTTGCTCCTCCGAACGCACCTTCGAAAATTGAAACAATGGTTATTCCTATTTGGATTGTCGGTAAAAAACTGTGTGGATCCTCCATCAATCGTATGGCACGATCTGCCCCACGCACGCCTTGGCGTTGCATCGTGACTAAACGTGTTTTTCGGCTAGAAATTAATGCCAATTCCCCCATGGCGAAAATACCATTCAGAAAAATTAAACATATAATAATGATGATAGAGATAATCATAAATTGCTACTAACCTGCTCAAAGAAATCAAGAGAGGTAATTATATACCTAATCCGAGTATAAAATATAACATTAATTCAAAGATATCGATAAAAAATAAAACGCTATTTCTTACCTGAGCTTATAACAACAGGTAAGAAATAGAGTGCAATCCTGTCACAAACAGAGCCTCTAATGCTTCAGATCAGTCAAAGCCAAATGTGGTGCAATCATATTTTCAGGTTTTAAGATTTTTTCAAGTTCAGCTTCGCTTAAGAGCTTTTCTTCACGAACGAGTTCCAAAACCCCTTTGCCTGTTTCCAACGCCTTACGTGCGATGCGTGTGGCATTTTCATACCCAATATAGGGATTTAACGCTGTAACTAGACCAATTGAATGCTCAACAAGGTTTTTACAATGTTCTACATTCGCTGTAATGCCATCAATACATAATTCTCTCAACATATCCATTGCACGAATTAACAGAATGCTAGAGCTCATAGTTTTATAAGCAATCAGAGGTTCCATCACATTCAACTGCAACTGTCCACCCTCAGCAGCCAATGTCAGTGCCAAATCATTTCCAATCACAGTAAATGCCACTTGATTGACCGCTTCGGGAATAACAGGATTTACTTTTCCTGGCATAATAGAGCTGCCTGGTTGTCGAGCGGGCAAGTTAATTTCATTGATCCCTGTCCTTGGACCACTGGATAATAATCTTAAATCATTACAAATCTTGGATAATTTGACGGCTGCGCGTTTTAACATTCCAGATAATAAGACAAAAGCCCCCATATCAGAAGTTGCTTCGATCAAATCTGTTGCAGGAACTAGCTTATGACCTGTAATCTTTGCTAAATGCTCGACTGCTAATGCTTGATAATGTGGATCAGCATTAATCCCAGTACCAATTGCCGTTCCACCAAGGTTAATTTCACATAATACATCAGGTACCAATGTACGAATACGTTCTAAATCTTCAGTCAACGTCGTTGCAAAAGCATGAAACTCTTGTCCTAAGGTCATTGGTACAGCATCTTGCAATTGTGTACGACCCATTTTAATCACATGTGCGAATTCCTCGCCTTTTTTAGCAAAAGAATCTCTCAATTTAGAAAGTGACTCAAGCAGCGTATCATAACCCAATAAGAATCCGACACGAATAGCAGTTGGATACGCATCATTCGTTGATTGCGCCATATTCACATCATTATTTGGATGGAGATACTGATATTCACCCTTTTGATGTCCCATTTCTTCCAAAGCAATATTGGCAATGACTTCATTCGCATTCATATTGGTTGAAGTCCCTGCTCCACCTTGGATCATATCTACTTGAAATTGATCGTGAAATTCACCATTCACAATACGTTGGCATGCTTTTTCAATCGCATTATATTTTTTATCGGATAAATAACCCAATTTATGATTAGCCGCAGCCGCAGCCCATTTTACCAAAGCAAGCCCATTCACAAGATGAGCGAAATGAGATAACGGAACCCCCGTTAATTTAAAGTTATTAATCGCTCTTAATGTTTGAATACCATAATATGCCTCATTAGGAACATCCAATGTACCTAATAAATCTTTCTCGGTACGAAATGTTTCGTTTGACATACAAAAATCCTTTTATAAAATGACAAATTTAAGTTGATACATTCCCTATGGTAGAAAGAAAAAAAGAATAAGCAAGGAAAATAAAGTCACAAAAAAACTACCAACCGAAAGGTTCACCATCTTCATCTTGCACAATAATCGATGTTTGCACTCTTAATCATTTCAAGAATTTCATTAAATCTTTAGAAACACTCTATGAATGACTAGAAATCTAAAGCAATATAAATTGCTTTTGGAAAAAAAGACACATGTCAAATTCCCTCGTTTGGGATGATTTCCGTCTTCTAACCCTAATAACCAAAATTCGTTACGATTTTTTTCTTTAATAAAGCTAGACAAGAAGGAAATATAATCGGCAATCAATTTCTACATATTAATTATTATAACACTGTTAAACCTCATAAAGGCATTCAAGGAAAAACACCCTATGAGGTCTTAAATGGTTATTTTAAACAAAATCTGTAAACAACACGATCAATTCGTACACTTCATTAATAAAAAACGAGCCTTTACTAAGAAAAGCTCGTTTCCAAAAACTCAATTTATTTAAGTAAAATTTAAGAGTTTTCTTTAGCCTCTTCTTTTTTAACCGTTTTGACACGACGAATGGTTGTGGTGCGTTTACTTGCACTGGGGGCCTCGGTTTTGATTTTTTGCATCAAACCTTGGACTTGTTCATTATATGCATATTCAGCTGGACGTTGTTTGGACAAATCGATCTCTGGTGCCATGGGTCCTTCGGTTTTTGGTCCCATCAATGCAACCTGAGCAATATGCCAAGGACGTTGAATTGCATCTTTTACAGCAGTAGATTCATATCCAGAATGCACCATACAATCCGCACATTTCGCATAATTACCCGTACCATATAAATCCCACTGAGTGTCATCCATCAACTCTTGATAAGTAGACGCATAGCCTTCACCCAACAGATAACAAGGACGTTGCCATCCAAATACTGTTTTTAAAGGTTTACCCCAAGGAGTACAATGATATTGTTCATTTCCCGCAAGGAAATTCAAGAATAAAGGAGATTGCGTGAAACGCCATTTATGTCCTTTACCCAACCGGAAAACATCACGGAATAGTTGCTTGGTTTTTTGACGGTTCAAGAAATGCTCTTGATCTGGTGCACGTTCATACGCATAGCCAGGGGCGGTCATAATCCCATCAACACCCAACGCCATCACTTCATCAAAGAATGACGCAACACGATGAGGATCAGCACCATCAAATAACGTACAATTAATTGAAACTCTGAACCCTTTGGATTTAGCAAGCTTAATTGCTGTAACGGCTCTGTCATACACGCCATCTTGGCAAACAGAGGCATCATGCATTAATTGATCGCCGTCCAAGTGGATATCCCAAGAAAAGAATGGAGATGGCTTATAATCATCAATTTTCTTTTCCAACAATAACCCATTGGTACATAAATAAACATAGCGTTTACGTGCGATTAACCCTTGGATAATTTTGGGCATGTCTTTGTGCAACAAGGGTTCCCCCCCAGCCACAGCAACCACAGGCGCACCACATTCAGCATCGGCATCCAAACATTCCTGAACACTTAGCCTTTGATTTAAAATCTCTGCAGGATAATCAATTTTCCCGCAACCAGAACAAGCAAGATTGCACCGTAATAGTGGTTCCAACATCAAAACCAGCGGATATTTTTTACGTCCTTGTAAATGTTGCTTTACAACATAACTGCCGACTCGAACCGCCTGCATCAGAGGAACAGCCATTTTTCAGCTCCCAAACCGGAAAACCGGTATTTAAAATACAATAAATTTAGATTTATTTAAGATAAATAAAAATATACGACAAGAGTAAATTAATCTTTTAAACAACAAAAATTATTTCAACCAGATTAATTCGTTAACACATCTCGTTCATATCTGATGTAGAACACAACATAATGTATTTCCATCAAAATAGCAGATTATTTATAGAAATAATTTTTTCTTGTCAGATTTTAGTGACAATTATATCACAAAATAATCATGCTATTTAGAAAAATATCGAAAAATATACTTAAACACACTGTTTATTGAATGAAGATTCGTATAATTAGAAGTTTCAATCTACGATTAAACAGGCTAAAAGCAATTTTATGAAATACAAATGTTCCGCTCATTTGTATCCTTGTGCAACAAAACGGATGAGATCAAACATGGATGAACAACCCGAAAATCCTAAGAATCAATATACTCCTTCAGGAAATGAATCGGCTAATTTCATTAAATCTATTCCTACCTATGGACGCTTCCCACTCCTCGATCATATTCGCCACCCTGCTGATCTGAATAATTTATCGATTGAACAACTTGAACAAGTGGCACGCGAATTGCGCGCTGAAACCATTGATGTTGTTTCAACAACTGGTGGACATTTAGGAGCCTCTTTGGGGGTTGTGGAACTGACTGTTGCGTTGCACGCTGTCTTTGACACACCCAGAGATTCTTTGATTTGGGACGTAGGACATCAGGCGTATCCCCATAAAATCCTTACAGGTCGTCGGGAATTAATCCGTACATTACGCCAGCCTAACGGGTTATCAGGATTTACCAAACGCTCCGAAAGTATTTATGATCCGTTTGGGGCTGCACATTCATCAACCTCTATTTCTGCTGGACTAGGGATTGCGGTTGCTAATCATTTCAAAGCAAAATATGACCCAAGTTACATTGAACGAAATGTTTTGGCAGTTATTGGGGATGGATCTATCACAGCAGGAATGGCGTATGAAGCCATGAATAATGCTGCGGTTGCGGGTCCAGGTGCAGAAAAATTGATTGTTATCTTAAATGATAACGAAATGTCAATTTCTGAACCTGTTGGTTCAATGTCCGTTTATCTATCCCAACTATTATCTTCTCGTCATTTCCTTGGGCTACGTGACCTTGCTGCCAGAGTGGCCAGTAAACTGCCTGAAAGTATTGAAAAAAGAGCAAAAAGAGCTGAAGAATATGCCCGTTCAATGATGACAGGCGGAACATTATTTGAAGAGCTCGGCTTTTATTATGTTGGACCTATTGATGGTCATAATTTGCAACAACTGGTTCCTGTTTTACGCAATCTGCGTGATGCGGAACATATCGGACCTATTTTATTACATATTGTTACAGAAAAAGGACATGGATATAAGCCTGCAGAAAGCTCTGGCGACAAATACCATGCTGTTTCTAAATTTAATGTTATTACTGGGGAACAGACCAAAGCCCCTCCTGGACCGCCTTCTTATACCTCTATTTTCAGCAAAGAGCTGTTAAAATGTGCAGAAAAAGATGAACAGATTGTTGCCATTACGGCGGCAATGCCGACAGGAACAGGATTAGATAAATTCGAACAAAAATTCCCAGATCGCTATTTTGATGTTGGTATTGCCGAGCAACATGCAGTCACTTTTGCTGCTGGTATGGCAACAGAAGGTATCCGCCCATTCTGTGCAATTTATTCCTCATTTTTACAGCGTGCATACGATCAAGTGATGCATGACGTAGTTTTACAAAAGCTACCTGTTCGTTTTGCAATTGATCGCGCTGGTTTGGTGGGTGCCGATGGTGCAACCCACGCAGGAACTTATGATATTGCTTATCTTGGATGTTTACCTGACATTGTATTAATGGCACCTAGTGATGAAGTTGAATTAATGCACATGACGGCAACCGCTGCTGCTTTTGATGAAGGTCCAATTGCCTTTAGGTTCCCTCGTGGTCCAGGTTTAGGGTTAAAGCTGCCGACTCAAGCCGAGATTTTAGAAATCGGTAAAGGACGTATTATCCAAGAAATGAGCAATCAAACAGGCAAGGAAAAAGGTGGCATTGCCATTCTTTCCTTTGGTGCGCGTTTGACGGAATGTTTAAAAGCTGCTGAAATATTAACAGAGCAAGGATATCCCCCTACCATCGTCGATGCACGTTTTGCAAAACCATTAGATACCGATTTAATTAACCAAATTGCCCGTAACCATAAAGTACTTATTACAATTGAAGAAGGCTCTCGTGGGGGATTTGGCGCATTTGTAATGGAGCATCTTGCTGGCAATGGATTGCTAGACAATATTCGTTTCAGACCAATGGTCATTCCAGATTTTTTCATCCATCACAATACACAAAATGCACAATATGCCCAAGCAGGTTTAGACGCAGCATCGATTGTAAAAACAGCCATAAAAGCAATTGAGGGTTGATTATCAATCATCTTAGTCTAATATAATCTTTAACAAAACGTTTATTTGAATAAAGTCAACATAGCAATGAAATTACAACATTTTCTCTTATTATGTGGTTTTACCCTTGCAAGTACAACCACTATTCAGGCGCAAGCACAAACCCAACATACACAGCCTTCTGATACAATGTCGGCAAAAAGCAATCAAAATGCTGTCAAAGAACCTGTTGTAAAGCTATATCAAGCATTAAGCACTATCCAAAAATCTGCTGGAAATTCACTTGCGCAACATGGGGTAATATTGAATCAAGCTTTGGATGCCAGCTATGATTTCCCTGCGATTATTGGAAAAACGGTTGGGTATCGTTATAATTCTTTTACCCCACAAGAAAAGACAGCTGTCTTAGAAGCATTTAAGAAATATACCATTGCAAGATATCTCTCTAGTTTTGCCAATGAAAAAGATACACAATTCAAAATTTCCTCTGATATAAAAGCCGTTACAACGGGAAATAAGCAAATTGTCAGCACTACGATTGATTCTGGTAACGATGCAACCCAAATCAATTACATCGTCCAAAATACCCCCCAAGGGTGGAAGATCGTTGATGTATTGTTAAATGGCAACATCAGCCAAACCGCCGTCCAACATGGTGATTTCAGTTCTACCCTTGCGAAAGGTGGCAGCCAAGCACTGGTGGAAATGCTTAATCAAAAAACACAATCTTTTAATAAAAAATAGTGTTCACTACGAAAACTATGTTTGGTTCATTATTTAAACTTTCTAAATCCAATAAATTATTATTAGGATGTGCTGCGTTAGGATGTGTTCAAGCAGGTATTGGAGCTTTATTGGTTCATTATTTTAAAAAAAACTATAAAATAAACAACCATCATAGCACACACCCCTTACCCGCGGTTACAATATTCAAACCTTTATCAGGTAAAGATCCGTTACTTTTTGAAGCATTACAAAGTTTTTGTGAACAAGATTATCCAAAATTGCAAATTATTTTTGGACTACACCATACCAAAGATAGTGCGTTACCTGTTGTTAAGAAACTGCAAGAACGATATCCCAATATAGACATTGATATTGTTATTAATTCAGATATTCACGGATGTAACCTCAAAGTATCAAACCTTATCAACATGTCTTCGGTTGCAAAACACGATATTTTTCTGATATCTGACTCGGACATTCATGCGCCAGACAAGAATTATATCAAAGAAGTCGTCACAGAGTTACAAAAACCAAATATTGGTTTGGTGACTTCTTTATATAGCGGATTACCCTCTTTTGAATCTCGCGTGCAGCATATGGCCAGCGCACATATTAATTACAATTTTCTGCCTGGTGTATTGTTATCACGTTACCTAGGACGTCAAGATTGTTTTGGTGCTGCAATTACCATTAAACGTGACTTGTTAAATAAAATAGGTGGCTTTCAAAGCTTGGTTAAGCATGTCGCTGATGATGCTGTTATTGGTCGTAAAGTCCGCGCACAATCGCTTGACATTGTGCTTTCACCCAGCATTGTACAAACAACAATTGTTGAAAAAGATTTGTTCTCTTTATATGAACATGAATTACGCTGGAATCGCACAACATTCACATTAGAGCCAGTGGGCTTTACCTTTTCTTTTCTGCAACTCCCCTTATTTTGGGCTTCTTTGGCGATTCTTTTCAACCCATTAACCTCTATATCTTGGGTATTTTTTATAGCATGCTGGGCATTCAAAGCCCTTTGTTGTACTGCGATTAATAAAAAATTAGACTATCCTTGTCTTCCGACTTTATCATTATTGCCATACAGGGATTGGTTCTCTGCCCTTGTAATGTTCAACAGTTTTTTTGGTACGAATGTCACATGGCGTGGACAAAAAATGACAATTAAAAAACATCCAGAGTTCCAAACCACCACATATGATGATATATAACCAAATCAATTAATTATATTCAAAACTACATATTTCCAATCTGCCAAGTAACAATCAAAGGATAACTGCTATCATGATGAAGACGCTCTTTCTACAACCACCCTCTTTTGAAGGTTTTGATGGTGGCGCAGGCTCTCGTTACCAAGCAAAGCGTGAAATTAAATCTTTTTGGTATCCAACTTGGTTGGCTCAACCAGCGGCATTAATCCCAAATAGCCGTCTTATTGATGCGCCTCCTGCGAAAATGGGAATGGAACCAATCTTAGCTGATGTTAAAAATCGTGACTTAGTCATTATGCATACATCAACACCCTCTTTTTCATCTGATGTCAAAGTGGCAAAAATGTTAAAAGATGCCAACCCATCTGTTAAAATCGGTATGGTTGGTGCAAAAGTGGCTGTACAACCTCAAGAAAGTCTTGAAAAAAGCGATGTTATTGATTTTGTTGCCCGCAATGAATTTGATTTTACCATCAAAGATATTGCTGAAGGAATGGATTTCAAAAATGTTGATGGTATTTCTTGGCGTGATGGGAATGGTCAAATCATTCATAATAAAGACCGAGCCATTATTGAAGATATGGATTCATTGCCATTTGTTACCGAGGTTTATAAAAGAGACCTTCGTATTGAAGATTACTTCATTGGATATTTAAAACACCCTTATCTTTCTTTATATACAGGTCGTGGATGTAAATCTCATTGCACATTCTGTTTATGGCCACAAACCGTTGGTGGGCATAAATATCGTACTCGTAGCCCAGAACATGTTGCTGCTGAAATCCGTTTGGCTCAACAATATTTCCCACAAGTTCAAGAATATTTCTTTGACGATGATACCTTTACCGATGATCTTCCTCGTGCGGAAGCCATTGCAAAAGAATTGGGCAAATTAGGGGTTACATGGTCTTGTAATGCCAAAGCAAATGTTCCTCGCAACACATTAAAAGTATTACGTGACAATGGATTACGCCTCTTATTGGTCGGTTATGAAAGTGGTAATCAACAAATCCTTCATAATATTAAAAAGGGAATGCGTGTTGAGGTTGCTCGTGAATTTACCAAAAACTGTCATGAATTAGGCATTAAAATCCACGGCACCTTTATCCTAGGGCTTCCTGGTGAAACCAAAGAAACCATTCAAGAAACCATTAAATTTGCGACAGAGATTAATCCTCATACATTGCAAGTTTCTTTGGCTGCACCGTATCCAGGAACATTCTTGTATAAACAAGCAATGGAAAATGGTTGGTTAGACAAAGATCATGCTGAGTTAATCGATGAAAATGGTGTTCAAATCGCACCTTTACATTACCCTCATCTTTCTCATACTGAAATCTTTGATAGCGTTGAAACATTCTATAAAAAATTCTATTTCCGCGCGCCAAAGATTGCTTCTATTGTTGGAGAAATGATTACCAGCCCACAAATGATGAAACGTCGTCTCCGTGAAGGTGTTGAATTCTTCCAATTCTTACGTGATAGACATTCTTAATCTTTAAACGATCAAAGGTTTTTTGTGAGTAAACAAGTTTTAATCTCGGCTGATGATTTTGGATTGTCAGTCGAGGTCAACGAAGCGATCGAGCAAGCACATCGTCAAGGTGTGTTAAGTACAGCTAACTTGATGATTGCAGGTACTGCGGCAGAAGATGCTATTCAACGGGCAAAAAGACTGCCTAATCTGAAAGTTGGATTACATCTTGTGGTGATCGAAGGACCTGCTATTTTACCACATTCTGAAATTCCTTTGATCGTCGATAAAAACAAACTGTTCCCCTCCGATCAACTACGAATGGGAATAGACTATTTCTTTAAAAAATCAATACAATATCAACTTCGTAGAGAAATCAGAGCGCAAATACAAGCCTTTACAAATACAGGTCTTGTTTTGGATCATATTGATGTGCATAAACACATGCATTTACATCCTAGCGTTGGCAAAATGCTAATTGAAATCAGCAAAGAATTTGGCGTTCGAAATATTCGTGTGCCGTACGAACCTGTTACAACGCTCATGAAGATTGATAACTCCACATATAAAGATAATATTGGAAATTTATTGGTTCAATATTGGACCAATGTTCTGAAATATCAACTCCGCCGTGCAGATATGCGTTATTTAGACTGGTGTTTTGGGTTGTCTTGGTGTGGGCATATGAATTTTGATAAGATTTCGAAACTGCTCAGAAATCTTCCTAAAGGACATTCTGAAATATTCTTTCACCCATCAATCAGTCATGCTGGCTTATACCATGAATTGATGCCTGATTATGAGCCTACCAAAGAACTGGAGGCTTTATGTCATCCAGATTTTCCAAAGATTCTCAAAGAAAATAACATTACCCCAATAACTTGGGATAATGTCAATTAATTCGAATTGATCGACTTATAAAGCAGATTCAATCCATGATTTTAATTTATCTTTAGGTAAAGCACCAACTTTTGTTGCTACTGGAACCCCATCTTTAAATAGAATCATGGTTGGAATACCACGTACGCCAAAATTTGTTGGGGTATCAGGGTTTTCCTCAACATTGACTTTGGCAATCGTTACTTGTTCACCCATTTCTTTGGCAAGCTCTTCTAAAACAGGTGCGACCATTTTACAAGGCCCACACCATTCAGCCCAAAAATCAACCAATACTGGTTTAGAAGACTTCAAAACATCCGTTTCAAATGAAGCGTCTGTGACTGCTTTTGTAAATTCACCCATGCTTAATTCCTTTATCATTTAAACAAATCATTAATGATTAATTTATACATAATAGCGACTATTTAAGAATCAAGAAAGATTATCTTTTACCGTTGGGATATAATTCATTAATAATTGCTCTGGTAAAAACATTATTTGAGCCACATCCGTCCAAACAATCAAAGGTTTTATTTGGTGTTTAGGATATAATAATTTTAATAACGCCCAATAAGCCGCCATTTGTTTTAAATAATTTATGGGTGTTTCTTCGGGTTGGGTGGGGACTTTACGTCCAGACTTAAAATCACATAATAAAATTTGATCGGGCAAGATACGCATCCGATCAATTTGTCCCGTCACAACCACTCCATTGACGGTGCCTACCAAGGGTTGCTCTACCAAACTTTCTATATCAAACAAAAATTTTAATTCAGGATGCTCGATAATCCGTAATACTTGTTTGACCAAATAGTGAATTTCTTTGAAGGAAAATTGTTTTTCAAGCGGTGTTAGCCAATGTAATGCAATATCAGCACGGGCTTCTTTTGGACAATCGGGTAAATATTGCAACAGCTGATGCACCAAACGCCCACGATATAAAGGGTCTCTTTTTGCTTTGGTTTGTAAAGGGGAAATAATAGAAGGCACATCTCCCATTTCAATTCCTTCTGGACGACTAGGCGCAAGATGTGCTGTAGGTATTTTTTCAGAAGCAAGCGGCTTTGCAACCCAGCCACTATCTTGCCCCATCCATGCAGGCAATGTGGCTTCTTGCTTCGTTTGTTTAATTACGTGCTTATCTTGAATAACTGATTTATTAGAAGAAATTACTTTCTGTTCAATCCACAGATGTTCCCCTTCCCATCCACCAGAAAAATCTCGTGAAGAGGCATGTAACTCCCTCAAAGCGATAACGCTATGTTTATACCAATTCCCAATCGGCAACTCCTCAAGCTCTTTTTGCTCTTGAGTTGGTTTCTGCCAACCACAAATTAATAACCACTCACTGGCACGCGTCAACGCCACATAAAGCAAACGATTACTTTCTGCCTCATCACTTTGTTTTTTCTGTTCTTTATCCAACTGACTTTCAGCAATATCAAACTGCTTTTGAGGGATATATAACGGCACGGTTAACCCCAACGCAGGATCATCTTTCCAAATTAATACTTTATCTGATTGAAACCCTCCCTGCTTTGATGCAACATTCATCGTATCAGGTAAAATAACCAAACGCCCTTGTAAGCCTTTGGCTCCATGCACCGTCATAATCCGCACCATATCCACACTTGATTCTGCTTCATTTTTTATCATGCGTTCGGATTGCTTTAACCAATATAAAAACCCTTGCAAAGATGGGGTGTGCAGCGTTTCATATTGTAAAGCCTGAGATAATAACTCATCAATCGCCTCAATCGCCTCCCCACCCAATCGCGCAAGTAATTTTGTGCGCCCTCGATGTTCTCCTAAAATCTCGACTAACAAAGCGTAAGGCGTGACAAAATCAATCCTTAAAAATAAATTGGACAACATTTTCCACACTGCTGTCCAATCTGGTCGTTCCTCGTGCCTGATAAATAAAGTCCCCCACAGGCTTTGTCCGTTTTTTCTGGGAGCAGCCAGCTCCATTAAACTATCTTCGCTTAATCCACCTAATGGAGATTTCAATACGCAGGCAAGTGCCAGATCATCTTGAGGCAATAATAAAACTTCGCATAAAATCAATAAATCTTGAACCGCTAATTGATCCAATAATTGCGTTTTAACCAAATTCGCCAAAGGTATATTTTTTGATTTTAATGATCGTATTAATGCTTTGGAAAAAACTGAGCGTTTACGAATTAAGATTAAAACATCTCCAGCTTGAATAGACTTACCCCCATAAGGAGGCTCTTTTCCAATTTGCTGAGATATCCAATCCGCTAAGGTTTCAGCGAGAATACGCTCTGCGCTTTGATGTTTTTGATTTTGTTGTAAAGGCTGCCACAATTCCATGTCGGCTTCTTTATCCAACGCATCAATGCGCGTTAATGGCCACAGATCAATACGCCCAGGAGCATTTTCTTTTGCCGATCGATGTGCAGGAAACTGATTTTCGCTACCATTTCCTGATAATCCTTTCAACTCTTGTTGAGGGGCAAATACCTGATCGACAAAATCGAGAATAATTTGACTGGATCGAAAAGAAACCCGTAATTGTGGGTCTTCCCATAATTGATCTGCTTCTAAAACAGTACGCTTAAATATTTTTTGCCAACTTAAAAATTCTTGCGGTTTTGCACCTTGAAAAGAATAAATGGATTGCTTGTAATCCCCAACTGCAAAAACCGTTCTGGGATGCGGTTGGTCCTCGTCCCGTCCCATACCCGCGAAAAACTCTGTCGATAAATCCGCAGCAATTTTCCATTGTTCGGCAGAGTTATCTTGTACCTCATCCAACAAAATGTGATCCAATCCGCCATCGAGTTTATATAACACCCAAGCAGAACCAGGATCATCCAATAACATCAAGGTATAAGCAATTAAATCATTATAATAAAGTGCGCCTTGCGTGCGTTTGATCTCTTGATAGCGTTTCCAGATCGGTGCAAAAACATTCATCAATGCCAGCGTATATTCATACACCGTATAAATATTTAACTGATCAATAACTTCTAAAATATATTGACCTTGCTCAATCAAATAAGGCGCAATATCGTCATCATCTGTTTTATTGCCTTTGATCGATTTCAGTTCCATTTTTTGCGTCAAAAAACAGCTGGTAAAAAAATCCCATGTCTCAATTCGTTGCTCTGTGGAATATTCAAGCCATTTTAATACAGCCTCAGCAATATCCCTTAACCGTTTAGAATTTGCCTCAAGAGCTCGCAATAAATAAGTTTTAAACTCTGCTTCATCTCGCCATTTTTGACAAACAGACTGTAAATATTTCTCTTTACTTGAACAAGCTAATTGTAATAAACGACGTAAATATAACGAAAAACTACCCTCTTCAATCAGTTGAAAAACAGGAGGGAGAAAACGTTGATTTTGTTGTAACTCTTGTAAAATCTCTAAAAAATTCTGGCTGCTGACAATTGGGCTTAAAATTTGAATATCTTGTTCTGAAGCCAGATGAATTTTCTCATCAAATGCTCGTTTGAACGCAAGGATATTATCCCCTTCCTCGATAATTTTAAATTGGGGACTGATCGAGGCTTCCAATGGAAATCGTTGTAAAATAGATTGGCAAAACGCATGGTTCGTTTCAATCCGCATCCCTCCTGGCAAATCCAATACTTGAGCAAATAAAGCCCGTGCTGCCTTGCGCATCTCTTCATTGGGTTCGATCTCTAAATCCAATAAGGCTTGATTAAGCTCTTGTTCTGAATATCCCACCCATTCACTTAATTTACGTTGCAACCGAATAGCCATTTCCGCAGCAGCTGCTTTGGAATAAGTCAAACATTGAATTTTTTGTGGGTGCGTTCCAGGTTGTAACGTGCCATCTCGGGCTTTTCGTGGCAACATCAAACGCAATAAACGATCGACCAATAACTTCGTTTTACCACTTCCCGCAGAAGCAGACACAAAGACGGAAATCGTCGGTGTCGATGCCAATCGTTGTTGAGCATTTGCTTCATCAACAGGCGTATTCATCAACAATTCCAACTGCATCACTCGTCCCCTGCCATGCTGCTCCACTCCAGCACTCTGGCCAAATGGGTATAATCGCCAAACCGAGGAATGCCACCGCTTGCAGATTTATCAAATAAATAAGGTCGTGGGCGAGATAAATAGGGTTGTTCAGGATCGTTATAGCGTTTAATCAGGCGAATTAATGCTTCCCAATATTGTTGGGATAAGAAATAAACTTCGTTTTCCATCGTGATTTCAGAGGATTTCTTGGTAATTGTGACTTGCTCATCATTATCCAACCCTCCTTTGAGTTTCCAATAATAAAGCTGAGTAATAATCTTACCCGCCATATTCTGACCAAAGGCCCCACGATAAATCATTGCAGCTTCTAGAGGTAACTGTGGAGCAGAACCATTTTTCACACTGGTAATGGATGGTGTTTGTCCTGTCTTATAATCAAAAATTTCAATCGTGCCGTCATAATTGAAATCAATACGATCGGCAATACCGCGCAAAGTAAAAGATATGCCCGCCTCCTCGGCAAAATCATACGCCCCTGAGATTTCAGAATAAACACACCCAAAATTCTTTTGATTCCGTCTGGCTTGCTCTTCTTGATAAACCCATTGTGCAATCTTGATGACTTTGGATCTCCACCATTCTCGCATCGAAGGAATAATATCACGCCTTTCCTCCAATGCTTGGACCATACACTCCTTTACAATTTGTTTATCCCAGCCAATTTGTTGATAGGCTTTTTTCAGCCCTTCATGAACCACATTCCCAAAAATACTGGCAGAACGATCTTCTTCCAAACCAACGATTTTCCTGAGCTTTAAAATCCGTTTTGCATAAATCTCATAAGGGTCTTTTAACCAATACTCAACATCGGTAATCGAAATCGTCTTAGGTCGCCATTTTAAAGGAGGCATAGGACTTGGAGCAAGAACAGGTTGCGCAGCTCCTTTGGGTTGATCCAATAATTTTGCCCATTCCAACGCTGGATGTTTTGCAATAACACTTTGCCGTCCTTTTAACCATGCTTTTAAGCGCGTAATCCACCGCGATGGCACAACAGGAGCGTTATCTCTTTGCAAAGGTACCGACAATATAATTTCTGGAACCGAGCAACAAATTAACATAAAGTCATATGCTGAACGCCCGACCTCTGCATCAGGCAAAGGAATACCAATTTTACTGCGCATGGGTCTGCTGATCCAAGGACCAGAATCAATCGTGGGCGGCCAAACACCTTCGGACAATCCTCCTAAAATAACCATATCCACGACTTGCAAACGCGCTTCAATCAATCCCCAAATATAGACTCTGGGATGCAATTCTTTGTCTTTACGTCCCCGCAAAACTCGACGCGTATGCACAATCATCCCTGTATAAGATGCGTTTAGAATTCCTTCAAATTCTTGCAACGTAATCTCTGTTAAAATCTGTGCCTCAGCAATAAGATTCCGTAAATGTTCAGCCAAAATATTCCCTTCTTCAGCTGTCCATAATAAATCCTCCCCTGCTTGCTTACTATTAGAAGTCAACGCTTCCACCACTTCGACCAAAGCAATCGCCCATTGACCCAATGGGCGTTTATATTCCCCCTCTTGTAAAGGAACCATGAATTTTTCGAGCAAATGGATCAGGTTTAAAACCTCATAAGCATGGGATAAGAATTGTAAAGATTGTTCACCTAAATGTTCTGGATGTGTCAGCTTAAGCTCTGCAATTCTTTGTCGCGTTGCATAGCCAATCGTTTCCAAACCTGATGCTGCAAATTGCCGTAAAATATTAATCTCAAGTAACCGCGTATATTCACGACAAGTCTTATGCGCATATCCGCAGCAAACAAAAGGATGTTTCAATAATGCCAGCAACGAAACAGGTGTAAATTTTTCTATACATGCCCGCAACACAAGACTGAGTAAAATCGCTGCGGGTGTTTTATATAAAGGCTCGCCCGCACTATCATCCGCTACGATCCCCCACCGTCCTAACTCCAACGCAACACGCATAGCAAGATTACGATCTGGTGTTACCAAAGCCATTCTTTTATCAGGTTGCTCCAAAGCATCCCTTATCATCAATGCTATAGAGACGGCTTCTTGTTGTTGATCGGTAGATTCGGATAAATAACAACCTGGCAACATCACAGAATGTTGCCCTATTAACCACTGATCCAATAACTCGGCAGGCAATAAGATTTGTTGAAATGCCTTAACTCGTTCATTGGGAACAAACATTGTCTCTTCTTGCCAATATTGCAAGTCAGAGCGTTTAATCCCCAGCGCGATAAACATCTTTGCCATCTCCGCATATGGATGCGTCAGTGCCAAATCCTTCCAAATAGCTTCGGGCAAGTCTTCCTGTATCCCCGTGATAATTAATTTGCCATTGGGTAGATTCATAATCGAAGATAATAATTCCACCACCGCAGGGCGCGCATCAATAAAGCCAACCGCCCAGACTGAGACAGACGCACCAAATTCTTGCCAATATTTAGCTTGTATACGCAGCAACGCCACTTTCCGAGCAATTGGATTCATCACTTGATTATCAAGCAACCATTGCGGCCAAATTTCTGTAACAATACTTAGGAATTGCAGAATATTTTGCCAATGTTGTGCATATTCTCCTTCAACCGCTTTTGGTAATGTGTCTTTTAAAGAACAATCTGCCCATTCTGCTTCATCCATAAGTTCCGCCAAAGAACATGCCAGCTTCCATATTTCTCCAGCTTGTTCTTTATACTCCAAAGACTGATCCTTTTTCATAATCAGCTTGGTTAAAACAGAAATGCGTAAAATCGGATCAACGGACGGAAGCAACGCAAACGCATGTTCTCCCTTTAAGATCAACGCCGATTCATCAATTGCCCCAATGGACATAATCCGAGGCAGTAAAGTAGGTTTTCCTTTGGTAATCCTTAGAAACGTATCAATTAACGCTTTGACCGTTCTTTGATTAGGAACAAGAATTATCCCTTGACGGATCATCTCTGGTTGGTCTTTCGCTTCATCAATCCATCGTTTTGCCAAGATTTCTAAAAAAGGCATATTAAACGGTATAGAGATTACATTCATGCCGCAATTATTTCCTGTTGTACCAAAATCAAAGATGTTTATATTGTCATGACAATAAAGAGAGGCGATCTTTCCAACCTATTAATTTTGCTTGTCGTAACGTTTTTGACTGAATGGAAAGATGAATTTGCAAGCTATCTTCTGGTAACCAACTGCCTAAGCGTTCTGGCCATTCCACCAATGTCACTCCTTCTCTGGCATCATCCCAGTCAAGTTCAATTAATTCTTCTTCATCTTGCAAGCGCCACAAATCATAATGATACAAAGAAAAATTAGGCGCATCATATTGCTGTACTAAGGTAAAAGATGGGCTAGGGACTTCCATTGCTGGGTCGTGGCACACTGCTCTTAATAACGCACGTGCCAAAGATGTTTTGCCAACCCCCAATGGACCGAATAATAAAATGGAATCTTGCTTTCTGATCTGCAATGCAATTTTTTGTGCTAATGCCTCTGTCGCTGCCAAATCTGGCAATGCGTAAAGTAACTCATCCATCTTTTAAATCCTTTTCCCAACAACTTATCACAAACATATGCAATCATTTTCTGTATTTTTTCGCATATAGAGTTGCTTATCCTTTATAAAATGGTGTTATACATATTATATTACAAAGGGAAGTTATTTATAAAACCATTATTCTACAGTATATTGCGTTTTTTAAGGATACATACCAAATCAATAACCATTTTTATGATGAATCATTAAAGGTCAAAAGCTATGACAAAATCATCCATCTCTACTGATGTTGCCATTATTGGCGCAGGTCCAACAGGATTATTTGCCGCATTTGAATGTAGCATGTTAAAAATGACCTGCGTTCTGATTGATACTTTGGAACACGTAGGGGGACAATGTTCAGCTTTATACCCAGAAAAACCCATTTATGATATTCCTGCACATCCTGCCATTACTGCACAATCTTTAATTGATTCTCTTGAAAAGCAAATTGAGCCTTTTTCTGTCCCTCGCCTACTGTCCAAAACAGTCGTAGAGTTAAAAGGCGAAAAAGGTCATTTTACCCTTATCACACATAAAGGCGATGTAATCTATGCCAAAGCCGTCATTATCGCTGCAGGTGCTGGCTCTTTTGGTCCTAACCGCCCACCTTTAGAAAATATTGAACAATTTGAAAAGGCAGGAAATATTCATTATTATATTCGATATAGCGATCAATTTATTGGCAAAGATATTGTCATTGCTGGTGGTGGAGATTCCGCTGTTGATTGGGCATTGGCATTAAAAGACAAAGCCAACTCTATTTCCTTAATCCATCGCAGAGACCGTTTCCGCGCAGCACCCGAAAGCCTCTATCGTTTAGAACAAGCAATTAACGAAGGAAAAATACAAAAGCTCGTTCCTTATCAACTCCACGCATTACAAGGTGAACAAAATAGTTTAAATGCCGTTGATGTAATTTCCTTGAACGGCGACATTCAACACTTAAAAGCGGATCATTTGCTCGCTTTCTTTGGGCTGACAACCGATTTAGGATCTTTGAAATCTTGGGGCATTGAAACCAATCAAGGACGTATCCCCGTCAATCAAACAACGTTACAAACCAGCAAAGAAGGCATTTATGCAGTAGGCGATATTGTTCAATACCCTGGTAAGTTAAAACTAATCTTGCAAGGGTTCAGTGAAAGTGCGATGGCAGCACATGATGTTTATAGCGTTGTCTATCCAGATTTAGCATTGCATTTTGAACATTCCACCACCCAAGGAATTCCTCAGTAAACTTTGATTTCTCTAGGTCTTTACAGATGTCACAACCCTATTCTCTTATTGATGCCACTTTATTTACCCAACATGCTGGTGCTGAACTTTATATTAATTTATCAGCAATCGTGCAGAATTATCATTATCTAAAACAAAAAGTTACCCCAGCACAATGTGGAGCAGTTGTAAAAGCCAATGCCTATGGGCTAGGAATGATCCCAGTTGCACAAGCATTAGCCAAAACTGGATGTAGAGAATTTTTTGTTGCGCATCTTGATGAAGGAATCGCTTTAAGAAGTATTTTAGGAAAAGAATATCTCATTTATGTTTTGCATGGCGTTCCTCATGGAACAGAATCCATCTATTTAGAACATCATCTTATCCCCATCTTAAATGATGTTCATCAGCTACGAAACTGGGTATCCTTATGTAAAGACCACCATAATTCGTATCAAGCTGGCATACAATTTGATACAGGAATGTCCAGATTTGGAATCGGACAGGATGAGCTTTTTGAATTGCAACATATTGATTGGAATATATTTCAACCAGCATTAGTGATGAGCCACCTGGCTTGCGCTGATACACCCAACCATCCTGCCAACCAACAACAGCTGGAACAATTTCAAGCATTAAAGCAACTTGTCCCCAATAGTCGAGCCAGCCTTGCTGCATCTAGTGGTATTTTCTTGGGCAATAATTGGCATTTTGACCTTATCAGAGCTGGGATTGCCCTCTATGGCGGAAACCCCATACCAGATCAACCAAACCCAATGCAAAACGTCATTTCTTTACAAGGGAAAATCATTCAAACACGTTATATTCCCAAAGGGGCTTCTATTGGTTATGGGGCAACATTTACCGCACCTAAAGATATGCGATTGGCATTAATCTCTATTGGCTATGCTGATGGGTTTTTCCGTGCTTTCAGCAATAAAATATCCGCAATCAGCCCTAAATTTCCTACGATTCCACTTGCTTTATTAGGGCGTGTTTCGATGGATTCTTTGTGTCTTGATATTACTGACCTGCCAGAAAATGGTATACAAATCGGGGATAAAATTGAAATAATAGGGAACCATTACCCCATTGATATCCTTGCTCAACAAGCTGATACCATTGGATATGAAATATTAACATCCTTAGGTAATCGATATCATCGTATTTATACTTAATTTGTTATCCTAGTAAAAAGTAAAACCAAACAAATTGCGGGGATCTATTGTCAGTATTCTGGCAATATTACCATCCAAATAAGTAATAAATATCGATGAAAATGCGGTATGTGTGTATTCAACCTTTGATATTGTGATGTCTTGTTTGTCTTAAACATCTGAAAAAAGATAGACATTTGAGCAAATTGATCGTCTTCATCAAGATCAAACCATATAGCAATTTTATTCATAATATTGGCTTGAATAAAACCATGATTCTGCTAAGGTCAGGACTCATTCATTGAGATAAAAGATGACACCTGCAGGGATGCATATTGCGGAAAGGAAGGTATGAGCGTATCGGTCATATCTCGTGGCGATACGTCTCCGATGCTTGAGTTTTACAAATATATTCTCAACCTTATGATGTAATTTATAGATTGTCTTGTTAAAGAGAATGGTTTCTGTTCTAGCTTTTCGAGAAGGAATGCAAGGCTTGATGTTTCTATCACTCAAGGCTTGTCTGAACCTGTCCGCATCGTAACCTTTGTCAGCAATGAGCTCTTGCGCATCTAATAGAACTGGTAACAGAAGAGCCGCACTTTTGTAGTCACTCCTTTGCCGTTATGATAATAGCAAGCATATCGGTTTTCCATCTTGATCACAAATCGTATGCAACTTTGAGTTCACCCCCCTTTCGTGCGTCCTATGCGACGGGGCACATCCTCTTTTTAAAAAGGCTCGCTGCTATGCGATGTGCTATTGAGATGGGGGGCATCAATCATGATGCGTTGAGGCGTTGACCCTTGCCCCGCAAGTGCTGCAAAAATGCGATCAAACATGCCCAAGCTGGCTCTAACGGATGAAATGATCATATAAGGTTTTTATGACCCATAACTCACTGGCGCATCTTTTCATTGCAAACCATGTGTAATACCATAAATAATCCCGCTAATAACGCCTCTATCATCAACATGTAAAACTCCATGCGGCAATAAAAAATAAGGCAATATCATCGCTATCTGCTCTTCACTCAATAAAAATAAATCACTCATCGGCTACCTCTGTAACATCAATGAATCACAAGGCATTTAAAATGGGAACTGACAAAATTAATAGGTCATGACCCTAGATCAAGTTAAAAGATAAATTGCTGAAAAACGAAAAATAATCTGTCATACAGAGGATGAAAAACCAAGTTGGATTTAGTATCAGAATCAATAAACCCTGTCACAATCATATGCTTTAGCTTTTCTTGTGTTAAGCAGCAAATAAAATTTGTATCAATCATTTTTAAAACCATACACGCCCTACAACAATCACAAAAAAAAAGGATAGTCAAATGACTACCCCTTCTTCTTGAAAATTACCTAGGAGAAGCTAGGATTATTCTGCTGCTGGAGCTTCTGAACCTGCTTCTGGAGCTGCAGCTTTTTTGCCATGATGATCTTTTTTACCATGATGATCTTTTTTGCCATGATGATCTTTTTTACCATGATGATCTTTTTTACCATGATGAGCAGGAGCTTTACCTTCTGGAGCAGCAGGAGCTGGGGCTGCTTGTGCAGGAGCAGGAGCTGCTTGTGGTGCAGGAGCAGCAGGAGCTGGAGCTGCTTCTTGAGCGAATGCAGGAGCTGCGAAACCTAATACTGCTACAGTTGAAAGAACTGCTGAAAGACGAGAAAATAATTTCATTTTATATCACCAAAGTTTGAAAAACGGGATCGAAAACCAAGTTGTTTCGACATGAGTAAAAACTAACATAATGTTTTTAGCATGTCTTATTTTAAAATTTGGATTTTGTTACAATTTATTACAATTAGACCTTATTTTGGTCTTATTTCTTTTTATTTGCCACGTTTTTTTTAATTAAATTGGCATATTTTAGTCATAATCATAAAAAATGCTTTAAAAGCATATGCTTATCATAATACAATTTGTTACAAAAAAAGCCACCTTAAAATGAATTAAGGTGGCTTTTTAACATTTAGTTACAATAATTAGCCAGCTTTTTGGCGAGAATTCTTTTTGCGATCATGAGGATTTAAATAAAGCTTACGAATACGCACTGCTGATGGAGTCACTTCGACCAATTCATCATCTTCAATATAGGCAATCGCTTGCTCCAAAGACATTTTACGAGGTGGAGTCAACAATAAAGCTTCGTCCTTACCCGCAGCACGAATATTGGTTAATTTCTTTTCTCTGACTGGATTAACGTCCAAATCATTTTCACGAGAGTGCTCACCAAGAATCATCCCTACATAAACTTTTTCACCAGGGCTGACGAATAATGTTCCACGATCTTGTAAAGAGAATAAAGAATATTGAACTGCCACACCATCTTCAGCAGAAATCAATGAACCATTACGACGACCCGCAATCGGACCAGCCCAAGGACCATAACCAGAGAATAAACGGTTCATAATGCCTGTACCACGTGTATCGGTTAAGAACTCACTGTGATATCCAATCAATCCACGAGATGGAATTGAAAAAGTCAAACGTACTTTACCACCACCAGATGGATTCATATCTTGCATTACCCCTTTGCGAAGAGATAATTTTTCAACAACCACACCAGAATAAGGTTCATCAACATCAACCAATACTTCTTCGTATGGCTCTTCTTTTTCACCAGTTTCTTCGTTGATTTGCGTTAATACTTTCGGACGACCAATTGTTAATTCAAACCCTTCACGACGCATGGTTTCAATTAACACACCCAGTTGCAATTCCCCACGTCCAGCAACTTCAAACGCATCACTTTCATTACTGTCTGTCACCTTAATCGCAACGTTACTTTCTACTTCACGGAATAAACGTTCACGAATCTGACGAGAAGTCACTTTTTTACCTTCACGACCACCCAAAGGACCATCGTTAATACGAAAGGTCATAGACAAAGTTGGCGGATCAATCGGTTCAGCGTGTAATGCTTCGGTAATTTCAGGAGACGCAATTGTTTCAGAAACCGTTGCATCAGAAAGCCCCGCAATCGCCACAATATCCCCTGCTTGTACTTCTTCGACCGGCACGCGATCCAAACCACGGAAAGCTAATAACTTACTGACACGACCTGTTTCAACAATAGTACCATCCATACGTAATACACGAACTGGCATATTTACTTTTGCAGTACCTTGCTCTACACGACCTGTCAAAATACGACCTAAAAAATTATCAGCTTCTAGAATACTGGCAACCATTGCAAAAGGCGCGTTTTTATCAACATTTGGTGCAGGGACATGTTTTACAATCAAATCAAACAAAGAACTTAAATCTTCTTTGTGACCATCCACCACATAATCTGCCCAACCTTGACGACCAGAAGCATAGAGCATTGGGAAATCAAGTTGTTCATCATTCGCACCTTGCGCTGCGAATAGATCGAATACTTCATCATGCACTTCATCAGCACGTGCATCAGAACGATCCACTTTATTCACAACAACAATCGGACGTAATCCACGTTTAAGTGCTTTGGCAACCACAAATTTAGTTTGTGGCAAAGCCCCTTCAGCAGCATCAACCAATACCACCGCGCCATCAACCATCGACAAAATACGTTCTACTTCACCACCAAAATCAGCATGGCCTGGGGTATCAATAATATTAATACGTACATCGTTCCACGTCACAGATGTACATTTTGCCAAAATGGTAATACCACGTTCACGTTCCAAGTCATTACTGTCCATCGCACGTTCAACAACATGTTGATTTTCACGAAATGTCCCAGATTGTTGTAATAATTGATCCACAAGGGTTGTTTTGCCATGGTCAACGTGCGCAATAATGGCAATGTTACGGATTTCCATAATACTCTATTTTCTCCAATAAAATTAATTCTCTATGCCTTATCCACAGCATAAATATCTTTGCAGTTACCTTTAACCTCTATCACGTCAGAGGACAAGATAACTTTGCATATTAAAAATTCATTACTTCTTTTAATTCAGGCAATGGTCTTGCACCAAAATGAGAAATAACCTCAGAAGCAACCACGCTTCCTAAACGTCCACATTCTGCATACGTACGGTCTGTTGTCCATCCTGCCAAGAAACCAGCGACATAAGCATCCCCTGCACCTGTTGTATCCACTACAACCGTAGGAACACAAGCAACCTCTACTCGCTCATTCTCAGCAACAATCACACTTCCTTTTTCCCCACGTGTTACGACAACGATGGGGGCATCCTTTGCGGCTTGTACAATCGCAACTTCAAAATCTTCTGTTTCATATAAAGCACAAATTTCATGCTCGTTTGCAAAAACCATATCCACACGTGTAGATACAAAATCTTTAAATGCTGCTAAGTGACGTTGTACACAAAAAGCATCAGAAAGGCTTAATGCAACCTTTTTACCTGCTTTATGTGCCATATCTGCTGCTTGATAAAAAGCTCTTTGTGCCAGCTCACCATCAAATAAATAGCCTTCTAAAAAAGTGACTTTAGCAGCACTGATTACTTCTTCAATAACATCTTTAGGCTTAAATTGAGTACAGGCACCCAAATAAGTATTCATTGTCCGCTGTCCATCAGGGGTCACAAAAATAATAGAACGTGCAGTCAATAAATCGGCATTCCCTTTGGCTTTTAACGGTTGAGAAGGAAAATAAACCCCACCTTGTCGAATATCTTCCGCAAAGTTTTTACCCAAGCTATCATCTGCAACCTTACCAAGATAAGCGGCCTTTGCCCCCATTAATGCTGCCACAAAGCATGTATTCGCCACAGAGCCACCGCTCATTTGTTTTTCAGGCTTTACCAATGATTTTAACTCTTTGGCACGGTGTCCATCAATCAGTGCCATCGTTCCAGGCACCATTCCATGTTGTTCTAAAAAATTCGAATCGACTTGAACTAGGATATCAACAATCGCATTCCCTATACCTACAATATCAAATTCTGTATCATCTGTTTGTTTACGACCCAAGATTTCTCTGAAACTTCTCATCTTTACTTCATTTTCCTTTTTCTTATCGTAATTAATCAAAAAATCACGACAGCAACTCTTTTTCTGCATTGTCTTGTTTAAAAACAATATCTAGTTTTTCGTTATTCTGATTATGAAAACCTAGATTTAATCATATTAACTGGTATATAATTATTAATTATGATTTACAATTTTAACCTTAATCAACTATATGAAGATTAGTGTTTTAAAGAACAACCTTATAATCATACAATCTTTATTTTATCCCAAATCATGATGAAGGCTCTAACTTTATGAAAAATAACTTACCCCCAACATTAGAGAAGAAACTAATTAACCGTAATACACTCCTTCCCAATACAGAACGCACTTATGGTACAAATAGTTCTTTACATCATGATAATGCATCTCATCGTCGCACCCTTGCAATAGGACAAGGAATTCGTATCCAAGGCGTAATAGAAGACGTTGAAACATTAATTATCGAAGGCACTGTCGAAACCAATACAATTAAAACAAAAAAAATCATTGTGCAAAAAGCAGGTCTTCTTAAAGGCGAGGTCGATTCTCAAGACATCGAAATTACAGGCACTTTAGAGGGAAATATTGTTGCACAAGGAAACTTGGTTGTAACAGCAACAGGTCGTTTAATTGGCAAAGCAAAATGTCGTCGCCTAAAAGTCGAAGATGGCGGACAAATTACGGGGCAAATTGAGATGATTACTGCTGACAAGCCCAAAGCAACAATTAGCCACTCTGAAACCGAATCTAAACATAACGAAGAAACTTCTATTGCTGACGAACTTCTAAATACAGTTGAGCCTAAACTCGACTAATGTAACTTATTGTTTCTCTGAACCATTAAAGTTGAGAGAAACAAAATACATTAAGCAACGTTATTTTTACGATCTCTTAATTTAACATAGGCAATTTGAACATGCTCTAAGCAATAAGGCTTGCCAGGAATGGCCTTGGCACCACAAAAGTGAAAATCCTTAGTCCCAGGATCCCCAATAGGCCAACAACAATCCGACATTGAACGTCTCTTTGGTAATTCCACTGGCGTTGAAAACTCAATTTTTGTTTTCTTTGCAGGTTTAACCTCTTTCTTTACAACAGGTGCCACCATCTCTAACTGTGTAACTTCTGCGGTTTTTGCAGAATTCACAGCTGGAGCAAGCTTTTCTTTTTGAACTTTTTCGATTTTTTCTGCTTTTGGCTTTGCAACTTTTACAGCTTTTTCTTCTGGTTTACGCTCAGGTTTTGCCGCAACTGGTGCTACTACTTTTTCCTTTTTAGCGGCAGCTGCTCTACGAATCGGTGAAGGTCTCCCTTCCAAACCCAAACGATGCGCCTTGCCCACCACTGCGTTCTTTGTCACATTCAAATGTCGCCCTATTTCAGCAGTAGACAACCCTTGCGCCCATAACTCTTTTAACCGTGCTACGGCTTCTTCATTCCATTCCATAACGCTTACCGTCCCCTTAATATCGATGTCATTTATACAATTAGTTATTCTCAAGCTGAAAATCAATTAACGTTTGATTAATTCTATTTTTTGATCTCGAACCCCTAAAATGAGTTGCCCATTGCAAAGGTCAATCGCATCCTGTCCGAATACATCATGTCGCCACCCAGATAATACAGGCAAATCACGTTTTCCCAATGCCAGTTTTTCAATATCTTTGCTATCAATAACTAATTTCGGAGCTACTTGATATAATTCACATTTAGCCTGCAGCAATACTTTTAATAAAGAAATCATTGCTTCAGACGGTTTTCTCTTGTTCGATTCGACTGGAATAGGCAGAGGCAATGATTCAACATCCGTATTTTTTACAGTTTTTATCACTGTCAACAAATTTCCACCTTCTTTCCCCTCGGCGAACCCTTGTGAAATGCCACGAATACGAGACAACGCTTTAACACTATCAGGTAAAGCAGCAGCAATCGCAAGTAGACTTTCATCCTTGACCAAATGTTGCCTTGGGATATTCAGCCTTTGTGCTTCTTCTTCACGCCACTGAATAATAGCGTATAAACATCCCAATACACGACGATTATTCGTCTTGGGACGCAACCGTTTCCATATCTTTGTTAACGGCGGTAAAAAGAAATTGGGATCAGATAACACATCTATTTCAGCGGCAACCCAGCTTAGTCGATTCGTATCTTGCAATTTCTGCAATAAAACAAGGTAAACATCCCACAAATACGTCACATCTGCTGCCGCGTAATTTTGTTGTGCCGCTGTCAAAGGGCGCATCGCCCAATCACTAAATCGATGTGATTTATCGATCGTTACTTTTAATAACGATTCAACCAAACTGTCATACCCAATTTGATTCCCAAATCCCGCCACCATCGCTGCAACTTGTGTATCGAAAACAGGCGCAGGCAATACACCCAGTAAATGTAAAAATATTTCCAAATCTTGTTGCGCTGCATGAAAAACCTTTACAACCGATGACGCAGTTAACAAAGGTAATAGTAATGATAAATCAATATCAGGTGACAATATATCCAATAAATATACAGTTCCCGTTCCTGCCATTTGCACCAGACATAATTCAGGCCAATAGGTTTGTTCTCGAACGAATTCCGTATCCACTGTAATGAATTTTTCTTGTAATAAAGATGCAACCATCTTCTGTAACGACTCATTGTCTATAATCATCACAGGCTTAGAAAATTTTTGTAAATTGGTCATATACTTTTAAAAATTAATTTTTCCGAAGAATAAATCTATCATATTTCACTTTAGTTCTAAATATTTTTCTACTCGATTTAATTAAAAATCACATAAGCAAAAATATATTCTCACTGATGAAATACCATATTGGTATCACTATCAAAACTATAATACATTTAAACGTGTTGGTAATTTAAAATATCGCCAATTTCCTTCTTGCGATTTTTTATATTCCAACTCCATATGATAATATGCTTTGGTCATCAAATGATGTTCGATTAACTGTAAACGGTTTAATCCCACATGATCCATTGCATCATCAATAATCCCTTGCATCAAAATTTCCATCACTGCCATCGAAACTGCACCAGGCCCCGTACATTCCCACACACTCGAAAAACTATATTCGCCAGTTAAATTGTCACATATTTTTTTTAAAACAGCTGCGATAATGGGATTATTAGGTTGACAAACAATAAAGTCATTATCAATACAGCAAGGCTGCCCTCTGGAATAAAATAACAAACAATCAAATGCATAATTTTTAAAGATTTCTTCTAAACTTTTTACACAATCAATATCAATATCCACATATATGCCCCCTTTTTGTGCCAAATAACACATCCGAAAAAAATCTGATTTCATTGAGGGATGGACACAACGGCGCGCGTATAAATAATAAAATTCTTGTCCATAATTTTGTTGAATAAATTGACCTGCGGATTGTTCATCAAATAGTAATACTTGATAAGTCGGATTATGAAGACGGATTTTATCAATAGAATCCTGCACATCTTTTGGAGGAGTTGCCTCATGCCAAAATAAAATGATATGTTTAGGAATAGTAATCGAATGATTTTCAATAACGTCTAGGTCTGGATTTTGTTCGATAACAGGTAAAAATCGAGGTTGTAAATAATGCTCTAATTCATTCAAAGGATGAAAGGAGAACTTAAAATATCTTGCTTTATCTTTTTCTTCTTTTGTAAACATATATCAATCTCTCTCTTACATATCTTCATATTAAGATAGAATATTTTGAGAGTTCAATTTATACTATTTCAAATAAATAACCCTATCAAACAATGAATATCATATTATGTCCAAATCACCTGATTTAAAAAAGCACCTTACCCAACTTGGGGAAAACACTCCTTTACCGCAATCACCACAAGACGCAAAACTGGAACGCGTACCAGCACCCTATCAAGAATATGATTATACTATTCGTTTTACCGCGCCAGAATTCACGTCTCTTTGTCCAATTACAGGACAACCTGACTTTGCCCATCTTGTGATTGATTATATTCCTGAAAAATGGATCGTTGAGAGCAAATCTTTAAAATTATATTTATCTAGCTTTCGTAACCACGGTTCTTTTCACGAAGCATGCACCGTCGAAATTGGTTCGACGATTGTAAAATTATTAAAACCAAAATGGCTGAGAATTGGGGGATATTGGTATCCCAGAGGCGGAATGCCGATCGATGTTTTTTGGCAAACAGATGCGCCACCTGAAAAAGTTTGGATCCCAGAGCAAGAAGTTCCAGCATATAGAGGAAGATAATAAATACCTCCCTCTTTAGAATTAAAAGGCTACTTCTTTACAGAGGTAGCTAACTCTAACATAACACGAGCATTTTGAATTTCATCAATTAACTCACGTTGTCTTTCAGCATCATTACCCTTAGCAGCTTCTTTGAAACTTTCCTCTAAGTCAGCCAACCGTTGACTCGCGACATCTTCAGATAGCTCGTCTAGTTTTTTGACTTCTTTGGCAAGTACGGTGCATTTTGCCTCTTGCATCTCAGCAAAACCGTTTTCAACAAAAAAACTATTCGTAATTTTGTCACCTTCATAAAGATCAATAACACCCCCACGAAGGAGAAGGATCATAGGAACATGACCCTCCATTGCAGCAATATCACCTTCTAAACCGGGTAAAACAGCCATATCGACCTTTTGAGAAACGACAACTTTCTCTGGGCTGACAATTTCAAGTTGTATCGACATTACTGTCTTCCTTTATAGCTGTACAAAATGCTTATTTAGCATCTTGTTTCATTTTTTCTGCCTTTGCAATTGCTTCATCAACGGTTCCTACCATATAGAACGCTGCTTCTGGCAAATCATCATGCTTACCATCAATAATTTCTTTAAAGGAACGTACAGTATCTTTAACTGGAACCAGTTTACCAGACATACCCGTAAAGACTTCAGCAACATGGAAAGGCTGAGAAAGAAAACGTTGAATACGACGTGCACGTGAAACAACTTTTTTATCTTCTTCAGATAACTCATCCATTCCTAGAATTGCAATGATGTCTTGCAAAGATTTATAGTTTTGTAGAATTTTTTGAACGCTACGTGCAACTTCATAATGTTCTTCACCAACAATACGTGGATCCAATGAACGAGAGGTAGAATCCAAGGGATCAACCGCAGGATAAATCCCAAGTTCAGCAATCGAACGGTTCAACACAGTTGTTGCATCCAAATGAGCAAAAGTGGTTGCAGGCGCAGGATCTGTCAAGTCATCAGCAGGCACATAAACGGCTTGCACTGACGTAATAGAACCTTTTTTCGTAGAGGTAATACGTTCTTGCAAATTACCCATTTCCGTTGCCAATGTAGGTTGATACCCCACAGCAGATGGAATACGACCCAACAATGCAGATACTTCAGAGCCCGCTTGGGTAAAACGGAAAATATTATCAACGAAGAACAATACGTCTTGTCCCGCTTCATCACGGAAATATTCAGCAACAGTCAAACCAGATAAAGCAACACGAGCACGTGCCCCAGGGGGTTCATTCATTTGCCCATAAACAAGAGCAACTTTTGAACCATCGGTGTTACTTCCATCAATTTTGATAACGCCAGCATCTTTCATTTCGTGATACAAATCGTTACCTTCACGAGTTCTTTCACCAACACCAGCAAACACAGACACACCACCATGCCTCATTGCAATATTGTTAATCAACTCTTGAATCAAAACGGTTTTACCAACACCAGCACCACCGAACAAGCCAACTTTACCCCCACGAAGATACGGGCAAAGCAAGTCAACAACTTTAATACCTGTTTCCAAGATTTCACTTGCTGCACTTTGTTCTTCAAAAGAAGGTGCTTCACGATGAATCGGCGAGTAGCTTTTAGCGTTAATTGGACCTAGTTCATCAATAGGTTCACCAATAACGTTTAAAATACGACCCAATGTTTCATTACCAACAGGCATACGAATTTGATGTCCTGTATCAGCAACTTCCATTCCACGAACCATACCATCGGTAGAATCCATCGCAATACAACGAACTTGGTTATCCCCAATTTCTTGTGCGACTTCTAATACCAAATTACGATCGCCAACTTTACAAGTTAATGCGTTCAAAATATAAGGCAAATCACCAGTAAATTGCACGTCAACAACAGCACCTTTGACTTCGGTGACGCGACCTACAGAGTTACTTTTAGATGCAGCCTGATTCCCCGCTGATGAATCAGTATATGCTGCGTTTTTTTCTTCAATTGCGGTTTCCGACATAATAGGGTCAGCTCCTAGCAGAATAATTATAACAATCAGGCAGCATTTGCACCTGATATAACCTCGGCAAGTTCATTCGTAATATTTGCTTGACGAGTACGGTTGTAATGTAAGCTCAACTTATCAATCGCTTTACCTGCATTACGTGTCGCACTATCCATAGCCGTCATACGAGCGCCTTGCTCTCCAGCATTGGTTTCAAGCATGGCTGAAAATAATTGAACCCGAAGATTTTGTGGAAGCAAGCGATGTAATACTTCCTCTGGCTCTGGTTCAAACAAATATTCAGCCTGTAATTGCTCCGTATGAACAGCTAGCTTTTCGTCCAAGGTTTCTTCTTTTTTCTCAGTCGCAGCAATATTCAAAGGAATCAACGACAGTTCCGTTGGAACTTGTAACATAACATTCTTAAACTGGTTATAAACCACGGTGCACACATCACATTGTTCTTCATGCAACATTTTTTCAATGAAACTGGCAATTTGATTAGCCGTTTCAAATGTTACATTGCCCAACCGATGATCGCCACCTTCGGGTCCAACAACGAGGTCTTTATATTCACCACGAAAATAAATGTAAGATTTAAACCCAACAGGGCAAATTTTTACTTTTTTCCCTTGTTTAAGAAGCTTTTCAACCAAGTCACGTGTCGCACGATTAATATTACCGTTAAATCCACCCGCCAAGCCACGATCGCTGCTCATTGGAATAATTAAATGAATATCTTGTTTGCCTGTCCCTGCCAATAATTTTGGCAAACCAGGACGATCGCCCAGAGATTCTTTTAAATTAACCAAGATGCGTTGCATGGTTGTTGCAAAAGGCTTTGCTTCACGTGAACGTTTTTCAGCACGATTCATCTTTGCCGCAGCAACCATTTTCATAGCACTGGTAATTTTCTTAGTCGATTTAACGCTGTTAATTCGCGCGCGTAATTCCTTTAAAGAAGCCATTGCAATGCTCCTTAAACTTGCTTGAACTTAAGAACGAAATCTTTTAAGAATGCCACCAATTTTTCTTCCAATTCCTTGGTAATTTGAGCAGCATCACGGATTCCATTAAGAATATCTAAACCAGAAGAACGCATGACTTCGATAAATAGTTTTTCAAAATGAGCAATTTTATCGACTGCAATATCATCTGTGTATCCACGTGTTCCAGCATATAAAACAACGACTTCTTCTTCCATTGTATAAGGAGAATTTTGAGGTTGCTTTAATAATTCTGTTAACCGTGCACCACGAGCCAATAATTTTCTGGTAGACGCATCAAGATCAGACGCAAACTGCGAAAATGCTTCCATCTCACGATATTGTGCTAGTTCTAATTTAATACTACCTGCAACTTGTTTCATTGCTTTGGTTTGCGCTGCTGAACCCACACGAGAAACAGATGTTCCCACGTTGACCGCAGGACGAATACCACGGTAAAACAAATCCGTTTCCAAGAAAACCTGACCATCGGTAATTGAAATCACGTTGGTCGGAATATATGCAGAAACGTCACCCGCTTGTGTTTCAATCACAGGCAATGCTGTCAATGAACCACCACCATATTCATCAGACATTTTCGCAGCGCGTTCCAACAAACGTGAATGCAAATAGAACACATCCCCAGGATAGGCTTCACGTCCAGGTGGACGGCGTAGCAACAATGACATTTGGCGATAAGCAACCGCTTGTTTTGACAAATCATCATAGCTGATTAATGCGTGCATTCCGTTGTCACGGAAATATTCACCCATAGAAGCCGCTGCATAAGGAGCAATATATTGCATAGGAGCAGCATCAGAAGCTGTTGCTGCAACAATGATACAATATTCCATAACGCCTTGTTCTTCAAGCGTGCGAACAACCTGAGCCACTGTTGAACGTTTTTGTCCAATAGCAACATAAATACAATACAGGCTTTTCTTTGGATCATTTAACGCGTTGGTTTTCTTTTGCGCAATCATGGTGTCGATCAATACAGTTGATTTTCCTGTTTGACGATCCCCAATAATCAATTCACGTTGCCCACGTCCAATAGGAACTAAAGCATCAATCGCTTTGATACCTGTCAACATCGGCTCACATACAGATTGACGAGGCATAATGCCAGGAGCTTTTACCTCTGCCAAACGGCGTTCAACGTCTTTTAATGGACCTTTGCCATCAATTGGATTTCCAAGACCATCAACAACACGACCCAAAAGACCTTTTCCAACAGGAACATCAATCACACGATTCGTACGAGAAACAGTATCCCCTTCACGCACTTGGCTATCATTACCGAAAATAACAACCCCAACGTGATCGCTGGAAAGGTTCAATGCCATCCCTGTCAAGTCACCATTGCCAAAGGATACTAATTCACCCGCCATGACGTTTTGCAGGCCATAAACCAATGCAATACCGTCACCAACAGACAAAACAATTCCTGTTTCCTCAACGTTAGACTCTTTATCAAAGGACGCAATTTGTTTTTTAAGGATGTCCGAAATCTCTGCGGGACGGATTTCCATCACGCGGCTCCCTTCATAACATTATGTAGACGATTAAGACGAGATTTAAGGCTAGCATCATAGAGCTGAGCCCCAATGCGTACGACAAAGCCGCCTAGTAACTTTGTATCAATACGCTCTTGTATATTTACTTTATTATACCCTACTTGAGCCAAGCGATCTTTTAACTGGGCACGTTGTTTGTCCGTCAAAGGATGCGCTGTGGTGACTTGTGCCGTTGTTACGCCACGACGAAAATCAACCAAGGCAAAAAAAGCTAATAAAATAGATTTTAAACTTGCAAGCCGACGATTATTCGCAATTACGCCAACAAAATTTTGCAGCAATTGACCAAATCCAGCTTGTTTTAATGTGCCGACAATAATCTCACGGCTTTGCGCTGTATCAAAAGAAGGATTATTTAACACTTCTCTTAACAATTCGCTTTCGTTGATAATTTTTAACAGATTTTCAACTTCACTAACGACTTCATTCAAAACTCGCTCTTCTTCAGCCAACTCGTAAAGAGCAATAGCATAACGACCTTTGAGATCATTTGCCGCAAAAGTTGACGCTGCACCAGCAGCCATTGTTGCATCGGTACTCACTTCGTTTATTCTTTCATTTCTCTTCTAGAATAGTGTAACAAAGCCATATAGCTTTCTTTACCTTCCCAACAATTATGGATAGATGTTTATAAAAAACATACTCTATACCAAACCATATCAAAAACAAAAACTAAAAAGCACTTTGCCCATCGTTTAATTCTGGACTGTTGCAAGTCTGTACGACTTAACATCTTTTCCCCAGCGCAAAACCACAAAACCCGTAACTTTAAACTTGTGTGTTAGATAAAAGATTTTTTACAAAAAGAAAAGCCCCAGAACAGTCAAAATAAGGAAGATCAAGTATAAATGATAAATTATTTTATAACTTGATCTTTAAGTAACAAAAAGTAGAGACTAAATATTCACCTAAATGCTTGAACCACATTTCATTATATCACAGACTATTCATATCCCCTTTGATCCATTGTTGTGCAATCATCGTATTCAAAGAAATTTTCAAAGATATATCATTAAAATAACCTGATTTACCCTCACTCAACAACATCTCCCAATCTATATACTCTTTACTCAAACGATTCTCTTGAATGATATACAAAGCCATCAAAAGTGGAAACGCATAACAATTTGGATATTCAAGAATATCATCAATAAGTCGGCTATTCGCTAAATTGGAAGGGTAAGGCGGATCTAATTAATTGGTAAAAGACATCATATCAGCATCAACCATAAATAAAGACCAAGCATATTCCATACCTACATTCAAATATTGCCAGTTAATTTTTGCTTTAAATCCTTTTTTATTATCAATAGAAATATAGTTTCCATTCACTCACAAATAACGATACTTCACCAAATGAGTTTTTAAAAATAGTGTAATTCCTTTTCAAACACTTCTCTTCGTCACGCCATATTTATTACAATCTCTTCTACAAAAAGCTATGATTTACACTGCAAATCCATAAATTGTTGATAGAGTTGGTCGAACAGCACTTTTACTTTCACACCATTTTCACTTGAGAAATGAATATAATAATAACTTTCTTCTTTGGCACCCTCAAGAAAGGCATATCTAAACTACAATAATCTTGTAAATAAGATCCATATTTTTTGGAAAATGGCAGTTTATCATCATAATAAACATCAGCAAATTCAGCATCTTCTTGATTAAAATCCTCGTCAATCAAGCCGCCATCATTAAAATTAAATAATAGGTCTAATACAGAATAATCTTCTGATTTTTTATTGACGTTATTGAATAAATCAACACCACCTTGAATAATTGATGGCTCTTTAGGAAAATCATCCGCACCATAATGACATTTTTGCCTTATCGTATGACATTTTACTAAGCCATCGATATTAAAGCATCATCAAATACTGAAAGAAGGAATGCACAAGCCACAAGCATAATTTATGCTTATTTTATATTTAATTATTTAGGGAAGATTTGGAGCGGGCGAAGGGAATCGAACCCTCCTCAGAAGCTTGGAAGGCTACTGCATTACCACTATGCTACGCCCGCTTATACCAAGGATATTGATGATGTTTATACAAACATTCAACTAATGTAACACTCTTTTAGCAAAAATTTTTATCAGATCAAGTCTTTTTTTTAATTTTATAGAAAAATATTTTTTCGTTTATTTTTTTCTTGACTTTCGATCAAATTCATTGCTTTTTCTCCTAATCATGATTTTAAATGATCGTTCTTGCAAAAAGAGTGATTCTAGTTTAAAGTCACACAGTGATCATGCAGGGGTGTAGCTCAATTGGCTAGAGTGCCGGTCTCCAAAACCGGAGGTTGCGGGTTCGAGACCCTCCACCCCTGCCAAAAGACACGTATAGTATTTCATGAATGTAATCACATTCATCTTGTCCTTTAACCGTACGGATATATTATATTCATCAATATAATATGTTGTACTATTTTGAATTAGGAAAGGTGTTTCGTGTCGGTCAATCCCACGAAATTTTTGCGTGACGTTCGTAGTGAAGCCAGGAAAGTTACTTGGCCAACACGTCGCACGACATTAGTCACAACAGCCGCCGTGCTTGCCATGGCCGCTGGGGCTTCCGCATTCTTTTTTATTGTAGACCAAGTCATCGGCTTTGGTATTCAATCTTTGTTTGGCTTATAGGGGGTTAAGCCAGTCATGGCAAAAAGATGGTACGTCATTCACGTTTATTCTGGATTTGAAAAAAAAGTCGTTCAGCAAATCAAAGAACAAGCAGAACAAAAAGGTTTAACAGGTCAAATCGAAGAGATTTTGGTTCCTTCTGAAGAAGTAATTGAAGTTAAACGCGGTCAAAAAATTCAAACAGAGCGTAAATTTTTCCCAGGCTATGTGCTAGTAAAAATGGAAATGACAGACGAAGCTTGGCATCTAGTCAAAGATACTCCCAAAGTCACAGGCTTTCTGGGTAACAGAATGCGCCCCTCTCCTATTTCTAACGCAGAGGCCGAGCAAATTATGAAACAAGCTCAGGAAGGGACGGATAGTCCACGTCCTTCTGTCAATTTCGAAGTGGGTGAGCAAATCAGAGTTTCTGACGGTCCATTTACCTCATTTAACGGTGTCGTTGAAGAAGTAGATACAGAAAAAGGTCGTTTGAAAGTCAGCGTTTCTATTTTTGGTCGCTCAACACCTGTAGAACTTGAATATAATCAAGTCGAAAAATTATAATAGTAAGTTTTAAAAGCGCTTTAATAGTTCAAAGCGCTTTTTTAATAGTTTTTAGTAAAAAATTCATAAAATTGTAGTTTCTCTATTTCAGTCGTTTCCCGTGCAAGAAATTCCTGAATATCTTTTTTCATTTCCTTATATAGCTTATAGCTCGAATCTTGGTCGCAAAAAACTGTATGGACCACAACACCATAAATCCCTATTGTAATGGTATTATATTGCTCACATCTTTCTAACGTTATACGAGCCCCTAAATTACTCCTCTTCCAAAAGAATAACACCTTTTTCATTTCCTTGAATGCCAGCTGTATCTAATATTATCCACATATATAATTCATCCATTATCTCAATATGTTCCTATTACAAAAAAGGAAGCCTAAGCTTCCTTTTCAATACATATCTATAGGATATAAATTAGTAACGTTCAGACGTAACAGGTATGTTTACAAGGTTTCCCGCCGCCATATCTGCGATCTCGCCCAACATCTCGCTTAATGCAACGACCAATGCTTGCGTGCTACTATCGGCAGGAGCCTTTTCTAAAGTCAATAAACGATTCAAACGAGCAGGCTTATCCCCTTCAGGTCGAATCACTAAATCAGCAGTGACCACCGCTTTACCCCTTGCATCTTGGTTGAATCTGGAAATATCCATTTCAACATAAACTTGTGGGACTGTTTGTGTTGCTTGATTTTGCAAGAATACACGTGAGTTAGGCAGACGTTGGGCAAGATCTAGCATCATCACCCGACCAATCATATTGGTAATATTATCCGCCCATGCATCAGAAGAAGATAATGTCAATTTGTTATTACTAATTTCTGAAACAATCCGATCCTTATCTAAAAATCCTGCTAAAGAAGGCGTTCTGACTTCTATAATAGAAGAATTCGTATTATAAACTCTGCCCTGTACAGGGGAAAGCGTGTAATATGTCGGACCAGAATTGCTGCATGCAGCTAATGCGCTACCCGTTACGGCTAAAAGAGACCCGCCCATAACAGTTTTCAAAAGATGACGGCGCGATACTCTGTTTGTTATGTTAAAACTGGTCATTATTTACGTCCTGTTATAAGAGCAGATGGATGTTGTGTCATAAAATCACTAAGAAAACGCAAAGATCTTGCTGTTTCGCTTAACTGAACAATCATTGTTTGTAAATTACGATGGAAATCTGTGTTACCACCATAACTGCCCAGTAATTTATTCGCATTCTTTAAGGTTTGATCTAGCTGGCGACTCATCTCTGGCAATTCCTTTAGTAAAGGAGAGGCTCCATTATTCACTTTCTTACTCAAATCGCTCATATTTTGCATCGTTTGGCGCATTGCTTTTAACGTTTTGGTCACATCTGGACTATTCAAACGATCATCAGCATGTGCCATGAGGTTATTAAGATTTTCACCCAACTGATCCAACGGCATTGCTGCCAATTTTGATGCAACTGTTGACATAGAAGCCATAATCCCATCCATACCCCCTGCTTGGCTTGGAATAACCAAGGCATCGCCTTCTTTTTGCGGGATAATAAGTTTCTTCGCATCAACAAAATTCAATGAAATTAAAGAGCTGCCAAACAAGAAATTATCACTGGCGACACTTGCTCTCATTCCATTTGCAATCAATGATTTCGTAATCAAAGCCAATGTTGCAGAATCATACTTTTTTTGAAATGAAAAAACACGGTCGGGTTGAATATCCATAGTGATTTTTGCACGGGTTTTATTGGCGGCACGATCAATAATTAATGCAACATTCTGTACGGTTCCGATCTGTAATCCGAACAAAGTTACTCTGCTTCCTTTGGATAACCCTTTTACCGAAGACGTTACATAAGTTACAAGATGCACATTATCTTGATAGCGTGCATTTTCCGCAGCATCTCTATCGGTATATAGATTAAATTGCGTATTGGCAGGAACGATCTCATTATTTTGATGCTCTTTATCTGCCACCAAAGGTCTATCTAATTCATCAAAAGCAACACCTCCAGACATTAATGCCTGAATAGATTGCAATTCAATATTTAACCCTGTCGCACCAAAACCAAATTTAATCCCCGATACATTCCAAAAAGCACTATTAGGGTGCAAATAGCTGTCATAAGGTTTTTTTAGGAAAATATGCAATAAAATCGGTCCAACACCGCCCTTGGGCATGTCGTAACTCAACACTTCGCCCGCCACAGTATCTCGATAGAAAATAGGCGCGCCCTCTCCCAAAGATCCTAGATTATTAGTGGCAAGGGTATAAGTAGTTCCAGGTTGCCCAGAACGCACTCCAGGTGGTGATTCCAGTCCCACAAAGGAGCGTTGTCGTTTGCCAACTTTATAATTTCCTGGATCAAACGCAATATAAGCACCGCTAATCAAAGTTTCTAGACCTGAAATATTGGCACCATTAAAGCGGGGTCGAACAACCCAAAAGCGTGCATTGCTTGAAATCACAGAGGCAGCACGTCTTGTCATCGCAACTTGCACATCAACATGACGCATATCTTGACTTAAATTTACGCTTTTAACCGTACCTAAAACAACCGATTTATTTTTTACTTGTGTTTGTCCACTGACGATTCCATCAGCCGTTTCAAATGAAATTGTAATCGTAGGTCCTGCGTTATAAATCGCTTTCCATCCCAGATAAATCGCTAGTACAGCGACTAAAATAGGAACAACCCACACCAAGGAGAACTTGATCTTTCGTGTTGGTGCCAAGGGTAATTGATCATTATTATTGTTAGACATATTTCTTTTACTGAATGTTAATACTATTTATACGAATTGTATAGAAACTTAATTTTTATCTGCTGTTGTATGACTGGATCGAGACTCATTCATTTTGGCATAATCCCACATTAAACGGGGATCGAACGTATCTGCTGCAAATATTGTAACCACGACCACAGCAGCAAACATCAAAATACCAATATGGGCATGCACTGTTGCCAACGCATCAAAATGAATTAATGCAATTAGAATGGAAATCATAAAGACATCAATCATAGACCAACGACCAATAAAGGTAATGACACGAAATAATTTAGACCTCATCACCAGCCATTTTTTTGATCGTATTAAGCACGCAGCAATCATCAATCCTATGCCTGATATTTTTAAAACAGGCACAGCAATACTGGCAACAAACACCAATAAAGCCAAAGGAATCATCTGACTTTGCCATAGCTCTACAACCCCGCCAAAGATTTGATGGCTGCTCACTCTACCCATCATTGTTGTACTCATAATAGGATAGAGATTGGCTGGGATATAAAAAACAAAAGCTGTAATTAACAAAGCCAACGACCGATTCAAGCTATTTGGTTTACGTTTATGGATATTTTTTCCACATCGAGGACATATCCCAAGCTGTTCCTCTTCTTGAATCCGAGTGTCGGTTGTAAAAACCAAACCACAACATTCACATGAAGCCAGATAGTCATTTTCGGGTAAAATATCAGCATGATAATGGCTGACTTCTACTTGTTTTTCACGATAAACCATTATTTTGTGAATAGCACATCGTTCCCACAACATAGCAAAATCAGTACTCGCATCCGTGATGCTCATGGTAATCATCAGCAAAACCATAGCATATAATGAATAATCAATTTCAACATAAGCCATGCCTACAAGTTTTGTATAAGCAACGAAAACCCCCAAAATATAGACTTCAATCATCGACCAAGGTCGTAATAATCGGTATAAATGCAATAATTTCGGGAAAAAAGCCGGCAATGTCAAAAACCGTGAATAATACAAAATGCTAAGGATCAAACCGATAATAATAATGGGAAAGACAACAACAACTAATCCCACCAAAGCTCCTACACTTCCCAAGCTCTGATGCATAAATTCAATACTACCTTTCAAAATACCCAGCGAATTTGTTCGTCCATAAATATTCACAGATAATAAGGGAAACGACACCATCATCACGTATAAAATCGCTGATGATATCGCAAAGGCAAAAGGAACTGCCCATTGCCGGCTGATCGGATGTCGAAAAAGTTCAAGCCCACATCGATGACATGCGACCAATTCACCATGTTTTACCTCTGGATATTTTTGCACTAATCCACAAGATGGGCATTCCACCACTTGATCAACGATGCGTATCGCTTCGTTTATTTTTTTACTCTCTAACACAAAATCTCTCTTAATCAACTGTGAACCTGACAACTTGTTTCAATGTCAATGTATCTTACATATCGTTTTTTATTTACAAGCAAACATAGATACTGTGATAAATCTATAAATTTTGTAATAAACTTACAAAAAAAATCTTTTATCACCCTTGCAGTCTATGCTCAGCTCCTATATAAAAAGCAAAATATACAAGCCGACATAGCTCAGGGGTAGAGCAACTGATTCGTAATCAGTAGGTCCTCGGTTCAATTCCGAGTGTCGGCACCATTTTTATCCTATATAAAATTAAGTAATTTCATTAACTACGCCCAAATAATACATATATTAACGCAGTTTCCAAGTTTTTTTATTGATTTCTTGTGGTTCTTTGGTTGTTTCATTATTCAAAAAACCAGTTTTTGTTGCTTGAAAAATTAAAGCGTGAACATATTTAATTTATATACGCAATATTGGCTCGCTCTGCCTGCACTTGAAGATCCAATGCACCTTTTAAATTCAAGGGCAACGGCACACCATGATCGTTTTTTTGACAAAAATTGGCAGCTGTTTGAAAAGATAAATGCATATCTGAAGATAATTCTTTGCGCAAACAACCAACATCACTTTCGAGAGGCAATCGCCCCATCTCAGGATTGCATGCTCCTAGCAATAAAAATGCTGCTCCTGATAAAATTATTTTTTTAATCACTTTGTTCAATACCGCTGTTTCATTTTATGTAATCGTGTCAAATTTTTAAATACGATATCAATTCAACGAACGAATAGCAGTTATTTATACAATAGTTTCCCTAAAAAGTAACGTTTGTTTTTAAACCAAACACGACCGCATCTTTATAAGTGCTTTTTGTCGCAGCAACATTATGAAAATATTCAAAAATTGGCATCAACATCACCCCACGATAGGCTGCTATGCCATAATTGGCTTCGAATAACAAACTGTTGGTTTGAACCCCAGGTGCACCGTTCAATAAACCGTTAAAGATTCCATTAGCACCTGTGACCATTCCATTATTAATTTGATATTGTTGTGCTCTACTTAAAGCACGTGGCACTGTATAATAGGTCAGCATTAACCCAAATTGATCGTAAGATCGTGATTTCCAAAATCCACGGTCTAAAACACCAATATTATAAAAATCTTTAAACGTAGATGTCGTGGCTGCATCATGCCCATAATTCGCTATCACGTATAACCCATGGTCTTCCACAGGATCATTACGATAAACCATTTGGTCAGCTTGAATCCAAAATTGAAAACGATTATCCTTTTTACCTGAACCCGTTACTTGTGAAGACCATGTTTCAAAACGGCTGCTGTCAATCCCAGCACCCACATGAATATGCCCAACCAAATGATCTTTACCAATATCAGGATTATATCCAACTTCTACTGGGACAAAAGCGCCTGTTGTTTGTGATGTTCCCCAATCCCAACCCGTTCTGCCTCCTTGAGGCCAAGGAGTACTTTGATACGCGCCAACTTGTATATAAGCTTGTGAAGTTATTTTATATAAAATACGTCCTCCCCAAACAGCACCTGGCCAATCAGAAAACCCTTGTTGAGATTGTGTGCTTCTGGGATGTCCACAAGTGGTCAATAAAATAAACTGACACGCAATCGCACTATGTGCATAATCATCACCAACACTCATACGTCCGATCTTGATATCAATCTTGTCATGCCATAATTTTTGTTCACCATATAAATCATACATACGAACCAGACGGGCATACCCGCCCCCGTAAACTTCTTGTGCTTGGATTTGCGAATCCCCTACATAATCAGCACTGGCATTACGTCCAGAACGATTCATAATAATTGCATGAGTTGAAAAACCTTTCCAACCGATAATCTTTTCCCAATCAACATCAACTGAAAAAGCAATTTGTTGGGTAAAATCAGCACCTTTGCGCTTACCACCACTGACAACCCCAGCAGTTTCAGTAACCCAATTTAATCCCAACTGAATTCCATATTGGTTCAAGTAATGATTTAATCCGCTAAATAACAACTCTTTAGACGGATCCTCGTTAGCGCCGTTACGATCAATTGGTTGAAGTGTCGTACTTTTTTTCAATTGAAAAGATTGTTGCGCGTCCGCTTTTTCCGTATAGGTTACAGACAAAAAAGTAATTACCATTAAAGCAGAAGATATTTTATAATTACTTTTACGAAACATTTTTTTAAACCCTTAAAACCAATTTATTCAAGCAGGAAATCAAAAGCCGGCTATTTGGTCAATTCAAGAGGTTGTGATCCCATTAAAAAAACTTAATGTATGCTCGCTGCAACATCCAAAGAACCATTAATAATAAACTGAACCCCCATACATACCAACAAAAATCCCATTAACCGCGATATTGCCTGTACACCACTATTTCCAATAATGCGCATAATTACCATTGAACTGCGCAAAGAAATCCACAATAAAGCACTAATAATAAAAAACACCACCACTGGAGCAACATAAATAACCCACTCGGAGATATGTACCGTTGGTTGCTTTACGGCTGATGCATTGCTGATAATCATTGCAATCGTTCCAGGTCCTGCTGTTCCAGGCATTGCCAAAGGAACAAAAGCAATATTCGTATCGGGTTCTTTTTTCAATTCTGCTGTCACAGAATGAACTTCTGGCACCTCATGCAACTTCTTGACAGGAAACAGCATTTGGAAACCAATAAAACAAACGATAAGCCCACCCGCAATGCGCAGCCCTGGCACAGAAATACCAAACGTATTCATAACGAGCTGACCCGCGTACCATGTCACAATCATAATAAGAAAAACATAGACACCCGCCATCAGTGCTTGCTGATTACGTGTTTTTTGATTCATATCCTCAGTTAAGCTAAGAAACAAAGCAACCGCCGTTAAAGGGTTTGCCAAAGGTAAAAGGGTAATGAGCCCTATTCCTATAATTTCAAAAAGTTCTATCATGTGTAATATTTATTATTTTCAATGTTGTAAACCATGGATACTATCCATAATATTTATTAAGTGTAAACCAATAACATTTTTAAATAAAATACATACTTCAAATTCACTCAACAATATTGAATACACTCAATAAACTAAATAATATTTTGAATGATAATTTTCCACTCTAATTATTATTAAAAAAAAGAAATTTATCATTATTTTTAAAAAAGTTCTTTATATGGGATCACTCTTAACCTGTGAAATCAATAGTATATAATGTCACAGTTGATGGAGTGACCCCCAAATCCGTAATCGACAAAACATTATTGATCAGAGAGCTATTCACAGATGCCGTTACGTTTTCTGGTGTCATACGATCAAGGCGACCACCTTCTTTGATAAGATATGCTGTGATTTTATAATTTTCTGCAATATTTGTGATATTGACAGTCAATCCTGTGTGACTTTGATCGTAACTGATATTTCTTGTAGGTAACGTCCCAATAACAGGCAATTGAAGCATCAATTTTTTTTGTCGAACTTCATTATCATACAGAATAGTACTAGGATCAACTCCCCCGAACCAATGAGCTTTGCTCCAATCATCATTTAATTGATTTGTTGTTCTATTTGAATCTAAATAATATTGTTGATACAAAGAATAGCCATTCGGCGGCAAATTGGTGTCGATAAAATTCGTATCTATTTCAAAATTAGCAGCCAAAATATTGATCTTGTTCCCCACCTCGTTTTCGCCAACAAGTGTTGTTAATCCAGTATCAAAATTATTATCTTGGGTTAATATATAAGGGGTTTCAAACATGCGTGTAAATAAATTAAATCCCTGCGCAGCGTATGTACAAAAATTCTTATTGGGCCAACTTTGTGGATTAAATTGGTCATTAAACAGACCAAAAGATGCGCCATCACCACGATAATAATATGCTTTATCAATTTTAGAATATTGCATACATATTAACACTGATGTCAAAAATGCAGCATTCTGCGCAGATTGTAGTTTCGTTAAACTATTCACAGTTCCTATTGCGGTAGAATTCCATTCTGTACAGTGACTTTCAATATCATTGTAACCATATTTATTTAAAGTTTTTTGGATATGATAGCCAACATCCATAATACTTTGTGGTTCGCTATGGTAATAGTGCCAAGAAAGGAAATCAATCGGAGTCTCAGTTGTTTTACAATAACCAAGCAAGCCATCAATATATGCCCCATCGAGATTATATGCAAAAGCAACAGCTGCCCCACCTACTTTCGCTATTGGGTCAACTGCTTTAATAGCTTTTGCTATTTTACTATAAAATTCATAGAAAACCTGTGGTGTATTATTATTCCAAAAAAATATTAAATCTGGTTCGTTCCATATTTCCCAATATGTAACTTTTCTTGGCAAACCAGTCGCTTTATAGTTTAAAGAATAACGCTCTACTAACTTAGAAACTAGCGACGCATAAATATCAAAATTTTCGGGAGGCTCATACCCACCATCAAGTGTCCGCCCAATGCGAAACATCATTTGTCGTTGAAGCTTACCAGGGTTCACATTGACATTATTATTCATAATACGACGAATAGCATCATCTGTAATTTGATAATTCGCACCTTTTAAAGCTTGTGTAAGATCGTTATTACGCATACCAACAGCAGCATACGGAAAAATTGTTCTTTTATTCGCATAATCAGCAATAAATTGTTTTGCTTTAAGTTGTTGGTCAGAAGGAACGTTTATCATTAACTGATCAATATTTGAATGCGTAACATTAAAACCATTATCAATATCACCAATCCCAAAACAATCATGCAATCAAATATGCGTAATACCCATTTGATTAAATTGATCTTCTAAATCTGGAAACCCTGGTGCAACAGAAATGGGCATACCGTTTATACCATTCACCTCCTTTAACAAACCATTTTTTCCTAATAAAATATTCCTCAATTTTTTATTAACATTTACTGTAAATACCATAATAAAACTATCCTTTTATAAATAAAATATGTAATATAAATTATTATTATGATGTTATTATAACATATATATTTATAAAAATAGTAATATTATAATAATTATTTCAATAATTACTTTGAAATACATTTAAAATTTATAAATTATTATATCAATAATATAATTTATACTTATAAATATCAGAAGTTAACTGTTATACGATAAAATTAGTCTATTTAACTATATGATCTTACACAAAACAATATTTAAATTATCCTAGACAATATAGTTTTGAAGTAGATAGTGAAAATAAAACACATGTTTATGCAACGCAGGCTTTAGATAATTACCCAATAAGATTGCAAAACCTATCTTTAACGACCTTATATACACGAGCATTTGTCATGACATAATCGAACATAGTTAATTAATTTCCCTATGAGGTTTTAGATGGTTATTTTAAACAAAATCTGTAAACGACGCGATTAATTCTTACAGATTATACATGTATTTGATTGGGAGCGGGGAGAGGATTTGAACCTCTGACCTTCAGGTTATGAGCCTGACGAGCTACCGGGCTGCTCCACCCCGCAGGGGTGTATATGCCTTTGTAGTTGAGGGATGCATGATTTCCCTATTGGCATATGAGAACTGAATTAACATGAATTGAGTTAATCTCAGTTAATTTTAGATCTGAGAGTTATCGTTCTTTATTTTGAAGGATAGTTCAGATCGTTATTTTCTTACTCTGCGAGGTATATTGGACAGAGTATAAATGATAATCCTATTTTATTTATAATAGTAATAGAAAGTTTAAACTGAGTGTTTAGTTTAATGGGGATTATTTTATATTTAGAGGGGGGTATATTAGAAGACCTGGCGGCGACCTACTTTCCCATGCCTTAAGACATAGTATCATGGGCGCTGGGGGTTTTCACGGCCGAGTTCGGGATGGGATCGGGTGGTTCACTCCCCGCCATTGCCACCAGGTCATCTAATATACCCTTGTGTGTTGGTTGGTATTGTGAGTGTATGGTTGGTTAATTGGAATTGGTTATTTTATAAGAGTGACTGATATGAGTGTATGTGTGTTTTATAGTGTAAGTGCAAGGGCGATTAGTATCAGTTAGCTGCACATGTTTCCATGCTTTCACACCTGACCTATTAACGTGGTGGTCTACCACGGCCCGTAATGAGACCTTGTTTTGAGGGGGGTTTCCCGCTTAGATGCTTTCAGCGGTTATCCTTTCCATACTTAGCTACCCGGCGGTGCTGCTGGCGCAACAACCGGTACACCAGAGGTATGTTCACCCCGGTCCTCTCGTACTAGGGGCAAATCCTCTCAAGTCTCGACATCCACGGCAGATAGGGACCGAACTGTCTCACGACGTTCTAAACCCAGCTCACGTACCACTTTAATCGGCGAACAGCCGAACCCTTGGGACCTGCTCCAGCCCCAGGATGTGATGAGCCGACATCGAGGTGCCAAACCTCCCCGTCGATGTGGACTCTTGGGGGAGATCAGCCTGTTATCCCTAGAGTACCTTTTATCCGTTGAGCGATGGCCCTTCCACGTGGAACCACCGGATCACTATGGCCGACTTTCGTCTCTGTTCGAGCTGTCACTCTCACAGTCAGGCGGGCTTATGCCATTGCACTCAACAGCCGATGTCCGACCGGCTTGAGCCCACCATCGCGCGCCTCCGTTACTTTTTGGGAGGCGACCGCCCCAGTCAAACTGCCCACCATGCAGGGTCCCAATCCAGGCTTACTGGATATGGTTAGACATCAAAAAAACTCAGGGTGGTATTTCAAGGATGGCTCCACAAAGACTGGCGCCTCTGCTTCAAAGCCTCCCACCTATCCTACACAGCGTTTTCCTGATGCCACTACAAAGTTGCAGTAAAGGTTCATAGGGTCTTTCCGTCTGACCGCGGATACCCCGCATCTTCACGGGGAATTCAATTTCGCTGAGCCGATGCTGGAGACAGCGGGGAAGTCGTTACGCCATTCGTGCAGGTCGGAACTTACCCGACAAGGAATTTCGCTACCTTAGGACCGTTATAGTTACGGCCGCCGTTTACCGGGGCTTCAATTCAGTGCTTGCACACCTCCTCTTAACCTTCCGGCACCGGGCAGGCGTCAGACCCTATACGTCGTCTTTCGACTTTGCAGAGCCCTGTGTTTTTACTAAACAGTCGCTACCCCCTGCTCTGTGCCACCTGATTATGGTTGCCCACAATCCGGTCTTGCTTATCCCGAAGTTACGCAAGTAATTTGCCTAGTTCCTTCAGCATCGTTCTCTCAAGCGCCTTGGTATTCTCTACCAGTCCACCTGTGTCGGTTTCGGGTACGGTCTATCCGCTAGAGCTATTTCCTGGAATAGTCCAAAAGCCAGATCAATCCAATAAGATCTGACAACATATTCTATTCGTCACTTCTAGCAGGTTCAGGAATATTAACCTGATTTCCATCGACTACGGCTTTCGCCCTCGCCTTAGGGGCCGACTAACCCTGCGTGGATTAACCTGGCGCAGGAACCCTTGGACTTTCGGCGACAGTGTTTCTCGCACTGTTTGTCGCTACTCATGTCAGCATTCGCACTTCTGATATCTCCAAAGAGGGTCACCCCATCTCCTTCACAGACTTACAGAACGCTCCGCTACTGCGCATATAAATATGCACCCACAGCTTCGGCAGATATCTTGAGCCCCGTTACATTTTCGGCGCAGAGTTTCTTAATTAGACCAGTGAGCTATTACGCTTTCTTTAAAGGATGGCTGCTTCTAAGCCAACCTCCTGGTTGTTTTGGAATCTCCACATCCTTTCCCACTTAGATATCATTTAGGGGCCTTAGCTGGTGGTCTGGGCTGTTTCCCTCTCGACAATGGACCTTAGCACCCACTGTCTGTCTGCCATGCTCATACTCTTGGGTATTCGGAGTTTGATTAGGTTTGGTAGGTCTTTGGGACCCCCGAGCCCATTCAGTGCTCTACCCCCCAAGGTAATACATGACGCTCTACCTCAATAGATTTCGCGGAGAACCAGCTATTACCAAGTTTGATTGGCCTTTCACCCCTAGCCACAGCTCATCCCCGTCTTTTTCAACAGACGTGGGTTCGGTCCTCCAGTGCGTGTTACCGCACCTTCAACCTGGCCATGGCTAGATCACTTGGTTTCGGGTCTTCTGCCAGCAACTAATGCCCTATTCAGACTCGCTTTCGCTGCGCCTACACCTATCGGCTTAAGCTTGCTGCAAACAGAAACTCGCTGACCCATTATACAAAAGGTACGCTGTCACCCCATAAGAGGCTCCAGCTGTTTGTAAGCATTCGGTTTCAGGTCTCTTTCACTCCCCTTGTCGGGGTGCTTTTCACCTTTCCCTCACGGTACTTGTTCACTATCGGTCATCAGGGAGTATTTAGGCTTGGAGGGAGGTCCCCCCATGTTCAGACAGGATTTCACGTGTCCCGCCCTACTCAAGGACTTTAAAGATATTACGTATACGGGGTTATCACCCTCTATGACTGGTCTTTCAATACCATTCTACTTACCTCTTTAAAGCCACTGGCCTGTTCCGCGTTCGCTCGCCACTACTAGCAGAATCT